>JAFWKC010000032.1 GCA_017514345.1 Eubacterium sp.
CAAACAAATTCTTGCAATATCTGTCGATATATGGTATATTTAGTAATGTACTTAAATGAAAGGATTTAATTTTTATGAAAAAATTTACTGCTTTGCTGCTTGCAGCAATACTTATTTTAGCGCTTTTCGGCTGTTCAAAGCAGGAGGAGCCTGAAACTACAACAGAAACCACAACGGTTACCACTACTGAAGCAATTAAAACCTACAACCCGCTTACAGGCGATGACAATTTTAACGAAAAGGCAATCGGCAAAAGACCCGTTGCTATCGTTGTTGAAAACCTTACACCCGCAAGACCGCAGTGGGCAATCGGCACGTCCGACATCATTATGGAGGGCGAGGTAGAAGGCGGTATCAGCCGTATGCTCTGGCTGTACGCTGACTATACCGACGTTCCAGAAAAGGTTGGTCCTATCCGTTCAGCACGTCCGTCATACGTTAAATTCGCAAAGATGTTTGACGCCATTTACATTCACTGGGGCGGAAGCCACAGCAAGGCAGGCTACGTCGGTGGTTATGAAACTATCAAAAAAGAGGGCGTTGACGACATCGACGGTATGGCAGGCGGAAAGCTTTACGGACGCGACACCACAAGAAAGGTATCGTCAGAGCATCGCGGAATTGTTCACGGCAACTTAATTCCAGAGGTTATCTCCGAAAAGAAGTTCAGAACAGACCTCAATAAAGAAAAGGTATCTGAGCTCAGCTTTAACGACGATATTCAGCCAGCAGGCACAGAAATGGCTGACAAGGTAAACGTAACCTTCTCAAAGAGAACTGACACAAGAAAATTCACATACAATTCTGAGGACGGCAAGTACCACACAAACGACTGGAAAGCAGACGTTAAGTTCCAGAATCTTATTATCCTTATGGATGAAACGGAATACATCACCACGCCTTATAAGAAAGCTACTACAACGTATCTTAACTATCACTATAAGGGCGGCATGGGCTACTACGTTTCAAACGGCACAAAAGCTACAATTAAGTGGGCAGTTACAGACGGCAAGCTTACACTTACTGACGAAAGCGGCGCAGAGCTGAAAATCAACAAGGGTAAATCATATATCGGTCTTGCTTCCTCAAATAACGAAGGCAAGGTTGCATTCCCGACAACTGAATAAAAAAAGATGATAATAAAAAATCGCTTTCAAAAAGCGGTTTTTTTATTTTATTCAAATTACCTATTGCATTATTCAGTAAAAGGTATATAATGGTAAATAAATTTGTACACCCGAGGTATATTGTAGTGAAACATAAAACGGATATGCTTCACGGAAACGCGATAAAAAGTATTATACTTTTTGCGCTTCCGATAATGCTTTCGTCACTATTACAATATAATTACGCTCTTGTTGACAACATCATTGTCGGACGGTACGTCAGCACAGACGCGCTGGCGGCTGTAGGCAGCGTCGGCGCGATTAATTCGTTCATAATCGGCGCGGCGCTCGGACTGACAAGCGGCTTTACAATTCCCGTTGCTCACGCGTTCGGCGCGGGCGACAGGCGCAAGGTGGCGCACTATGCGGGAAGCAGCATTGTAGTTGCGTTCATCATCGGCTGCTTTATCGTCGTTACGGCGCATATTCTGTCAAAGCCCCTGCTCCGTTTAGTCGGCACGCCCGAGGAGATTATCGACTTATCCGCGGCGTACGTCAACATTCTTTATTTCGGCGTTCCGTTTCAGATGCTGTCGAACAACTTTACGGCTATATCGCGCGCCGTAGGAGAAAGCAGAAAGCCGCTGTACTTCTTCATAATAAGCGTTTTCATCAACTTCTGTCTTGACCTGCTTTTTGTAAAGGCGTTCAAGTGGGGCGTTGAGGGCGCGGCGGCGGCGACGCTGATATCGCATATGGTTGCCGCTGGACTTACGGGAATGTACATAATCAAAATCAACCCTGACGTCGAAATTACGAAGCGCGACCTTAAGCTTGATGTAAAAACGGGTTGGGAGCAGGTCAAGCTCGGTATTCCCGTATCGCTTCAGTTCACAATTACCTCTGTCGGCTCGATGTGTCTTCAGAGCGCAGTAAACTCCTTCGGACCGAACGTTATTGCAGGCTTTACCGCCGCAGGCAGAGTAGAAAATCTGACTAACCTGCCGATGTCGGCGCTCGGCGTTGCGACGCAGACGTTCGTCGGACAGAATTACGGCGCAAAGAACTACGCGCGCATAACAAAATCGGTCAAGGAGATTTTCCTGCTTGACCTCGGCGTATCGCTTGCTATGAGCTTACTGCTGTTCTTAATCGGCGAGCCCGTCGTGTCGCTGTTTATGAGCGAGCAGAACCCCGAAATTATGAACGCGGCGCACAGATACATTCTTGCGACCTGCGAATGCTACAGCCTTGTAGCCGTGCTGTTTGTGCTCAGGAACACGCTGCAGGGACTCGGCTTCACGTACGCAAATATGACGGCGGGCGCAGGCGAGCTTGCAGGAAGAATACTGATTGCGTTCGTATTCACCCCGCTTATCGGCTTTTCGGCAGTATGCTATGCTGCACCCGCGGCGTGGTTGCTTGCCGACATACCGCTTGCGATAATCTACCTGTCAAAGCACAGAAAATTCAAAAAATTAGCAAAAGAAAATTAATCATATTTCATTTATTACAGACCGAAAACATTTCGGTCTGTTTTTTCGGGATTCATAAGTTCAACATAATAGCAAAAGCATATTTCTTGACTGTTGTTTTAATAAATGATAAAATAATATAGTCAAATATTAATTTTTAAAATTAGTATTCAGTTGCATTATGTTTTTTATTGTTTAAGGAGGATGTTTATGAAAAAAGTTATAAGTTTGCTTTTATCCGTTATAATGCTGCTGAGCATTACGGCAGGACTGGATTTTTCGGCTATAGCAGAAACAAATCCTACTGATATTGTTTCTATTTCTGCAGGATATGATTTGTCAACTGCTGTTAGAGCAGACGGCTCTGTTTGGACATGGGGCGGAAATTCTATAAAAAACCTAGGTTTAGCAGTTGGCACTTCCACCAATTCTCCAACTATGATTTGTAGCAAAAATGCAGAATCAGCAAAATGCAGTCATTACTATGGTTTTGATTATAGCAGTAATAATAATTATTATACTCAAAATAATTCCGCAATTCTTAAAAATGACGGTTCTTTATGGATGTATGGAACAGGAAGGTTTGGATCGCAAGGCAACGATAATTCAAATTACCAAAAGCCCCATAAAGTGCTTGAAACCGTTGTAGACTATGATGTAGCTGGTGCTCATTCTGCTGCCGTTACTTATGACGGAAAACTGTATATGTGGGGATATAACAAATTTGGTCAAATAGGCAATAATTCTACCGAATCGGTTTATTCTCCTACTGAGGTTTTATCTAATGTTGTTTCAGTTTCATTAAGCAGAGGTTACGAAAGTAACTCTACAGGCAACGGTCATAGTGCAGCAATTACGTCTGATGGTTCGCTTTATATGTGGGGATGTAACAGATATGGTCAGCTTGGTGACGGTACTACTGAAGACTCATATGTACCTAAAAAGATAACGGATAACGTTAAACAAGTTTCACTTGGTGAATCTTTTACAGTTGTTTTAAAAAAAGATGGAACGGTATGGACTTGCGGTGAGAATGATAAAGGCCAGTTAGCAAAAGGAACAACTCAAGGTTATACAACTGACATGACAACACATTATAGTAATGGGGCTACAATCATAGATGACATGTGGCCCACAAATGTACCGGACAGTGATAAAGTGCTCTCAAAGGTCGTTGATTTGGAAGATTATGATGTGCGTTCTATTGAAGCGGGCTTTGATAACGCTGCTGCTTTAACTTCTAACGGATTTCTGCTTATGTGGGGAGGCAATTCGAACGGAAAACTTGGAAACGGCTATACTTCTAATAATTCAAATCCGAGTATTGTTATGAGTAGCGTTAAGTCGGTTGCATTAGGTTTTGCACATACGATTGCTGTTAAAATTGACAATTCAATTTGGACTTGGGGATATAACTATTGGGGTCAATTGGGCGACGGAACAACAACCTCACAAAAGAAGCCCATTGAGATAACACTGGGAAGATTAAAAGCCGATTTTAAAGCAGGTGGTAAAACCAATAGCTTAAATGTGTTTTTAGATGATGCCTATTATAATAAAAACGCAACGATTTTTAATAAAGATTTGTCAATCGATGGAATTGTGCTGAGTGAGGCTGCTTACAGCAACTCAAAGGTTATTGAGCAGTTTGGATATAGTATTGTAGTGAACGGAATGAGCAATAACGGAATTGACAAGCCAGGATTCCTTATCGGATACAAAGTAATGTATGACTATGACGAGCCTCGAGTCGAAATAATTATGGCTATAAGAGGAACAAAGTCTATAGCAAGTGCGGATGCAATAACCGATGTTAAAAGCGTACGTGACGGATTCAATAAGGCTACAGACTACTGCTATGAACAGTTAACATCGGCAAAATCAAAAATATCAAGCAATCTTGGTTTACTGGGATTGTCAATGGCAAAAAAGAACACAAAGTATTTTCTTGTCGGTCATAGCCTTGGCGGCGCTTGTGCAGGTAAGCTCGCTCTTAGAATGAATAATGACGGTTTTGCATATTCAAATAACATTTATTGTTATACTTACGCTGCACCAAATTACACCAATATTAATGAGAAAATGGATTCGGTTGTGGATTATCTTGGAATTCATAATGTTATTAATATTGCTGATACAGTACCACGAGTTCCAACTATGATGTGGTATTTTGAACCGTTTTGGGGCATAACTCTATATAAAGCCGGTACATCTTATAATTATTCGACATCTGCTAATCTGTCTTCTTTTAATTCAATAATATATGATTTATATGATGAAATTCCATGGGATACATTTTTGCCGCTTAAATCCCATATGACTTCAACATACTATGCTTTATTGAAATGCACTCAGAGTACCGGAACATCGTTTTCTAATTATTTAATACGTTTGCTATCCGTTCATTGTCCTGTTGACGTTGAGGTTTACGACGGAAACGGTGAACTTTGCGGATATTCAAGGGGTGAAGATGTTACATATCCGAATCTTTCGGCAGTAAGAATTACCGTTGTTGACGATGAAAAGTATATTGAACTCCCTGACGAATCATATACAGTTAAATACATCGGTACTGATTCAGGCACAATGAAGGTTGAGGACCAGTTGATTAATGTTGAGTCAAGTGAGGTCGAATCCGAAAAGGTATTTGAAGGTGTTGTGCTTGAAGAAGGAAAGCAGTTTGAAAGCGTTATTGACGCCGAAGATACGGATAAAACCGATTTGTATGTTGTAGACAGTGACGGCGACAAGATAAGCAGCGTTGATGTAAACGGTGCTGAAACCGACCTTTATACTTATGATATTACAGAGCATAATATTCAAATCAGCACGGATAGTTATAAGTATGACGGAACGGCAAAAACGCAGACTGTATCTGTTGAAGGTCTGACAGAAGGCACGGATTACAGAGTTATTTATGACAACAATATTGCTGTCGGTACGGCTACCGTAACTGTTAAAGGCATTAACGATTATTACGGCAGAGAGAGCAAAACCTTTAAGATTTATGACGAAGGTACTTGCAGCGAAACCGTAAGTTGGAAGCTCTCGCCATCCGGTACGTTGACAATTACAGGTACCGGTGAAATTCCAAATTATGACAATGAAGCTCCTGCTCCTTGGTCGGCACATAAGGAAACAATCAGTAAAATCGTTATCAATGACGGCGTAACTGCAATAGGTAATAATGCTTTTGCAGGTTGTGAGGAAGCAAGTGAAATATATATTCCGTCAAGTGTAACGGCTATCGGTGAAAATGCTACAGATGGATGCTCAAAACTGACGAGTATAACCTACACAGGCACAAGCGACGAGTGGAACGAAATTACCGTAGGCGAAGGTAACACAGTTGTTGAAAACACAGAAAAAACATATTCGTCAACTGAAAGCGGGCATATTTGGGACAACGGAGTAATTACAAAAACGGCAACCTGCTCCGCAGAGGGCGAAATGACCTACACCTGTACCGAGTGCGGAACAACCAAAACCGAGCCGGTTGCTAAAGTCGCTCACAGTTATGAAACAAAAATAACGCAGCCTACTTGCACGGCAAAGGGCTACACAACGTATACTTGTTTAGAATGCGGCAATACATACGTTTCTGATTATGTAAATGCCAAAGAGCATACAGTTGTTGTTGACGCGGCGGTGCCTGCGACTTATACAAGCGAGGGCAAAACCGAGGGTAAGCATTGTTCAGTTTGCGGAACGGTGCTTGTTGCACAGCAGACGGTAGCTAAGCTCGCGAAGAAAGATAACACGTTGAGTGTTAAGGCAAAGAAGCCAACGGTTAAGCTCGCGAAGCTTAAGAAAAAGAATCAAACGATTGCCGCTAAAAAGGCTGTAACCGTAAGCGGCGCTCAAGGCAAGGTTACCTTCAAAAAAGCAAAGGGCAATAAGAAAATTACGGTTGCGAAAAACGGCAAGATTACTGTTAAAAAGGGCTTGAAGAAGGGCAAATACAAGATTAGAATAACCGTTAATGCCGCAGGCAATAACGAATATAATCCTGCTTCAAAAACGGTAACAGTAACAGTTATAGTAAAATAAACGAAAAACGAGCACGGCGATTGCCGTGCTCAGTTTTTTATTTTGATGCCCCAACGGGAGCTTTTTGATTAGTCGATTTCTACTATCCAGCCTTCGGGAGCTTCGATTCTGCCCATCTGGATGCCTGTGAGCGTGTCGTAAAGCTTCTTTGTAATCGGACCCATTTCGTCCATACCTGACGGGAAGCAGATTTCTTCGCCGTGGTTAACAATCTTGCCGACAGGCGAGATAACGGCTGCAGTTCCGCAAAGACCGCATTCTGCCATATCCTTAACCTCTTCAAGCGTAACCTCGCGGTGCTCAACTGTAAGACCGAGATACTTTTCGGCAACAATCATAAGCGAGCGGCGTGTGATTGACGGAAGAATCGAGTCGCTCTTTGGAGTAACAATCTTGCCATCCTTAGTTACAAACAGGAAGTTTGCGCCGCCTGTTTCCTCTACCTTTGTTCTTGTTGCAGGGTCAAGGTACATATTCTCATCATAGCCGTTGTTGTGTGCGTCTACGATGTTGTGAAGCGACATAGCATAGTTAAGACCTGCCTTGATGTTACCAGTGCCGTGAGGCGCTGCTCTGTCAAGGTCGGATACGCGGATTGTAATCGGCTTTGCGCCGCCCTTGAAGTAAGGACCTACGGGAGTAGCAAAAATTCTGAACTGATACTCGTCAGCAGGCTTTACGCCGATAACTGCGTTTGAGCCGAACATAAACGGTCTGATATAGAGCGTTGCGCCGCTTCCGTATGGCGGTACCCACGCTGAATTAGCCTTGACAACAGCCTTTACAGCCTCGATAAACTTGTCCTCGGGGAAAACAGGCATTTCGAGCTTTTCGCAGCTGTCCTTCATACGCGAAGCATTGAGGTCGGGGCGGAAGCATACGATTTTGCCGTCCTCGGTTGTGTAAGCCTTCAGTCCTTCAAAACAGGTCTGAGCGTACTGAAGCACACCTGCGCACTCGGTCATAGTGATAGTTGCGTCCTCGGTGAGCACACCGTCGTCCCACTTGCCGTCCTTGTAGTTCGATACAAATCTAAGGTCAGTCGGCATATAGGCAAAGCCGAGTGAGCCCCAATCAATATCTTTCTTTTGCATTTATATACATCTCCTTTAGAATGTTATACATAATAATACATTAAACATAATACCACATAAATTTGACGATTTCAACAATTAATTATTCTTTTGTCTATGTGATTATTAATAGATTATAAAATTTGTAATTAATCTATTGTTTTTAATAATTAACTAAGATATAATATAGATTTGAATATCGGAGAAGCTCTCCATAGAAACGGTGAATTATGAATATTTTGTTTATCGGCGACATAGTTTCAAACCAGGGCTGTGATTATCTTTCGGATGTTCTGCCGAAGCTCAAAATCGAGTACAAAGCGGACATTGTTGTTGCAAACGGCGAAAATTCCGCCAAGGGCAACGGCGTAACTCCTCAGAGCGCAAAGATGATTTTTGACAGCGGCGTTGACGTAATAACGCTCGGAAATCACGCGCTTCGCAGGCCTGAAATCGCGGATTACCTTGAACGAAACGAGTTCATCCTCCGTCCCGAAAATTATCACAAAAGCGCGCCAGGCAGAGGCATTACCGTGCTTGACAAGGGACGCTGTCAGGTGCTCGTTGCAAATCTTCAGGGCACGATGTATCTTGACAACAACGAAAATCCGTTTGACGCGGCTGACAGAATTGTAGGCTACGCCGAGGAGAACGGAATAAAAACGGTGCTTATTGATTTTCACGCCGAAACGACGAGCGAAAAACGCGCGCTCGGCTTTTATCTTGACGGCAGGATTTCCGCACTCGTCGGAACACACACGCACGTGCAGACCTCAGACGAGCAGATTTTGCCGTGCGGCACCGCATATATCACCGACCTCGGTATGACGGGAGCATATTATTCCGTGCTCGGCGTTGAGCCCGAGATTGTAATTAAAAAATTCAGAACTAACCTGCCTGTCAGATTTACGAGCGCAGACGGTCCCTGCACAATCGAGGGCTGCTTCGTTCAGACAAACGACAAAACAGGCAGAGCAGAAAAGATAGAAAGGTTCAGACGATGACAAAAAAATATTTGTCCGTGCTGCTGTGTGCAGTATTGATTGTTTCCGTTTTTGCGGCATGCTCATCGAACAAAAACGACGGCGAGGACCACACGCTCGTTACAGAAACTACGACGCAGCTTGCGACGGACGAAACGGGCTTTAAGCTGAGCTACTCGCAGTCTGACTCGCTGGACCCGTACAAGACAAAAACACTTAATAATCAGGTCGTTCAGACGCTTGTGTTTGATTCGCTTTTCGTGCTTGACGGAAGCTTTGAGGCTCAGCCGAGCATCGCAACGAGCTACAGCTACGAAAACGGCAAAACGCTGAACGTTACTATTCCGAGCGGAATTGTTTTTTCTGACGGAAGCAAGCTGACGGCTTCAAGCGTTGTAAGCTCATTTAACCGCGCAAAGGATTCGCCGCACTGGGAAAATATGCTCAAGGGAATTAGCAGCGCGTCGACAGTCAGCGACACGGTTGTAAGGTTTAAGCTTTCTTACAACAATCCGCACGCTCACAACCTGCTCACCTTTGCGATTGCAAGCGGCGACAGCGACAAAAACGGCTACCCGATAGGCAGCGGACGCTACAAGTTTGACGAAGGAAACGGAACGGTTTTCCTTTCGGTCAACGACAAGCACGAGGGCTTTGAGCCGCATTTTTCAAAAATTCCGCTTGTTAACATTTCGTCCGAGGATTCGATTGAAAACGCAATTAATATCGGTAACGTCAGCTACGTTTACCGCGATATGAGCAAGGGCAGCGACGTAAAAATGCAGTCAAACAAAAAGGCTGTAAACCTTACAAACCTTGTATTTATCGGCATTAACGGCTTTAACGGCATTACAAAAAATAACTACGTGCGCCGTGCGATTTCGCTTGCGGTTGACAGAGACGTTATCGTCAAGAGCGCATACCGCGGATACGGAAAAAGCGCGACGTCGCCGTTTCATCCCGCGTCAAAGCTCGGC
The DNA here is from genome assembly GCA_017514345.1 of Eubacterium sp. Taxonomy (GTDB): domain Bacteria; phylum Bacillota; class Clostridia; order Oscillospirales; family Acutalibacteraceae; genus Eubacterium_R. The sequence goes on from JAFWKC010000032.1 coordinate 9,665, forward strand.
AAGCAGACCTCGATTTTTTCTTCGGGCGCAGACCTTGCCGCTGCAAAGCAGGCGCTTTCTCAAAGCGGCTACAAGGAAGAAGAGCTGAAGCTTGATATTCTTGTAAACAACAACGCCGACAGGGTTGCCGCCGCAAAGCTCGTTAAGCAGCAGCTCGAAACGGCAGGCTTTGCTGTTACGATTAATCAGGAAAACAACAAGGGCTACTATGAAAAGCTCAAATACAGAAGCTTTGACTTATATATGGGCGAAACGCGCATACCAGGCGATATGAGTATGACAAGCTTCTTTACGCAAAAGGGCGTTACAAACATAGGAATTGACCTTGCAAATTCAAATACTGCAAACGCCTATAACGAATATCTTTCGGGCGACGGCGAAATCGGAAGCTTCGTGCTTTCGTTCTCACAGGAAATGCCGTTTGTTCCGCTTGCATACAGGCAGGGTATGATTTGTTATTCAAAATCCCTTCAGGGCGATATGCAGGGTTACGTTGACAATTATTTTTCCAACATAGAAGACTGGTACTATAACTAATTCAGGAGGAGTCACAATGATTAAGTTTGAAAATCCTAACGGATACATCGAAATAACCAACAATTATTTTGCGCATCTTGTGGGAAATGCGGCGCAGAGCTGCTTTGGCGTTACAAGAATGGTTAACCCTAACCCATACCACGCGCTGAAATCGGTTATCAAGAACAAGGTTGACGTTGACAACTCAAACCAGGGCGTTATCGTAAAGAGCGTAAACGGCGCGCTTGTAATTGATTTGCACATCGCAGTCAGCTACGGCGTTAACATCAACACTATCACAGACAGTATTGTTAATAAGGTAAGATACACCGTTGAGTCGGCAACCGACCTCAAGGTATCTCAGGTCAACGTGCACGTTGACGGCTTGAATTAACGGTATTTCGGAGGATAAACAAGTATGATTACAGGGCTTATGTTTCGTGACGGAATTATTTCCGCCGCGAATAATATATCAAATTCCCGACAGGCAGTTGACGCGCTGAATATTTTCCCCGTTCCCGACGGCGATACGGGAACGAATATGTCAATGACGATTACTGCCGCAAAAAAAGAGGTTTCAAATCTGCCCGACGACTGCTCGCTCAGCGAGGTTACAAAACGCAGCGCGTCGGCGCTTCTTCGCGGTGCAAGAGGTAACTCGGGCGTAATTCTTTCGCTGATTTTCAGAGGCTTTTCAAAGGCATTTAACAATATTGACGAGGCTGACGGCAAGGACGTTGCAAAAGCTTTCCGTATGGCGACGGAAGCAGCGTACAAGGCTGTAATGAAGCCGACGGAGGGTACAATCCTGACCGTTATACGCAAGTCGGCTGAGGCTGCCGAAAAAATGGCAGAAATCAACAACGAACCGATTGAGGTATGCTTTGCGGCGCTTCAGGCAGCGCGCGAGGCGCTTGCAAAAACTCCCGAACAGCTCCCTGTTCTCAAAAAGGCAGGAGTTGTTGACGCGGGCGGACAGGGACTCGTTCTGATTTTTGAGGGCTTTAACAGCGTATTCGGTCACGACGCTATCGTTCAGCCGCTTGAAGGCTCGTCGGTTGAGCCTGTCAGCGCTCCCGACAAGCAGATTGTTGCCGAAGCAAGTGGCGATATCGAATTCGGCTACTGCTCTGAATTTCTTATTGAAAAAGCAAAGGATGCCGAGCAGACAGACCCGCTCAAGCTCCGCGCTTATCTTGAATCAATCGGCGACTGCGTCGTTGTAGTCGACGACGATAATATTATTAAGGTTCACGTCCATTCTAACTGTCCAGGAACGGTTATTCAGTCTGCGCTCAAATACGGTCAGCTAATCAATATCAAAATTGATAATATGCGCTATCAGCACCGTAACGCAGAGGTCGGCGTCAAAGAGGGCGAAAAGCCAGTTGAGCCGACAGTTACCGAGCCCGAAAACAAATACGGCTTTGTTGCCGTATGCGCTGGCGAGGGACTTGAGGAGCTGTTCAGGGATTTAGGCGCCGACGTTATCGTAAGCGGCGGCCAGACTATGAACCCGTCGACAGACGATATCCTGAACGCGATTATGCAGACGCCTGCAAAAACTGTTTTCGTGCTTCCGAACAACAAGAACATCATTATGGCGGCTGAGCAGACGATTCCGCTCGTTAACGACCGCGAGGTAAGAGTTCTGCAGACAAAAACTATTCCGCAGGGCATTTCGGCGATGCTGTCGTTCGACGACGGCGAGGATGCGGACACAAACCAGATGACGATGATGGAAATGGCTGAGGCTGTTGAAACAGGTCAGGTTACCTTTGCCGCGCGCGACAGCGACATCGACGGCACGCCAATCAAAAAGGGCGAGGTTATGGGGCTTTGCAACGGCAAGATTGTTTTTACGGGCAAGGACCGCGAGGAAATCGCCTTCAAGACGGTCAACAAGCTGTTCAAAAAGAGTCAGCACTCGCTCGTTACTATCATCTACGGTCAGGACGTTCAGGAGGAGTCGGCAAACGACCTTGAAGAACGCCTGAAAAAGAAGTATAAAAACGATATGGAAATAAGCGTTGTAAACGGCGGACAGCCGATTTACTACTATATTATTTCGGTGGAATAATGATTGATTTGTCAAAAACTGATTTAAACAGCTGCAACATTCAGTATATTAAGGGTGTTGGCGAAAAACGTGCCCAGCTTTTCAACAAGTTGGGCATTTATTCAGTGCGCGATTTAATCAGCTTTTATCCACGCAAATACCAGGACTGGAGCAAAAACGTCAGCGTGCTTGACGCGCCCGAGGGCGAGGCTGTTGCAATAAAGGCAACTATGATTACGCCCGTCAAGGAGTCGCTTATACGCAAGGGTATGACGCTGTATAAGTGCAATTTTTCCGACGGTCAAAACGTAATTCACGTTACGCTGTTCAATAACAAATACCTTGCAAAATCGCTTCGCACGTTTGACGATTACATCCTTTACGGCAAGGTTGAAAAAAGCTTTACCTCGGCAAGTATGACGTCGCCGCAGATTGAAAAGCTCGACACGGCTGACGGTATTCACCCGATTTACAGCGCGACGGACAAGCTCAATTCAAGAGCGATTGCAAAGGTAGTAAAAACTGCGCTTGACAACATTGACTATATCGAAGATACGCTGAGCGAGGACATAATCAAAAGGTATAAGCTTTGTTCGCTCGATTTTGCGACGCGCGAAATACACTTCCCGTCTAAGCAGGAAAACATAGAAATTGCGCGCCGCAGGCTAATTTTTGAAGAGCTGCTGACGCTGCAGCTCGGGCTGTTAAAGCTAAAAGACAAAAAAGAGGTAAAAAACGACCTCGTTATCAAAGCCGACCTGACAGACGAGTTCTGTTCCCTGCTTCCTTTTGAGCTTACAGGCGCGCAAAAAAGAGCAATCTCCGAGTGTCTTGCTGATATGAAAAACGGAAAAGCGATGAACAGGCTTATTCAGGGCGACGTCGGCTCGGGCAAGACTGCCGTAGCTGCGGCAGTTATGTACTCAACTGTAAAAAGCGGATACCAGTGCGCTATGATGGCGCCGACTGAAATTCTTGCAACACAGCACTTTGAATCGCTGTCAAAGCTTTTTGACGGCACGGATTTCAATATTGCGCTTCTTACTGGCTCTACGAAAGCAAAGGAAAAACGCGAAATAAAAGCCGCTCTTATGGACGGCGAAATTGATATAATTATCGGCACTCACGCGCTTATTCAGAACGACGTCGAATTCAGCGAGCTTGCGCTCGTCATTACCGACGAGCAACACCGTTTCGGCGTTGAGCAAAGGGCAAACCTCGCGATGAAGGGCAAAAACCCTCACCTTATGGTAATGAGTGCTACGCCGATACCGAGAACGCTCGGACTGATTATTTACGGCGACCTTGATATAAGTATTCTTGACGAGCTTCCGCCTGGACGGCAGGAGATACGCACGGACGTTGTCACGAGCGCGTACCACGAGCGCATTTACAGCTTTATTAAAAAAGCAGTTGACGCAGGCAATCAGGCGTACATCGTATGCTCGCTCGTCGACGAGGGCGAAAGCGATTTAATAAGCGCAAAGGAATACGCCGAGGAATTGCAGACGAAGGTATTTTCGCAGTACAACCTCGGACTTCTTCACGGCAAGATGAAGGCGAAGGAAAAGGACGGCGTTATGTCCGCCTTTTCGCGCGGCGACATTCAGATACTCGTTTCCACGACGGTTGTCGAGGTCGGCGTTGACGTACCGAACGCAACAATTATGCTGATTGAAAACGCCGACAGGTTCGGACTCAGCGCGCTTCATCAGCTAAGGGGCAGAGTCGGACGCGGCAAGGACAAATCGTATTGCATACTTGTAAGCGACAACGACAGCGAAACGTCGCAGGAACGACTGCACGTTATGAAAAGCACCTCAAACGGCTTCAGAATTGCCGAATATGACCTCAAAACGAGAGGTCCTGGCGACTTTTTCGGAAAGCGCCAGCACGGACTGCCGAACTTAATTATTGCAGATATGCTCGGCGATATGGACACGCTAAAGGAATGTCAGCAGTGCGCCAAGGAAATGCTGAGGGACGACATAAGGCTCGACAAATATCCTCTGCTGTGTCAGAATATAAACGATATGTTCAGAAAAACCGATTATTAAAGGGACTGTTGAAACAGTCCTTTTTTTATGTCTGAAAATGAAAGGTCAGAGAAGGTCAGTAGATTTTGAAATTATGCAGGATTCGTGAATAAAATCGCAAAAAAAAATAAATTTGCCGTTTTTGGTGTCCAATTATGCAGAAAACGTGAATAAAAGTGCCCGTTTTCACCCTAATAGTGGGAGGGGTTTTTGAAAAACACAAATTCAAGCTCTCCTCCGCGGTTAAATCTCAATGGAAAGGAAGTCAGAAATGGCACGAAGAAAAAAGAGCACGAAAGAGGTAATCGAAAACGGATTAATGAAGCTCGCGACGGGTGACATCAGCGACGCGGTGTCGCTGCTTTATCTGAGCGACGAGGAGGCGATGGAAAGACTGCCGAAGCTCAACTTATTTAACGTGAGCGAAATCAAGCGCCCCAAGGGCGGCGGTCTTGAAATCAAATTCTTTGACAGGATTAAGGCATTTGAGCGCCTCGGCGAAAGCAGCACCGCTGATAACAGCGAGGGACTCGGCTTTTATCAGGCACTTGAAAAGAGTATTGAAAACGCAGGGAGCGAAAAACCCGAATATGATTAAGTTCAAAGCCTTTTCAAAAAAGCAGGTTACGGCGCTCAACTGGTGGTGCAGAGGCAGTAAGTACGAAAACAAAAACGGTATTATTTGCGACGGCGCGGTAAGGTCGGGAAAAACGCTGTGTATGTCGATATCCTTTGTCAGCTGGGCGTTTTACAGTTTTCACGACACGTCCTTTGCGCTGTGCGGCAAAACGATAGCCTCGCTAAGGCGTAACGTTGTAACGCCGCTTGTACCGATACTTACTGCGCTCGGATTTTCGGTCAGTGAGAAAATCAGCCGAAATTATCTTGAAATCGAGAGGAGCGGCGTTCGCAACCGTTTTTACCTTTTCGGCGGGCGTGACGAAAGCTCTGCGGCTTTGATACAGGGTATGACCCTGGGCGGCGTTCTTCTTGACGAGGTTGCTCTGATGCCGCGTTCGTTTGTCGAGCAGGCGCTTGCGCGTTGCTCGCTCGACGGCGCAAGGTACTGGTTCAACTGTAATCCCGAGCATCCGTTTCACTGGTTTTATAATGAGTGGATAAAAAAATCAGACCAAAAAAATATGCTCTATCTTCATTTTACTATGGACGACAATCCGTCACTTTCCGACGAGGTGAAAAACCGCTACAAAAATCTTTACTCAGGCGCGTTTTATGAAAGGTTTGTCGAAGGAAAATGGGTTGCGGCTGACGGACTCGTATACCCGATGTTCAACGCAAATCGGCACATAAAAACTGCCGACAGCTTTGACGAATACTATTTGTCGTGCGACTACGGAACGGTCAATCCGTTTTCGCTCGGACTTTGGGGACACAGCGGCGGTGCGTGGTACCGTATTAACGAATACTATCACTCCTCGCGCGACAGGGGCGTTCAGCTGACGGACGAGGAATACTACGACGAGCTTCTGTCGCTTGCGGGTGACAGAAGCATCACTGCCCTGATAATCGACCCATCAGCCGCCTCGTTTATCGAGGTTGTACGAAGGCACGGCAAATACAGAATAATCAAGGCGGACAACGACGTTCTAAGCGGAATTAACCGCGTATGCACGGCGCTCAAAAACGGAGAAATCTTCTTTTCGCCGCTTTGCGCCGATACTCTCCGCGAGTTTTCGGTTTATCGCTGGGACGACGGAATTAAAAGGGACGCGCCGAAAAAAGAAAACGACCACGCAATGGATGATATCCGCTATTTCGTGAACACCGTGCTGTCGCGAAGCAGCGATGATTGTTCCTTCTCCGTTGCGGTTGAAAGGAAGTGAAGCCTTGGGCATATTCAAGAAGGACAAAACTAAAACATCTGCTTCGCCGTCCTGTGCAGAAGCGGCTGTTATGACAAGCTCGGTGAGCGCGCACCCGTTCTGGCAGCTGAGCGGCTACGTTCCGATGTCGGGCGCTAACGGCAAGGTATACAAATCGCTCAGAGAGGCTGTGCCGATAATCGACGCCGCGATTTACAAAATCGTGCGCCTTATGGGCGGCTTTGAATTCAAAACGGGCAGCGAAGCGCTCGATAGCGAGCTTAACGGCTTTTTCGGCAAAATAAACGTCGGCGGCAACCAGATTGGCATACAGGCGTTTATTGACAACTATATGGAACAGCTTCTCACGTATGGTACGGCAATCGGCGAGATGCTTTATAACGAAAACGGTTTTTATGCGCTATATAACGGCGAGCTTGACGTGCTTGACGTAAAGCGTAGGCACGACAGCATTGAGCCTGAATTTTTCAACGTATCAAGCGGCACGCCCGTCGCCGTTGAGCATCCCGAAAAGCTGCTGTTTTCCGTGCTCAATCCCGAGCCCGGAAGCCTGCTCGGCACAAGCCTTTTGAGAGGGCTTCCGTTTGTCAGCGACATACTGCTGAAAATCTACAACACTATCGGTACAAACTGGGAGCGCGTAGGGAATCTAAGATACGCCGTTACGTACAATCCCCAGAACGACGGCACTGACAGGGCGTTTGCAAAGGAGCGCGCCACACAGATGGCGCAGACCTGGAAGGACGCTATGAGTTCAAAGGACGCCGTCAAGGATTTTGTTGCAGTTGGCGACGTAAAAATCAGCGTTATCGGCGCGGATAATCAAATCCTTGACAGCGACGTTCCAGCGCGTCAGATGCTTGAACAGATTATCGCAAAGACAGGGCTTATGCCGTATATGTTCGGCCTTAGCTGGTCGACGACGGAGCGTATGAGCCAGCAGCAGGCAGATATTCTGACGACAGAGCTTGAGGCGTACAGAAGAATCGTTACGCCAGTTATTGAAAAAATCGGCAGAGTTTATCTCGCGCTTATCGGCAGCACCTCTGAGCTCGAAATCGAATGGAGCGACATCACGCTTCAGGACGAAACGCAGCTCGCACAGGCTAAGCTGTATAATGCCGAGGCAGAAAAACTGATAAGGGAGGTCAGCACAAATGAATGATTTTAAAAGCGCAAAAAGCGACATCGAAAAAATCAACTGCTTTTCAAAAAAGAAGCTGAGCGAGGACGAGGTTTATATCTTCACCGTTAAGCTCTGCAACAACGACATCGACCGTGATTTTGAAAAGTTTTCCGTTGACGCGCTGAAGGGGCTGCGTCCCCTTTTCATCGGCAAGACGGGCATATTTGACCATTCGATGAAAAGCGCCGACCAGAAGGCGAGAATATTTGACACGTTTCTTGAAAAGGAAAACGGCTCAACGACTGCCGACGGCGAAGCGCTTTACACGCTAAAGGCGCGCGCCTATATGCTGAAAAGCGAAGAAAACAAAACTCTCATTGACGAAATCGAAGCGGGCATCAAAAAAGAGGTTTCCGTTTCGTGCTCAATGAACAGCAGCATTTGCTCGATATGCGGCAAGGACAAGCGCAAGGGCGGCTGTCAGCACGTAAGCGGCAAAAGCTACGGCGAAAAGCTCGCCTATACAATCCTTGACGCTCCGACTGACGCATACGAGTTCAGCTTTGTTGCCGTTCCAGCACAGCGCGAAGCAGGCGTTACAAAAGCATTTAAACAAAAGGAGTATGATATGGAAAGCATATTAAACACAATAAAGTCCTGTGCAGGTGAAGTTACGCTTTCAAAGACGCAGGCAGACGAGATTTCCTCGTACATCGACAACCTTAAAGAGGAAGCACAGCTCGGCGAAGCATACAAAAAGGAGCTGTCGGGCGAGGTGGCAGGAATGCTGTCGCTCGCGCTTCCGCAAATTGACGGCGAGCTGTTCAAATCAATCGTTTCCGTAATGACGGTCAAGGAGCTGCTCGGCTTCAGAAACGGACTGAAAAAGGAAGCTGTAAAGCCTCAGCTTACTGCTCAGGACAATAAAAAATCTGATAATTATTCACAGTTTAAAATTTAGGAGGTAAATATGAGTATTTCATACAAAGGCTACAACGCAGGTACACTTACATTCAAGGCGGGTACAGGACTTCAGGTCGGTTATCCCGTAAAAATCAATTCAGACGGCGAGGCTGTTCCAGCTTCAAACAACGACGATTTTATCGGCGTTTGCACTGCCGTTCGCGATATCTGGGCAAGCGTTCAGACTGACGGCTATATCGAGATGCCTTATTCTGGCACTCTTTCTGCCGCAAGCTACAGCACGCTTGTTTCTGACGCTGACCACAAGGTAAAGGCAAACAGCGAGGCAGGCGCAAGAGTTTACAAGCTCATCAGCCTTGACACCACCAACAAAACGGTAGGATTTATTCTTTAATAACACAGGAGGTTAATACTATGTCATATGATAATTTAAAACTCGAAAAGGAACTGTACACCACAGGCAAAAGCTTTACACAGGCGCTTGAGGGCATTGACCCGTCCGAAAACTACGTCGGCACGCCGCTTGAAGGTCTTGACGCGTATCAGCGCCAGCTCAAGAGATTTGACATCAAGGTATCGGGTGCGGATTCCGACACCGTTTCAAAGTTTTTCCAGAGCTCTGATTCTGCGGCGCTCTTCCCAGAGTATATTTCCCGCGCCGTAAGACAGGGTCTTAACGAATCAGACGTGGTAAGCCAGATTGTCGCTACCACGACAAATATCGACTCGCTCGATTACAGAGCAATCGAAAGTATCGTCGACGACAGCGCGCTCACACAGGAGCACATTATGGAGGGTACATATATTCCTGAAACGAACGTAAGACTCAAGGACACCCTTACAAAGCTCAACAAGCGCGGCAGAATGCTCGTCGCTTCATACGAAGCAGTCAAGTTCCAGAAGCTCGACATCTTCACAGTAATCCTTAAGCAAATCGGCGAATACATCGCAAGATGTCAGACTTATGACGCAATCGATACAATCGTTCAGTTAAAGTCAAACGACGTTATCAGCTTCAGCGGCGGCGTTACATACGCAAATCTTGTTGATTTCTGGAATTCCTTTGACCCGTACAAGCTTACAGCTATTATCACGGACAAGGCAACTGTTGCTACTATGCTTAATCTCAGCGAATTCAAGGACGCCGTTGCAGGACTCAACTTCCACGGCACAGGTTCGATGATTACTCCGTTCGGCGCAAATCTCATCAAGGCTGAATGTATGGCAGGCTCAGATATGCTCATCGGCGTTGACAAGAACTTTGCACTTGAAAAGGTACAGGCAGGCGACATCGTTACTGACTTTGACAAGCTCATTGACCGTCAGCTTGAAAGAGCCACGGTAAGCTGTATCGCAGGCTTCTCGCCTATTTTTGAAGGCGCTTCACAGGTAGCATCTTACTAATAACCGGAGGTGCTCCGTATGATAAACACTCAACGAGTAAATGAAGCATTATGCACTATTTCGGGACTTACAGCAGAGGAAGTGCAGTCGTATTCGATACTTGTTCAGAACTGCATAAGCGTAGTTGAAAATGCGCTGACTGACGCAAGCTACGAAAATGACAACAGGGTTATTTTTCTCGCAGCGACAAGAGCGTACTACAACATTTCGCTTACAAAAAACAGCGAAAGCGGTATAAGAGAATTTACGGCAGGCGACGTAAAAATCAGCACGGAAGCGTCCTCGTCAGATAACGCCCTTACGCTTTACAGAAACGCAGTTGAAGCGGCAAGCAAAATAGTGCGCGATAACGGTTTCGTATTCAGAGGTGTTTAATATGGCAGATTTCAGCTGTTCAATAAAAGCTCAGTTACAGAGGGTTGGCAGACCGATAACTGTCATAGACAAAAACGGCGGCGAAGAGATAATCTTCGCCGTCGTACAGCAGAGCTGGAGACGAAACAAAACTAATTTTGAGGACAAGGCAGAAAAGCCAGGCAGAGTTTACAACGAATACTGCGAAATAATCTGTCCGTTTGACTTTGACATAAAAGGCTGTGATAGAAGCACCGTCTTTGTAATCGACGGCGACAGATATGAGCTTTGCAGAAGCGAGGCAGTAAAGGCGTTCGGCAGAATTCAGTTTTGCCGCGGCATTATAAAAAGAATTTGGGAGGCTGACGAAAATGTATTTAACTGATAAGGTAAGCAGCATTATTTCGCTTCTTTGCGGCGACGAATACTTTGAGGACAAAAAGGTAATTGCCGCCTTCCCCTTTGCATACAAGCCGACAAGATTCGGCAAAATCATCGTTACCGTGTCGCCGCACGGCATCGAAGCCGAAAACATCAGCGCAGGCGGACACTGCCTATACGGAAAAGCAAGCGTAAGCGTTGACGTATTCGTTCCGCACGAAACGGGCTCGTCCGTAGTTAACGACGTAATAGAGCATATAATTGACGCCGTCGCGGACACGCGCCCCTGTACGATAAAGGTCAGCCCCGTTTCCTCAAAGGACGAGCTGTCCTCCTATACTGCAAGCTGCGTCCTCACATATAAATCATTAATTGAATTCGGAGGTAATAATGGCTGACACTAACACAACGCTCGGATACTCACAGGCAGAGGAGCTTAGCGAATACTTTGAGCTTGACTCAAGAAGATACGATAATGTGATAAGGGAGGACGGATAATGACACTGATAAAAATGAGCTACAAGGGATTTGTTTTCAACGTCAATCCATCGTCAATAAAATCAGATTTCTCAAAGAAAATTGAAACAAAGGTAATCCCCTTCGGTTTTGGCAAAAGCACCGAGGTGTGCAGGCTTCCTGTAGTAATCAGCGGAAGCGGAAAATTCTGTGGCGCTGACGCGGGCGAAAAGGCGCACGAGCTGATGAGAATATTTGAAAAGGGCGGCGCATCTTATCTATTTGCTCCTCACATCGCGCCGATGAAAGCGTTTTTCACCGACCTTTCGATGAGCGTTAACGCCGAGGAGGATTGCGTTGACTACACCTTTTCCTTTACGGAGGAATGTACGGAAAAAAAGAGCCGTTATTCGTTCGGCTACACATACGCAAGACGCGGCGAAAACCTTTATGACATCGCCAACAGATGCTCGGTAAAAAGCGAAAAGCTTTTTGAGGCTAACGACTATATGGATATGTTTTCCGTTCAGGAGGGTGACAAGGTATGGCTGAGATAAGCGCCAGACTTTGCGGAATTTCGGGCGAGGAACAAATCGTACACGACCTGCTTTCGTTTGAGCTTGACAGGGATATAGACGCGCCGTGCGACGGGCTTAGAATTACATTTCTCTGCGCCGAAGCGCCGTTTGAAACAGACAGCATCACCGTATTTATTGACGGCGAAAAGGTGTTTTTCGGCTACTGCGATATGCAAAGAGTAACTGCACACAAAAACGGTTTTGAGGTGTTTATCTACGCGCGCTCCTCTGCCTCGCTTCTTATTGACAACGAGGCAAAGGCGATTACGTATAATTCGCCCTGCGTTGAAATGCTGTACTTCAACGAGGCAAAACGCTTCGGGTTTAAGAACGAGCTTCCTAATCTTTACTGCAACAAGGAATACGCAGTATCAAAAGGAGTTTCGTGCTATGCGGCGATAAACAGCTTTCTTCAGACGCTCGCTTCAAAACGCGTTTACGTCAATGCCGAAAACGAGCTTTATATTCCCGACGGCAGGGGCGAAATAGCTCTTGACGGAGAAAAAATAATCAGGCAGAGCTTATGCATAAACCGCGCAAAGCCGATTGAAAAAATCGATTACAAAATCGACGGCGACGCTTCGTACATAAGGCATTATGAAAGCGAATTTGCAAGAGAACGTAAAATCTGCCGTTCGCGCAAGGTCAACATCGCGTCAATTCCTCCGTGGCAACGCGAATACACGCTTGGCAAAATGATGAAGTCGAGCTTTTCGGATTACTGCAAGGCGGAAATAACGATTGAGGGCATCAGAAGCTATAAGCTTTACGACAGCCTTAAGCTTCGTTCATTTCCATTCGGCAGCACGGACGGCTTCAGACTTTGTAAAATTACATTAACTCAAAACGAAAACGGTGCAGAAACGGCGCTCGTTTTCGCAAAGGATTTCGATTTAAAGGAGGTTACGTATGTGGCTGAGTAAAACGATATCAAAGGGCGCCGCCGACAACCGAGCGCAAAAGGGCTCCGTAACTATTTCGGGCTCGTCATCAGTTGAAGCGCAGTCAAACGCAAACGCAAAAAGCCTAAACACGTACGCGCCGTACGGCTACGCTTCGTGCGCTCCCGTCGGCGAGGAGGTAATCGTTATGCCATCGCGCGACGGAGAGGTTGCTATCGGCACGAAAACGAAGGAGGCAGGGCTCGATGCAGGCGAAGTGATGATTTCCTCGCTCGGCGGCGCAAGCATAATACTGAAAAACGACGGAAGCGTGATAATTAACTCGCTTGAAATCGACAAAAACGGGGTGATACACAGTGGCTGATAAGCTCATAAACGGCGACTACGAATTAGCAGACGGTCAGTACGCGCTCGTCGAGTGCGACTACACCGAGGAGCTGCTGCAAAACGCATACGTTTTGTTAAAATCAAAGCGCGGACAGTTTTATCCCAACAAGAATTTCGGCTCAAAAATCTACGCGATTGACAGCGAGCCTGCCGACGAATATCTAAGGGCATACGCAGAGCAGGCGCTCGCTTCTCTTGACGGGGTTTACGTCAAGAGCGCACGTTTTGAAAACGGCACGGCAGTTATCAGGCTCGTGCTGAACAACAAGGAAGGATTGGTGAGAATAAATTTTGAAAATAACGTATGACAGAATTCTGAATAATATGCAAAACGCATTTTATGAAATATGCGGCGAAAACGCAGAGCTTCTCAGCGACATCGGCGCGCGCTTTCAGGCTGTGGCAAGCGAGCTGTTCAACCTTGCCTGCTACAGCGAGCACGTAATGAAGCAGGCGTTCGTTCAGACCGCAAGCGGCGAGTATCTTGACCGTCATGCTGAGATGCGCGATATGACGCGCAAAACTGCCTCAAAGGCAAGCGGCGAGCTAACGTTTTTCGCAGCAGAGGTATCGGAAAACGATATCGAAATACCCGTCGGAACGATTTGCTCGGTTGACGGAAAGGAGTACATCCAGTTTGCCACGACAGAAAGCGCAGTAATCGAAGCAGGCGAGCTGAGCGTTACCGTTCCAGCTGTGGCGCTGAAGAACGGAAGCGCATACAACGTAAAGGCGGGAAAAATTACGGTCATCGTAAATCCGCCTGGCTCGGTTGACAGCGTTAACAACGAGTTCGCCTTTTGCGGCGGATACGATAACGAAAGCGACGACGCGCTGAGAAAAAGACTGTTAAGCTCGTACCGCGTGCCGTCGACGGGACTGTCGCTTCAGAGTATGAAGGAGGGCATAATGAAGCTTGACGACGTTATCGACTGTTACATAACAAAGCCAGGTGTGTTTGCTCTGAACGTATACGTAAGGACAAAATCGGGAGAGCTGAGTCAGGAGATATCAGACAGTATTCAGAATTCCCTGCTCTTTTCCTACATATCCCAGATTCATCTGAATATTTACGAAGCAAGTCCCGTTGAATACAGTCTGACGGTTACCGTTAATCCTCTTTTCGGCGACAGCGAAAGCGTTATTGACGACATCTTATGCGCCGTAAAGAATTATACTGACGGCGTGAAAATCGGCGAGAGCATCAGCCTTGCTGAAATACAGTCAGTTGCGGCAAAAGCCGCAGCAGCAGACAACTGTATCGCAACCTCGCCGCAGGCAGTAAACGGCACGATTGTCGGCAGCGCTTCGACTTATCTTATTCCAGACGAAATAGTGGTGCAATGTTATGAATAGCAGTTTTCAGCGAATGAAGGCTCTGCTCGAAAACACGGGGCTTACTTTTTCGCCCGATGGAATTACAATGGCAGAAATATACGCCTACGCGTCTGCAATTGAGTACGTTAGGCAATATGTAAGCAGCATAGTTAGCGAGGTATTCGCCGACGAATACTCAACTGGAGAAAAATACGCAAAACTGCTTAATCTTGACCTTGACAGATATACTGAGTCAGAGCTGAAGGACGAAATCAGACGGCGCCTTTCGATGACTTACGGAAGCAGTACGGTTGAAGAATTTGAGGACGCTTTTTCTCAGGTCGGTTCGGGCGCGTATAATCTCAGGCTCGACTTTTTCAACACGATTCCAGCAATCACCTTCAGAGAGGTTAATAAAGAGGATTTACCGCAGCTCGGCAGATTTATTGAAGGGTATATAATGATAAGCAACTTTGCAGATTTCAACGGAAACGGTATCAGCTGGAGCTCGTGGGACGCGTGGGAGCAGAGCTTTTACAGGCTTGATACAATGAACCTTCCGTTCTTAATTATTGATTATTTAAGGAGTGATTTGATTGAGTAGTACAAATAAAACGCCGTGCCTCGGACTGAACAAATGGGTACAGACGGACGTACCGAAAATGGCTGATTTCAACAACGATAACAGCATTATCGATACGGTAATCAACAACCACCTTGCAAACAGCACTATTCATATGAGCGCTGACGAAAAGGAGGCTGTAAATCAGCCGTTCGTAACAAAATCATACACGGGAAACGGCAACGTTTCGCGAGAGATTACGATTACTGACAGCTTCAACCCGAAATGGGGATTTATTTTCAGAGTTGGCTACACGCCGTCGATTATCGATATTGAAAATGAAACTAATTACAACTATTTCAGCGTGTTTACGGCTAACGGCTCTATGGCGGGACTGTCGCTCAGCGGAAAAACGCTTACCGTTGAGCAAGCCTCTATTCCCGTGTTCGGCAGTGAGCTGAAAAGCTTTAACGAGCTTGGCTCGGCGTATATGATAATTGCATTTCGTTAAAATATGTAATTAATTCTTTACTTTAACTATCAAATGTAATATAATATATTGTCGAAAAAATAAATATGACATATGAGGGCAGATTTATGGCAGTATTTAAAGCATTCAGGGCGTATCGCCCCGCAGTGAAAAATCAGGCACTTATCCCGGCGCTTCCGTACGACGTTATGAACACCGAGGAAGCAAGGGAAATGGTTAAGGGCAATCCTCTTTCGTTCCTTCACGTTGACAAGGCACAGATTGATTTTGCAAAGGGCTTTGACCAGTACTCTCACGAGGTTTACGAAAAAGCAAAGAGCAATCTACTTGCGCTTGAGGAAAGCGGCAATATGGTGCAGGACGAGACTCCTTGTCTTTACATTTACCGTCAGGTAATGAACGGCAGAGCGCAGACGGGTATCGTTGGCTGTGCTTCGATTGACGATTACAAGAACAACATAATCAAAAAGCACGAATACACGCTTGCAAAAAAGGAGCAGGACAGAATTAATCACGTTAACATCTGCGACGCGAACACGGGTCCGATTTTCCTTACTTACAGAGCTTCAAACGAGATTAACGACGCAGTTTACGCGTGGACGAGAAATCATGACGCAGTTTACGATTTCACCTCTGACGGAGTTAAGCAGACGATATGGGTTGTTGACGACAGCGACGTTTGTGACAAGCTTCAGAAGGCTTTCGGTGAAATTCCAGCGCTTTATATTGCTGACGGACATCACCGCTGCGCCTCGGCGGTAAAGGTTGGCGAAATGCGCCGCAAGAGCAACCCGAATTACACGGGCAACGAGGAATTTAACTTCTTCCTTGCAGTAGCTTTTCCTGACTGCGACCTTGAAATTATGGATTACAACAGAGTTGTAAAGGATCTGAACGCTTACTCGCTTGAAGGCTTCATCAAAAAGATAAGCGAAAGCTTCAAGGTAAGCGAGCTTGAGGGTATGAAGAAGCCCGACAAAAAGCACACGTTTTCGATGTACTGCGAGGGCAAGTGGTACAGGCTTGAAGCTAAGGACGGTACTTTTGACGACACCGATCCAGTTGCAAGACTTGACGTTTCGATACTTCAGAACAACCTGCTTGCGCCCGTACTCGGCATAGATAATCCAAAGACTAACGACCGCATTGAGTTTATCGGCGGAATCAGAGGTCTTGAGGAGCTTGAAAGACGCGCAAACAGCGATATGAAAATTGCATTTGCGATGTACCCGACAACGGTTGACGACCTTATGTCGATTGCCGACGCGGACAAGATTATGCCGCCGAAATCGACCTGGTTTGAGCCAAAGCTGCTCTCGGGACTGTTCATACATCATTTATCATAAAACAAAACCACTCTTGCGTTTAGCTGATGCAAGAGTGGTTTTTTAATGCGGAATTCGGAATTATATGGTGGACTTTGTCCACGCCTGATTATAATAAACCTCTCAGCCTCGCTAACGCTCAGCAGCTCCCCTCAAAGGGGAGCTTATGTATAACCTCTCCTTTGAGGAGAGGTGGCACGAACGGAGTGAGTTACGGAGGGGTTAACAGTTTTGAGAGGCTCGCGCTGCTCGCAAGTATTGAGTTTTGAGGAGTTATACTGCAGCTTTCTGCTTGCACCTCAAAACTCAATACTCAAAACTAATTATTCCTGCGCCTTTTCTATTGTCCATATCACCGATTCAAGCGGAGTAGAAAGGCGTATTGTCAGCGGTACGTTCATCAGGTACGCGCCGCTTTTGGTCATTTCGCCGTCGGGCATTTTGATTTTGTACTCGGCGTTTTCGTCAAGTCCTTTCAGATTGAACGTCTTGAACTGACGGTTGAAAAACGAGGTCGCAGCAGAGCAGATAAACAGTACGCTTCGCGATTTGTCGTGACTGACGTACTGATTTGTCGACATTCCGTCGTCGCGGTAGTTCTTCAGCCTGTACAGCCTGCCGAACTGAACGAGCTCGCGGATATCCTTGTACATCGCAATATAATGCCTGCACTTTTCGATTTCCCCGTCGTTATATTTCAGCAGGTTTGAGCCGATAGACAGCGAGCCCTGCATAGACACGTTAAATCTGAAATCAAGCGAGGTGGGACGGCTGCCTGAGTTCCAGTCAGTAACCCACGCGCGCATACTCTTTCGCGGATAGAGCATAGAAAAGCCGCGCTGAATTTCGAGCCTGTCAACAGGGTCGGTGTTATCGGACGTCCAAGCCATATCAAAATGCTCGAGCGCGCCGTATTCAGCCCTGCCGCCGCCCGACGAGCAGGCTTCAATCTGGAGATACGGATACTTTTCCTTTAGCCTGTCGGCAACATCGTAAACAGCAAGCGTATGAAGGCGCCACAAATCGCGTTGATTTTCGAGGTTCGGCGCGCCGATTTCCGAAAACGGACGGTTCATATCCCACTTGATATACCTGATGTTGTGCGCCGACAGCATCTTGTCCATAACGTCGAAAACATACTGCTTGACCTCGGGCATTGTCAGGTTAAGCACAAGCTGATTGCGAAGCAGACTCGGCTTTCTTGTATCGTAATGATACACCCATTCGGGATGCTCGCGGTACAAATCGGAGTCCTCGTTAACCATTTCGGGCTCAAACCACAAGCCGAAATCCATACCGAGCGCGTTTACGCCCTCAATAAGCTCGTCAATGCCGTTAGGGAACTTTTCCTCATTAACGTACCAGTCGCCGAGTCCCGCGTGGTCGTCCTTGCGCTGACCGAACCAGCCGTCATCCATAACAAACAGCTCACAGCCGATATCGGCGGCGATTTTTGCGAGCTTAAGCTGATGCGAAACGTTAACGTCAAAGCCCGTAGCCTCCCACGAATTGTACAGCACGGGAAGGGGCTTTTTTGCAAAGCCTTTCGGCAGGATATTGTTAATTGCAAAATCGTTCATCTGGTTGCTCATTTCGGCAAAGCCGTTAGTGTAGCCGAAATAAGCCTTCGGTGTTGTTATGCTTTCGCCTGGATGAAGAATTTTCGTAAAATCAAAGTCGTTAAGACCGAGCGTTATACGCGTAATGCCGATAAAATCGCGCTGAGCTTCCATTTTGAAATTACCGCCCCAGCCGAGCGTCATAAAGTAAACGTCGCCGAAATCCTCAGTTGCGTCCTTTGATAAAATCAAAAACGGCGAGTTAACGTGTCCCGTTGTTCCGCGGTGCGTTTCAAAGCGTATTGAGCCAGCCTTGAACGGCGAGGTTTCAAGCTGAAATTCGCCTGCCCAGGAGCCGTTGGTGTTTGTGATGTCGTATACGTCCTCCGTCGGTAGCATAAGCTCGGCAGACATCAGCTTTTCGATAGTCAAGTCCTTGTCCGAGTTGTTGATAACCGTTGCGTATCGCGTGATGATATCGTGCTCATCAGACCATCTGTAAGACAAAACTATGTCAAGGCTGTACGGCTTGTCCGTAAGCGTTACGTCAAGCGAATTTTCGCCCTGCTCTACGCCGTCAAACAGAAGCACGGTGTCGCGGCATTTATCAAAATATTCGCACTTAAAGGCACAGCTTCTGTAGCGCGTGCCGCCGAACGGCGAATACTCCTCGGCAATATAATCAAGCTCGGAATGATTTGAATTTCTCTCCCATTCTGGCGAAACACCGTACTCCGATACGGGCGATTTTCTGCCCCAATGAAGGTGACGGAGTATTCCCTTTTCGCTTACGCCCATAACGTAATGCGTGTTTTTTGTTTCAATTACAAAAATATTGTCCGACATAGCTTTTTCCTCCGCGGATTTTATGATTTAATAATATCTTAAATCAGTGAAAATAACAAGTACAAAAATATTAATATTATAATTGACAAGCATTTGAATACTTGTTATACTAAAAGATACAGATGTAAACGATGAAATCAGGTGAGATTTATGGAAAAAAACAGAGTAAGTATTAAGATTTGCGGCTCGAGCTATACAATTCTTACCGAGGACGACAGTGCTTACGTAGAGGAGCTTGCCGAGCTTATTGACGACGAAATGAAGGCAGTATCCCAGAGCTCGCCGAGCCTTTCGACTACTCAGTGCGCTGTGCTTGTTGCTCTTGACCAGGCGGACGCCTGCAAAAAGGCTACGGCTTCTGCCGACAATCTCAGAGCGCAGATTAAGGATTATCTCGAGGACAGCGCAAGAGCGCGTATGGAGGTTGACGTTGCAAGACGCGAAATCGAGCGCCTCAGCAGAGAAAACAGCAATCTCAGAAGCAGACTCGCAGGAAAATAATGTTATCACAATGATGTGGGCGTTTTTACGCTCACATTATTAATTATCAGAGGAAATATGAAGCTTGAAATCTTAGCTCCCTGCGGCGGTGAGGAAAGCCTTGTCGCGGCAGTAAGGTGCGGAGCGAACGCAGTTTATCTCGGCACCAGGGATATGAACGCAAGGCGCGGCGCCGAAAACTTCGACGACGAGGCGCTCAAAAAAGCAACTGAATATGCTCACTCGCACGGCGTTAAGGTGTACGTTACGCTGAACACGCTCGTTGACGACAGCGAAATGGCGCAGGCGCACACTATTGTTGAAAAGGCGATGAAATGCGGAGCAGACGCGTTTATCGTGCAGGATTTAGGACTTGCAAAAATGATGCGCGAATGCTTCCCGACGGCAAAGCTACACGCGTCAACACAATGCAGCGTAAGCACGCCCGAAGGCTTCAGAGCGCTTGAAGCTCTCGGGTTTTCACGAGCCGTTATTCCGCGCGAAATGAGCCTTGACGAAATAAAGGAAATAAGAAAAGCTACCGATAT
Source organism: Eubacterium sp. (assembly GCA_017514345.1). Classification (GTDB taxonomy): domain Bacteria; phylum Bacillota; class Clostridia; order Oscillospirales; family Acutalibacteraceae; genus Eubacterium_R. The sequence continues at coordinate 29,759 of JAFWKC010000032.1, forward strand.
GGAGCTTGAAATGTTCGTTCACGGCGCGCTTTGTATGTGCGTTTCTGGCCAATGCTACCTGTCGGGTATGCTTGGCGGCAGAAGCGGAAACAGAGGGCTTTGCGCTCAGCCGTGCAGACTTGCTTTCAGCGCGGACGGCTCTGGCTCGTGCGATTTATCGCTTAAGGATTTAAGCCTGATTTCACATATAAACGAAATTGAAAAGGCAGGCGTTATCAGCCTGAAAATCGAGGGCAGAATGAAGCGTCCCGAATACGTTGCTGCGGCAGTTACCGCGTGCAAAAAAGCAATTGAGGACAGCTACTCGCCCGACGACGAACGCGTGCTGAAAAGCGTATTTTCGCGTTCAGGCTTTACAGACGGATACTTCACGGGAAAACGAAACGATATGTTCGGCACAAGACAAAAAGAGGACGTCGTTTCGGCAGAGGGCGTGCTTAAAGAATTATCGCATCTTTACGACAACGAAAATCCCCTGCTGCCGATAGATATGAAGCTTGTATGCAAAGAGGGACAGCAGGTATCGCTCACGGCTTCGGCGCTCGGCAAAACGGTAACCGTAACGGCAGAGCCGCCCGAAAAAGCAATTAACAAGCCGATGACTGAGGAAAGCGTCGGCGCAAGGCTCGAAAAGCTCGGCAGCACGCAGTTTTACGCAGGACACATAGACGTTGACCTTGACGGCGGACTCATCGTTCCAGCAAGCGTGATTAACTCGCTCAGAAGAAGCGCAGTAGAAAAGCTCAGCGAAGCGCAGACGGCTGAATTCGTTTCAACGCCGTACATGCCGCCGACAAAAACGGCAAAAAGCGGCAAGCCGTACTACACGGCGCGATTTGAAAGCGCGTCGCAGATACCAGAAAATCACCCGTTCAGGCGAATTTTTATACCGATTTGGTCGTCCGATGAGGATTTTATCAGCAGCGGCGCGGGAGTTGAGCTTCCGCGCGGCCTTTTCGGCGCAGAAGAAAAGATGATTAAACGCCTTGAGGAGCTGAAAAGGCTTGGCGTAAAAAACGCGCTCTGCTCAAATCTCGGCGCATACAAAACGGCTGAGAAGCTCGGCTTTAACGTTTTCGGCGACTTTGGGCTTAACGTTTTCAACACCGAAAGTGCAAGACAGTTCAACTCACCCATACTCTCTTTTGAGCTTACACTCGACAAGGCAAATGCAATTTCCGCCGAGGATACAGGCATTATCGGCTACGGCAGGCTACCGCTTATGATTACGCGAAACTGCCCCGTCAAGAACCGTATCGGATGTGAAAAATGCGGCAAGAACGGAACGCTGACCGACAGAAAAGGGTATAAGTTTTCCGTAAAATGTTCATCCTATCCTTGTGTGGAAATTCTGAACCCTTACCCCGTTTATCTCGGCGACAGGCTTGATGAGATAAAAACAGATTTTATACACTTTTACTTTACTGACGAGAAAAAGCCCGATATTACGCGTTTGGTTAATTTATACAACAATCGCGAAAAAACTGACGGTAACTACACAAGAGGCTTGTACTACAGAGGAGTTAAGTAATGATAATTCTTGCATCACAAAGCCCGCGAAGGCGCGAGCTGATGAAATACATAACTGACGATTTCACAATTAAGGTAAGCGAGGTTGACGAAACGCTTCCCGACGGCATTACGCCGAGCGACGCGGTTTTGTACCTCAGCAGGATTAAGGCTGAGCCGTTTATGCGCGACGGCGACACGGTAATCGGCGCCGACACAGTTGTTGCAATCGACGGCGAAATACTCGGAAAGCCTGCAAATAAAGGCGATGCGGCTGATATGCTACGAAAACTGAGCGGCAGAACTCACAGCGTTTTTACGGGCGTTACGGTAATCAAAGACGGAAACGCTCATTCATTTTTCGAGGAAACAAGGGTAAGATTCCTTGATTTAAGCGAAAATGAGATTGAAAAATACATAAAAACGGGAGAGCCGCTCGACAAGGCAGGCGCTTACGGAATACAAGGCTACGGCTCGCTTCTCGTTGAAAAAATCAACGGAGATTATTTTAACGTTGTCGGTTTGCCCATAAGTAGATTAAATCGGCTTTTACACGCCATTTGATGTTTTTTTGTCTAAATTGATGATTTGTTAAAATATTTATTGAAATTTGATTTTTTATGTGTTAAGATTATTATACGGTATATTGGCACTTTTCCAACTTTTTTACCTGAAAGGAGATTGTTATGGCAGCAGATTTACATTGTCACACAAAACTGAGCGACGGTTCTGTCGGTATTGAAGATTTGATTGTTATAGCACATAAAAGCGGAATTGATACTATTGCCATAACAGACCATGACTGCATTGCAGGCACTGTAAGAGGTCAGGTTATCGGCAAGCGCTACGGCGTTACTGTTATCCCCGGAGTTGAGCTTTCGGCGTTCGACAGCGAGGCTGGTAAAAACGTTCATATTCTTGCTTATCTGTCCGACGCTCCCGACAGACTTGAGGGCATTTGCAAGCGCACCTCGGTTGCGCGCAAAAGAGCAGGACAGATTATGATGCTCAAGGTTGCAGCACGCTTCCCTATCACAAGCGAATTTATTATTTCGCACGCAAGCGGCTCGACAAATCTTTACAGACAGCACATTATGCACGCGCTTATGGACGCGGGCTACACCGACGAAATCTTCGGCGAGCTTTTCCATACGCTGTTTTCTGAAGACAGCGAATCAAACGTGCTTGCACCTACTAAATACCCAACCGTACAGGAGGTTATTGACGAGGTACACGGCGCAGGCGGAATAGCAATTCTTGCATATCCAGCGAAGTTCAACAACTTTGACGAAATTGACAAGTACGTCGAAATGGGACTTGACGGCGTAGAGGTATGGTCGCCGTACAACAGCGACGAGCAGGTTGAAATGCTGACCGCGCTTTGCAAGAAAAAGAAGCTTCTTATGACGGGCGGCTCGGATTATCACGGCACCTACGGCGAGCACACCGTTACAATCGGTGCGTACACAACGCCGCAGGAGCATCTGGACAAGCTTCTCGGTTATAAGGCAAAGAAAAAACGCGCCGCGCGCCGCAAGGAACGCGAAGCGGAAAAGAAGGAAGCGCAGTAAAGGCGAGGTACGATAACTAAGGTTAGTCCTAAAATCGTATCTTTTTCCGCCATAACTGCATTAAAAATCACCGCAAGGCGTCTGCCTTACGGTGATTTTGTGCTTTGTTCTGACAAAAAAATCTATTGATTTTAGGAAGCAAAGCAGTTTTGACAAAGTAATTTTAGTCCATAAAGGAATTATAAAATCCCCTGCATACTCGCGTATTGGGGTGTATTCCATAAGGATGGTACGCCCCAAGCGGTAGATTTGACAGTATAGTTATGCTATGCTGTCTTTTTTTCTTTTATCAATTCTGTGGTTAGCTGTGGTCTGTGAATTTCTCCATTTAAATACTTGGTAGCAAATTCATCAGGCGTCATCTTATCAATTATCCCGATTCCGTTATAGTAGATATCAAGGTGTTGATGCCTTTTACCGTTTATCTTTTCGGGTTTTGAAACAACAATTTTGTCAATGAATTCGTGTACCAATTCATTTGTTAATTCCGTTGGCTCACTAATTCTTTTTACCTTGTCAATAAACTGCTGAACGTTTTCGGTTTTATCTGTTTCTTCTTTTAACTCTGCTTCCATAGCAGGAACGGACTCCTTTAGTTCACGCTGCTCTTTTTCAAGTGACAAGGATAAGGTTGCAAAGCGTTCGTCAGAGAGCTTGCTCGTTGCATTATCCTCATACGATTTCTGAATCAGCATATCAATTTCTTCAATTCGGTGCTTGCTTTTTTGAAGCTCTTTTTGTTTTGAAGATAATTCCTTTTTCTTTTGATAACGCTGTTCACTGAGAACGCCTCTGGCAAAGTCCTCTTCGTAATCAGAAATGTATTGAAAAACCTTTTGGATATCTTGCAGCACTGCCTGATAGATAACTTTCTCACGGATAAAATGCATTGAGCAATCAGAGGTGTCCTTCCTGAAGCTTGAGCATACAAAACTCGGCGTTTCGTGCTTTCTGTTTGCAACATAATATAGCTTTGCTCCGCAGTCGGCGCAATACATAAAGCCTGAAAACATACTTATCGCACCCTTGCGGTTAGGTCGCCTTTTGTTTTGCCTCAGCTTTTGCACAAGCAGGAAATCCTCTTCGCTGATAATTGCAGGGTGAGTATCTTTGAATATTACCCACTCATCCTTTGGATTATCAATCTTTTTCTTGTTTTTAAAG
>JAFWKC010000033.1 GCA_017514345.1 Eubacterium sp.
GAAGGCACAAAGCTTATTGATAACAAAAATACCGACAGCAACGAAGCACCTGCTCCCGTCCCTGTGGCGCCCAATCAAAGCAAAGCTATTATTACCGGCTGGGTAACGATTGGCAAAAAGCGTTATTACTATGATAAAAACGGCGTTATGCATAAAGGCTGGCTTACTTACAAAGGCAAGAAATATTACTTTAATAAGAATGGTGTAATGAAAACTGGCTGGCTAAAAAAAGGTAATAAACGCTACTATTTTAACAAGAACGGCGTTATGCATAAGGGCTGGCTGAAGTATAAGGGTAAAAAATACTACTTCAAAAAGAATGGTATTATGAAAACCGGTTGGCTAAAGAAAGGCAAAAAAAGATATTACTTCAAACAAAACGGCGTTATGTTGAAAAACACTTCAAAAAAGATTAAAGGAAAAACATATAGTTTTAACTCAAAAGGCATTTGTATCACCAAGTAAAAAACGAACAATAATAAGCCTCGGAAATTCCGAGGCTTAAATCTTTTATATCAATCGAGTGTTTGACAGTAGTCTGTGAAGTTACCAAGCTTTTGGTCAAATTTATTTTTTGACATATGCTCGGGAACAGGCAGCGGATAGTTGCCCGTAAAGCAGCCGTCGCAGAAGCAGACTGAAGCGCCGTCGGCGATTTTGTGAGTTGCTTTCACAGAAAGATAACCGAGGCTGTCAACGCCGATTACATCTGCGATTTCTTCCACAGTATCGTACTGACAGGCAATCAGGTTGTCGCGGCTGTCAATATCTGTGCCGAAATAGCAGGGGTGCCTGAACGGCGGCGCAGAAACGCGCATATGTACTTCCTTTGCGCCTGCTTCGCGCAAAAGCTTTACAATTCTTGCACAGGTCGTGCCGCGTACGATTGAATCGTCAATCATAATTACACGCTTGCCCTCAATGTTTTCCTTGACAGCATTGAGCTTTATTTTTACAGCGTCCTCGCGCTGTTCCTGCGAGGGCTGAATGAAGCTCCTGCCGATATATCTGTTTTTGATAAATCCGATACCGTACGGTATGCCGCTTTCCTGCGAATAACCGAGCGCGGCGTCAAGTCCCGAATCGGGCACGCCGATTACGATATCAGCGTCAACGGGATGCTCCTGAGCGAGAAATCTGCCAGCACGCATACGCGCGTGCTGTACGGACGCGCCGTCAATAACTGAGTCTGGACGCGCGAAATAGATGTATTCAAACACGCAGATACTGCTTCTATTTTTGTCAGTACAATGCGTTTTTATCGACTTGATACCCTCGCCAGAAATCACAACAATTTCACCTGGAAGAACGTCGCGCACGAACTGGGCGCCGATTGTGTCAAGCGCACAGGATTCGCTGCTGACGCAGATTGCGCCGTCCGCCGTTTTGCCGATACACAGCGGACGAAAGCCGTTCGGGTCGCGAAAGGCAATCATTTTTGTCGCCGTCATAACGATACAGGAATACGCACCCTTGATGACGCTCATAGTTTTTTCAACTGCTTCCTCCGTGGTAGCGCATTTAAGACGGTTTGATACGATTGAATAGGCAATCGCCTCTGTATCAGACGTACCGTGAAAAATACCACCCGAAAGCTCAAACTCCTTGCGTATCGTATCTGCGTTAACAAGATTTCCGTTGTGACACAGCGCGAGATTACCTTTTATGTGACGGATAACAAGCGGCTGAATATTTCCCATATCCTTGCCGCCTGTGGTTGAATAGCGAACGTGACCGATTGCCATATTACCCTTACCGAGAACGTGAAGCTTTTCTGCGTGAAAAACTTCGGGAACAAGCCCACTACCCTTAAAGTGGCTGAACACGCCGTCGTCGTTTACGGCAATACCGCACGCCTCCTGTCCCCTGTGCTGAAGCGCGTAAAGAGAAAGGTATACGCTTTGGGAAACAAAGGTTGTTTTGTTTTCAAAAATGCCGAACACGCCGCATTCTTCGTGAAGTGAATTAAACATATAATAATACCTATAGGGAGGACATAAGTCCTCCCTTGTTTTAATTGGGTGTATAAAGATTAGCGTAAGGTCTTGACGTTGCAGGAATGAGCTTCTTAAACGGCTTTGCCATTACTGCGTCATAGTCCTCTCCAAAGAATTTGCAGTAATTCTTTACGTAGCCTGCAAGCTCCTTTTCGTCCTCGTCAGTAAGGCTGACAACCTTGATGTTAGGCGAAAGGTTTTCCTTCGGGAAGCTGCCGCGCACAAATATTTTGCCGCCGTGCATTCCCGACGCGCAGTGCGTACCGAACAGCTTGTCGCCGCGCTTCATATGCAGGCCGAGCAGAACGATTGTGCCGCCAGCCATATATTCGCCGAGGAACGAGCCAGCGTTTTCGCCGATAACGAGAACGGGCTTCATAGAGCGAAACTCCTTCATATGTATTCCGCCGCGGCACGATACGTTATCGCGTATATAAATCTGTCCGTCGCGCATACCGTATCCGAGCGCGTCGCCCGTGTGACCGTGAATGATGATTTCGCCGCCGCCCATTGTGTTACCGACTGCGTCCTGTCCGTTGCCATGAAGGATAACTTTGCCGCCGTTGAGCAGACAGGCTAAATCGTTTCCTGCCGTGCCGTAAATCTCGACGGTTTTTCCAGTATCAAGCGCACAGCCGATGTAGCGCTGACCGTTTACGTCCTTGACAACGGCTTTATTTTTTGAAAGAAGCACCTTGTCGACTTCCTTGTTTATTTCCTCATATCTGCGAAGTCCAGCTGTGATACTCATAATTCAAGCTCTCCTTTCAGCTTACTTTGTCTTGTTGCTTTATCAAACATAAACAGCGAAGGCGTATCGGTAATATCGCCTTCAAGCGTTGTAATATCGGTACGGCTTTCGATAAGGCTTGTATATATTCCCGCGTTTTCGCTTGAGTTAATCAGCACGAAGCCGACGAGCTTATTACCCTCAAAAATCAGGCGTTTATATTTGTCGCCGTCCTGTTTGATTATATCTCTGTACTGCTCGCCCTGTGCGTTAATCAGCCCGCAGGTGCAAATGCGAAGCCCGTAAAAATCAATGGCATTTACGGCGTAGGAGCCGCCGAGCGTTTCGCTGCCGCCCGCCATCTGCGAGCCAGCAATCTTGCCCTGCTGAACGGCGTTAACCCAAAGCGCAATAATCTTCTTTGAGCCGTCGAGCATATCAACACTCACCGTGCAGTCGCCTGCTGCAAAAACGTCCTTA
>JAFWKC010000034.1 GCA_017514345.1 Eubacterium sp.
AAATTGCTTTGTGACTTTTTAGTTGTGCGTTTTTTTGTAGTGCTTGTTTTATTCTCCGCCGTTGTGCTTTGCTTAGCAGTCGTCGAAGTGACGGACGTGCTCGATGAAGCTGAAGTCGTTGACTTTGACGCTTCTGCTATTTTCGTCGTAGCTTCTGCTTGCGACGGAGCGACTTCTGTAACTGCCTCTGTAACGGTAGCTGAGGTTACGGTTTCCGTAGTCGCTGTAGGCGTTTCCTCTGTATGCGCGCACCCAAACAGCAGAGCTAAGGTAACTACGCATATTATTATAAGTGTATATTTATTTTTCATTAATTATCTCCGTTATATCGCGCTTCATCGCGCCGTATGCGACCTCGACAGCCTCGTCTGAAATATTACAGCTAAGCTGATAAAGCGGCACACAGGAAAAAATGCTTTCGATAACGTCGAGCAGCTTTTCCATTTTTGCCGCGCCGAGCTTGCGTACGGTCTGTGAAAATATATTGAACGCCGCTTCCTTTACGGGCGCTTTTTCGATACGGTTAACCTCGCCGCGTTCAAGAAAGCAAATTCCGCCGAGCGGTACGATTTCGGGAACGGAGCAATCGTGCTTGCCGCTCCACGGAGTGCCGCAGGCGTAAATAACGCCGTCAATTTTTCTTATTGCAGGCTTGTCGTCGTTAAGGATATACGCCCTGTCGCCGAAATGCCTGAGCCAGAGCTGAGTATGCGTGGATTTGCCAACGCCGCTATCGGCTGAAAAGGCGTACGCCACGCCGTCGACTACAACGCACGACGAGTGAAGAAGTATGCCGTCAAAATCAAGCAGGCTTGTGTAAAAATCGTCGCCCGAAAGCATATAATCCCAGTCGGGAGCGGTAAGCTCGGGGTGCTCGTCGACAGCCCTTTTTACGCGCGCTGAATCAACGTTGATGTAAATATCAACGTTTGCGTTTTCGCTTTGGTCGGGCGCAAGATAGGCTTTCGCCTGCTCGGCAGTCCTGCCGCCGCAGTTTTCAATTTTTACGCTGAGTCCTGCGATGTTGTAAATAGCCATAGTTTGTACCAATTCGGAATGCGGAATTCGGAATTCGGAATTAGAGGATATTTTAGCTTTAGTTAAAGCTTAAAACCAATTATAAATAATACCTGCGGGTATGTCAAATATAAAGTTGCTTTTTTAAGAAAATATGATACAATATATCTATGATTAAGTTATTTGAGGATTACAGAAATCCGCTTTTTGAAAATGTAAAGGTGCTTCGTCAGAAGGTATTTGTCGATGAGCAGGGCGCAGACAAAAGCGCAGTTTTTGACGACGCTGACACAGAAAAAGGAACGATGTTCGCGCTCGCTTTTGACGGCGACTGCGCCGTTGCAACGGGGCGGCTTGTCAGAACTGAAAAGGGCTACAAAATCGGCAGGGTTGCCGTATTGAGCAGCAAACGCGGCAAGGGTACGGGCAAAGCGCTGATAGAGTTTTTGTGCAATACTGCCGACGAAAACGGCGCACAGGAAATACGCGTTGACTCTCAGCTGCACGCCGTACCGTTTTATAACAAGCTTGGATTTGAAGCTACAGGAGAGGACGAAAAGCTCGACATCGGCTTAACGCACAAGCCGATGAGAAAGGAATAATTATGGCTAAAAAGAAAAAAAGCGGCGGCGTTATCGCCGTACTTTGCATAATACTGATTGCAGTTATCGGCGGCTTCGGTTACTATTTTTACGGCATCGTACAAAACGACATTAACGGCAAAAATCAGCCGAACACGGAATACACGCTTGAAATCACAGCAAACGATTACGAATACGAAATCGGCAAAAAGCTTTTTGACAACAAAATCGTAATATTCGACACGCTGTGGACAAGCTGGATGAACAAGCATTATCCCGACTTCAAATACATTAATGGCGAATACTTACTTACTGCCGATATGTCGTACGAGCAAATCGCAGAAAAGCTGCAAAATCCCGACGTTTCGCACGAGGGCGTCAAGGTTGCTATACCCGAGGGCTACAACGTTATGGAAATCGCAAAAACACTTGAGGAAAATGGCGTATGCAACGCAGATGATTTTCTTGAGGTGTGCAAAAGCACGGACGGCTTCGACTACGATTTTCTGAAGACGGTACCCGACAGCGAGCTTATCGCCTACAAGCTTGAAGGCTTCCTCTTCCCTGCTACTTACGACCTTGCGAAAAATACAGAGCCGAAAGAGGTTGCAGACGAAATGTTAAAGGCGTTTGCCGACAGAGTAACTGACGATATGACGAAGTTCTGCGATGACAACGATATGACGATGTTTGAGCTTATCACGCTTGCTTCTATCGTTGAGGAGGAGGCGCTCGGACAGAATTCGGGCAAAAACATCGCGTCCGTTTTCATCAACAGGCTTAATAACGGCACAAAGCTCGAAAGCGACGTAACGTATTTTTACGCGCGCGACCTTCGCGACACGCAAGGCTTTTCACAGCAGGTTTACGACGCGTACTACACCTACAGATGCGAGGGACTTCCGGCAGGACCGATTACAAATCCAGGTATGGAAATAATCAACTCGGTTGTAAATCACCCCGACACAGATTATATGTTCTTCTATTCTGACTTGAATAAGGAATTCCATTTCGCAAAGGACTATAACGAATTTATGGAACTGCAGAAAAAATATCCGTGGAAATAAGCAAACAGGCAACGTAAGGTTGCCTGTTTTGCTTAGTATTCAGTATTCAGTTGTCGGAAGGGACAACGCACCCGATTATGATTGCCGTGCGCAGCACCCGACACCTTGAGTCTTGAGCCTTGCGAGCATAGCTCGCTCCTTGAGTCTAATTTAGAAATCAACGTCCATAGTTTCTCTCTCGCCGAGGGTTTGCTCCTGTGCGGGAGAATTTTTATTTTCAAAATGCTTCATATACTCGTCGCGCAATTTGTGGTTTTCCTCGCGCTGTGCGCTCACCTTGCTGTTCTTCTTTGCAAAATATCTGTAATTGAGCGCAAGCACGATAATTCCTATGAAAATAAGCGCGCCGCCGAAAGGTATCTGGGCGTTCATAATCCTTTCGGTAACGTCGGCAGCAGCCTTATCAAACACAAGATAACCGCAGTTTGCTTTAAGCTCGGGAACATTAAGCAGCTTTGCCATAAGCGTGCCAAAAATTTCGATATATCCCGCGCTTGCAAACGCCATACCGTAGTAGCTGTTTTTTCTATGGCGTCCGTCGTTGACAAAGTGAAGCAGCACAAACGACGAAATCGCCGCAACGATGCTGACTGCAATAATCAGCATAGCAGTTTTGTTTCTTACCGTGCCGTAAAGCCATAAGTCCGTAGTCTTTACGTCTGACATAAAGCCGCTGATAACGTCAACCTCAAGTGAAGCGAGCTTTGACACGTCTGAGTCAGAAATCTTAATCTCGTTAGTTTTTGCGTATGATTTCAGGTTATTATAAATCGTCGCATAAAGCGTTTTGCTTAGCGAAAAATCGTTGTTATTCTGATAAACTATATTCGTCGCAGAATTGCTGATAATATCTTCGATTGCGGCTTTGTCAAGCGCCTGAGTAAACGCCTCTGCAGGAAGCTTATCGCTCGGCATACTGTCAGAAACTGCGCTGTCAAGGTCCTTTTTCAGCTCGTCAGAATACGCGCTGAGCGCAGACACAGTATTATTCTTGTCGCGGATAATGAACACAGCCGTAAGCCCGAAGAGCGACACGGTAAGCGACGCTATG
>JAFWKC010000035.1 GCA_017514345.1 Eubacterium sp.
ATCCAAGAAACAAGTCCTTCTGAAACGGCGGCGTTAATAGTAGTTTTAAAGTGATCAGAATCAACGGCAATAAGCGGGATTTTTGAACCAAATCTGTCCATAATCTCCTCACGCAAATCAAGGTGACATTCGAGGACAACCTCGCCAGTTTCACCGCTGAACATATTGAACATCTTTGAAGTATAATCTGAAATATCGATATTATCCTTATACTCGCTGACCTCGCTTATATCGCGTGAAGGTGAAATAAGCTGTTCAATCTTGCGAATTCTGTCGAGGCGCAGGTTAATAAGATTATCGTACTTGCCGTTATTGCACACAAGATAGTAGTGGTCGTCCTTCCAGACAAGCGCATAAGGAGATACTCTGAACACATTTTCTGTGTATGATTTTTTGTTTTGCTTGTCAATATTCCTGCGCTTATAGAGGAATTTTACCTTGTGCTTTTCAATAATAGCGTCGTGAAGCGCATCAATAACGTAATATATTTCTTCGTTATCGCATTTTGAGTTACTGTCGACGTATACCTGCGAGGTAAGCTCTTTAGCTTCGTTTTTTGAAACAAGTCCCTCAAGCTTTTCTACAAGGTCGCGGGTTTTATTAGGAGTAATGAAGCCTGCCGACGTAACTGCATCGATAAGAAGTCGAACCTGCGGAAGCTCAAAGGTACGGCTCGCCATAAAAAAGCCACGTTTCGGAACGTTTGTCGAAATGATATCAAAGCCGACAGAATTAAGAGTTTTAACGTCAGAGTAAATAGATTTTCTTTCACAGGTTATTCCGTCTTTTTTAAGGAACTCAATCAAGTCGGTCGTTGTAAGCGGATTGTTTTCGTCAGAATATTCGCTGAGATATTTCAGTATCAAAAGAGTTTTTGTTTTACTGCTTGCCATATAATCACCTCAAGGATAATTATATCATCTTTTTTCAAGCTTTTCAACTACTGTCCTGAAAACGGGACAGCAATCTGCCGCACCGCTCGTTCCGTCCTGACACATAACGACAATGCAGTATTCTGGGTTGTCATACGGATACACGCCAGCAAACCAGGTATTGTAAAGCTCCCTACCATCGATAAATTGTCCAGTCTGAGCTGTAGCTGTTTTCCCTGCTGATTTATCTGACTTAGTCTGAGCGTTTTTTGCAGTACCGTTTTTTACTACGTTGTGAAGATAATCAAGGAGAGTATCTGCTGTTTTTTTACTGATTACACGCTTTCCTTGTGATGATTTGAACTCAGTAATGCTGCCGTTAACCTCTTTTTTTGCCTTGACGAGAAACGGCGTATTTTTCTCACCGCTATTTGATATTGTACAAAGCGCGCTGCAAATCTGCAAAGGTGTTGATACAAGCTTTCCCTGACCAAAGCCCATAAGTGCAAGCTCACCCTTTGAGTTTAATTCGGTCTTTGAAGGAAGCCTTGAAGAAGTAATATTCCAATTGTCAAACAGGCATATTTCGCTTGAAAAGCCGAGGGCATTTGCCGTATCAAGCAGTTTATCGCCGCCAAGTGTCAGAGCAAGATTGACAAAATAGCAATTACAGGAATTTGCTAATGCAGTATTAAGATTCTGATAGCCGTGCTTATGCTCTTTCTGACAGGTATACGTTGTATCGCCGACTGTAATACTTCCCGTGCAGTCGTAGTTAATATCGACGTCGTTTTCAAGCGCACACGCGGCTACAACAATCTTAAACACGGACCCAACGCTGTAATTTGTAAAGGCTTTGTTAATAAAAGTATCGTCTGGCTTGTTTACGCAGGCTAATATAGAAGCTGTTTTTGCATCCATAACTATTACGCAGCCGCTCTTCAAATTTTCTGCCGCTTTACTTGCAGCTTCCTGAACGTCCTTATCAATCGTCAGAATATACCCCTCGCGTGAGTAGTAGCCGAGTGATTCTTCCCTGCCTTCATCGCCTGCAAGAATTCGCCCCTTTGCATCAACAAGATAGCTGACCTTCAGCTTTGACGGTTTTAAATTTGCATATGACAGAAAGCCAGACGATTTATCTGATATCAGCTGACTAAGCGTAGTATCCGTATCATAAACCTTAAACGTCTTAAGCTTAGTATCGTTTGTATTAATTGAGCGAACGACTGGATAGCCCTTTGAAAGCTCAGCAGTTATTTTTGAAGCTTCTTTTTTTGAAAAATGCTTATTGACCTCTGCTAAATCAGCAGTAACTGGTCGTATAACTGCTTTATAGGACTTTACGTTATTAGTAATTCTGCTTCCGTCGGTGTAATATAGCTGTGGCGTAGAAACAGCAACTGTTACGGAGTAGTAATTATAACTGTCCGACACCGTATAAGCGTTACTGAATATAACATAGCCGACTCTTCCTAACACAGATGCAAAAGCTAAAGCTATGGACACCGTCAGCGAAACAAATCTCTTTTTCAATAAAAATCCCCTTTGTTATTGTTTAACAAAGGGGTAAAAATATTATTTTCTTTCTACTCTGAAAATAGCGTCAGGCGATATTTCTCTGTCGCACTTAAACGAATATATGTCTGTTGCCTTATTTGCAACGTCGGTGAATTCGCCGTCGTTTTCATTATACAGCTCGCTTACAGTAATCTGATACGGCTTTTTATCTGGCTCAACAACCTCGAGGACGTCGCCCTGATAAAACCTATTACGCTGTTTTACAACGAGTCTGCCGTTTTCGAGTCTGTCAAAGAGCGCGCACACGTCCCAATTACGGATGTATCCTCCAGAATTAAGCACCTGACCGTTTTTCAAAGGGCCGAAGTTGAAGCCGTCGGTATATTCTCTGTGGCTCATTTTTTCCATTTCGTCAAGTATCCACTGCGACGGTCTGAAATCGGCTTTTCTGCCTGATTTGAGGTATTCGTCAATAGCGTTGCGATAAGCGTACGTAACTATGGCTGTGTAATATTCGCTCTTCGCTCTGCCTTCAATCTTGAAAGAGTCAATTCCTGCTCTGTCGAGCTCAGGAATATGCTCAATCATACATAAATCCTTAGAATTAAAGATATAAGTGCCGCTTTCGTCCTGATTAACTGGGAAATACTGTCCAGGTCTTGTTTCCTCAACAAGCGAGTATTTCCATCTGCACGGCTGAGCGCAATCGCCGCGGTTTGCGTCGCGTCCAACCATATAGTCAGAAAGAATGCATCTTCCGCTAAAGGACATACACATCGCGCCGTGAATAAACACTTCAATTTCGAGATTAGGATTAGTTTTGTCGCGTATTTCTTTGATTTCATCAAGTGAAAGCTCACGCGCAGTAACAATCCTTTTTGCGCCAAGCTCATAAAGAGCGTTAGCGGCTTCGTAATTTACAATACCAACCTGAGTTGACATATGAATATCGGTATCGGGAGCATATTTTTTTGCAAGCGCAAGAACGCCCATATCGGCAATAATCAACGCGTCAACACCGATATCAGAAACGTATTTCAGATATTCGGGAAGCTGAGCAAGCTCATTGTTGCGAGGCAGCGTATTGCAGGTAAGATATACTTTCTTACCAAAAGAATGAGCATATTCAATTGCTTCCTTAAGCTCGTCGGCTTTGAAATTTGACGGATTAGTACGCATACCGAACATTTCACCGCCAAGATATATTGCGTCAGCGCCAAACTTAACAGCAAGTTTAAAACGTTCCATATCACCAGCAGGTGATAATAGTTCAAGCTTTTGCTCGCACATATAATGAGTTGCCTTTCTGCCCGTAAAGAGCGATATTTATTATGAAGTCAGATAAGGTGCATACTGAGCAACCTTTTCCTTAAATTCCTGAAGCGTTTTTGCA
>JAFWKC010000036.1 GCA_017514345.1 Eubacterium sp.
CAGGTTTTAGCCTTTGTAGTAGTCTGCTTTTTCTTTGTGGTGGTTTCTTTCTTCTTTTTTGTCGTTTTTTCGGTTTTCTTGGTTGTTTTTTCAGCCTTTTTTGTGGTGGTCTGTTTCTTCGTGGTTGTTGACTTTTGAGTTGTTGTGTTTTGCGTTGTGGTTTCGCTTTTTTCAGCCTTTTTTGTTGTTGAAATTTTTTCAGATGATGGCTCCGTTGTCGTATTTTCAGCCTGTTCCTCTATTTCAGCAACTGTGGTGCTTTCACTAACTTGAGTAATACTACCCGAAAAAGAAACATCATTTTTCTTTTCAGCCGCAGGGTTACTGCAAGAAGTAAGCAAAACCGCAGCAACTAACACGATCATAAGCATATATTTTTTCATAAAATCGCTCCTTTCAACTAAATATTACTCTTTATATGTTATTTTAGCAAAGGTGCGATATTTAGTCAAATCATACGCATCACCTCCTTAAATATTATTACTTAACTCTTTATGGGTGTTGTTGAATACTAATCAATTCTTATTTCGGTAAGTATTGTTAGTAATCAGGGGTTAGATTGTAAGAAAGGGGGAGTATAAAAAACATACTCCTCCTGCTATCTCGCTTGTTCTCTTTTTCGTTCAAGATGCTTTGCGTAGTATTTCACAGCATCGCAAATGAATTTTTGTGTTTGGTCGGGTTTTACTGATTTCGGAATAAACTTTTTGATGTCATCTCGCCGTATGGTAATTTTTTCCATTTGATTGGGCTTTTCTTCACTCATAATATCAATTACATCATCACGGGTGAGTTTGCCTTCATCAAAAGCCTTACGCATACGAATGGTTTGAGCGTGTGACGGGAAGCACTCGCTTTCGTCAATCATATCAACAACATCTCGCTGCCTCTCCTCGTCAAGATAAGATAATTCAACGGCAGGGCGTAGTCCGATTTTGCCCTCGTCCACAAATTCAAGCAGTTCGGAGACAAGGTTATTTAATCTCATATATCGCTGAATTTGTGTTTGGCTTTCACCTGTTTCTTCGGCAAGTTGTTCTCTTGAGAACTTTAGTCCCACTGGGACTAAAGTTAAATCAGAGCGTTTTCCTCTATGGTTTAACGCATCAGCCCTCATTCTATACGCCTTTGCTTTTTCGCTCGGCAATATCTGCTGTCGCTGTCGCAAATTCGTATCTACCATAATTATAGTGGCAGCGTCGTTATCCAAATCAGAAACAATACAGCGCAATGTGTTTAACTCTGCAAGCTCGCTTGCTCGTTTTCTTCTGTGTCCGGCAATCATTTCATATCTGCCGTTTTCTTTCGGGCGAACGATAGCAGGGATTAATACTCCTTGTTCCTTTATGCTGTCAGCGAGTTCATATAACTCCTCATTCTCCGCGACCTTAAACGGATGGTCGGGGAAATCGTCAATCAGTGATATGTCAATATCTCTGATTTTGGGAATACTGCCGTTATCTCTTTCCTCCTGCGTTGAAAACAAATCATCTAACCCGTTCAGAGTGAAGTCGGTTGAGTTGCTTTTCGCCATTATCAATTACCTCCTTTGTTAAATTTTCATAAGCCTTTGCAACCTTGCTGCTCGGCTCATAAGCAAATATGCTTTTGCCTTTTGTGGTCGTTTCTGCCGCCTTTATAGCAATAGGTATATAAGTCTTAAAGACTTTAATATATTTACCGTATCCCTCAACAACGGCTTTGCGTGTGCTTTTAGCAAGATTAGTTCGCTCGTCAACAAGCGTCAGCAGGATACCGTCAATTTTCAAATTGCGGTTTATCTGTCTTTTTACCTTTGAAACTGTTTGAACGAGCTGCGTCATACCTTTTGCGGATAAATAATGTGCCTGAACGGGAATAATAACGCTGTCCGCAGCAGCAAGGGCATTAATCGTAATCATACTGAGCGAGGGCATACAATCTATAAGGATATAATCATAATTGTTTTTAATACTTTTAAGATATTCCTTTAACGCAACCTCTCTGCTCATAGCGTTTACAAGTCGGATTTCAAGGCTTGATAATTCAAGGTTAGACGGTATCAGGTCAACACCTTCTGTGTGGTGCAGAATACCCGCTGTTTTATCAAAGTCAACGTCGGTAATAACCGAATTGATTTTGTCAGCAAGTGTAATATCCAAACTGTCGTTGTCCTGCCATCCAAGACTGATTGTTAAATCTCCCTGCGGGTCTGCATCCACAAGGAGTACCTTTTTTCCTTGCCTTGCTAAACCTACGCCGAGATTGACGGCGGTTGTTGTCTTTCCCACACCGCCTTTTTGATTGCATATAGCAATCGTTTTGCATTTAGCCATATTTAGCCTCCTGTTCTTATTATTTCTTAATTGATTTTGAATATAAAAAAACTACCCATTATTCAATGAGTAGTTTAATTAACTAATTTATGTTTTGAACGATTGATGTTACCTTAAAGGTTTTAATCGGTCTTATGTATTCAACGCCGCAGATTTCTTTCAATTCTATCCATCGGCTTGTACCCATTTTTGCAGCAATATACTGCCAAGCGGGCGTATTGTTATCTCTTTTAGCGTTGTATTCAATTGCACTTCTCGGATTAATCCTATTGTGTTCTGAAATAAAAATATTCCTTAAATCTTCATTAGAAAACTGTTTATAGTACTCTCTCCAATTAGGGTTAAGATTGTTGGGGTAGTTTTCAGCCAGCCATTCTGCCGCTGTCATTTTGAATTCTCTCAAAATAGCATTATGAGATGGTAGTTCCTTGTTATTGTCAAGTTCTCTTGACAATGGTCTTCTACCTTTCTCTTTAACGAATTTATCAACCGCTTCCTTTATTGTTTCTGCGTCCCAAACCTTATTATAGTTATCAAATGCTTTTTGTAATTCACTTAATGCCTCACGCATAGGTGCATTAATATCGTCAACATCTCTAAAGTATTCTAAAACCGTTGCTATTGCAGTATTTCTCGTCATTGGTGTATACCTCTCTTTTCATTTCCCCAAGATACACCTCATAGGCACGGCGTACGTTGAAAAGCGCACGTCTAAATCAAGATTAAAGTTGTCAATCGCCTTTATCAGCCCTATTACGCCAACCTGAAAAAGGTCGTCAAGGTTTTCGCCGCGGTTAGCAAAGCGCTGGACAACCGACAGCACAAGCCTTAGGTTGCCCTTTATCAGCTTGTCGCGCGCGCTCATATCGCCACTGTGCGCTTTATGAAGCAGCTCGATTTTTTCAGCCTCCGTCATTACGGTAAGCTCGCTTGTGTTAATTCCGCAGATTTCAACCTTGTTATAGTATTGCACATTATCATTCCTGTTCGGTTTTGTATGTACAAAAAAAGCCCTGTTCATAGTATGAACAGGACTCTTTATTTTTATAACATTTTATTCAGTTTTTTCAGCTTCCTCTTTGTCTTCCTTTTTGTAATCGGACTCAAGATTAATCTGTGCCGAGTCCTCAACAGACTCAAAAGCATTTTCAAAGTTAAAGTCCTTTTCTGGGAAGATTACGTTAAGAAGGATACCAGCGATTGAAGCAACTGCAAGTGCTGTAAGTGTGATTGTAGCAGAGCCGATTGTAAAGGTAATGCCGTTTGAAAGACCAAGTGAAATTACAAGGATTACGGCAGCAACGATAGTGTTGCGAGCCTTTGAGAAATCAACCTTTGCTTCTACAACGTTACGAACACCGATAGCGGAAATCATACCGTAAAGCACGAAGGAAATACCGCCTACGATAGCTGCTGGCATTGAGTTGATAAGCGCTGCAAACTTCGGTGAGAAGGAGAAGAGAATTGCAAAGCCTGCTGCAATTCTGATTACTCTTGGGTCATAAACCTTAGAAAGAGCAAGCACGCCTGTGTTCTCGCCGTACGTTGTGTTAGCAGGAGCGCCGAAAAGTGACGCGATTGTTGTTGCAAGACCGTCACCGAGAAGCGTTCTGTGAAGTCCAGGGTCGTCGATATAGTTTCTTTGGCAGGTAGCTGAGATAGCAGAGATATCGCCGATGTGCTCCATCATTGTTGCGATAGCGATAGGCATAATAGCGATGATAGCCGTTGCAGCCTTTGCGCCGTCGCGAACGCCGCCGAATACTGTTGACGACATTTCAATCGGGAAGCCAATCCATGCAGCATTTTTAACGTTTGTAAAGTCGATTGCAAAAGCTTCAACGCCAGCGATGTTACCTACAACGATTGCTACGATGTAAGCGCCAAGGATACCGAGAAGGATAGGAATAATCTTTATCATACCCTTACCGAAAATGTTGAATACGATTACAAGAACGAGCGCTACGAGTGCAAGCCACCAGTTAGTAGCACAGTTGTTGATTGCAGACGGTGCAAGACCAAGACCGATTGCAATAATGATAGGACCTGTTACAACAGGCGGGAAAAGCTTCATAACCTTGTGGATACCTACAAGCTTGATAACTGCTGCAAGTACAAGATAAAGTGCGCCTGCACAAGCAACGCCAAGACAAGCGTAAGGAAGCATTTCCTTGTTTGGTGAGCCGTCTTCCATCATCGGTGCGATAGCCGCATATCCGCCGAGGAAGGCGAATGATGAACCGAGGAATGCAGGAACCTTAAACTTTGTAAGGCAGTGGAACAAAAGCGTTCCAAGACCTGCAAAAAGAAGAGTTGTCGATACAGAAAGACCTGTAAGAAGCGGTACAAGAACAGTTGCGCCGAACATAGCAAACATATGCTGGAAGCCGAGCACTACCATTCTGCCAGCACCGAGCTTGCGGGCATCATAAATGCCTTCGGTGCCGATTTTGATTTTTTCTTTAGCCATAGTTTTTCCTCCATTAATTATTTATACATAAAAAACTGAGAACGGAGAATGGGGTTTCCCCCATTCTCTATTCTCTAATTTATTTAGTACCGAATATTCTGTCGCCTGCGTCGCCGAGGCCAGGTACGATATAACCGTTTTCATTAAGGTGGTCGTCAAGTCCTGCACAGAAGATATCTACGTCGGGATGAGCCTCCTCAAGCTTTTCGAGTCCCTCGGGAGCAGCAATAAGACAAAGGAATTTGATGCTTCTCGGGTTGCGAAGCTTAATCTGATTAATAGCGTCAATAGCCGAGCCGCCTGTTGCAAGCATCGGGTCAACTACGAATACGTCGCGTTCCTCAATATCCTTGGGAAGCTTGCAGTAATACTCTACAGGCTGAAGAGTTTCTTCATCTCTGTAAAGACCGATGTGACCAACACGAGCGTTAGGAACGAGCTTTAAGCAACCGTCAACAAGACCGAGTCCTGCACGAAGAATAGGAACGAAAGCGAGCTTTCTGCCTGCAATTTGCTTACAATCGGCAGTACCGCAGGGAGTTTCAACCTTGATATCCTCTAACGGAAGCTCTCTTGTAGCCTCAAACATAATAAGCATAGCGATTTCGTTAACGAGGTCTCTGAAATCCTTTGTAGGAGTTCTGAGGTCACGAAGAATACTGAGCTTATGCTGAATAAGCGGATGGTCGAAGATAACGACTTTTCTGTCCATAATTCAATCTCCTTTGACATATTTTTTATCCTTACAATAATATCAAAATAGTATATGGTTATCAACAAAAGTTACAGCATTGTAAATCATTATTACAAAGATTGTCACATATATATAAATATGATGCATATTAAGTCTGCCCTATCGGCAATTTTGCTCACTTCGGTTATCGTTTTTCTCATTATAATGTCACCCGCGGCAAAGGAGGGTGCGCTGAACGGAATACAGCTTTGCGAGGGAATAATAATACCGTCGCTGCTTCCGATACTGATAATAACAAATATTATTCTTAAATCGCGTGCCGCAGACGTATTTGAAAAGCTGTTCGGTCGGCTGTTTGAAGCTGTTTTAAGGCTGCCGAAAAGCGCAGTAATACCGATTCTTTTCGGGCTTGTTTCGGGATATCCTGCAGGCGCTGTGCTGACTGCCGAGCAGTACAGAGCGGGAGCAATAACAAGCGACGAGGCGCGGCGGATAATGCACTTTAATATGTGCGGCGGTGCGGCGTTCATAGTGAGCGCCGTCGGCGGCTTCTACGGCAGCGCAAAAATCGGATTTGCCCTTTATATTATAAACATATTATCAAGCGTTATTATTGCGTTTGCGTCAGCGCCGTTTTGCAAAAAAGCTGAGCGTAAAGCGCGCTCAGGCTCGGCGCTTTCTTTTTCGTCAGCGCTTTGCACTGCGGCAGAGTCAAGCAGCAAAAGCGTAATACTTATGAGCGCGTACATAATCCTTTTTGCCGCAATTATGAAAGTGCTTCCGCTGCCCGACGCGTTGTATCCGCTTTTTGAAATCACGGGCGGAATATTCGGCGGCGAAAAAATCCCGCTCCCCTACTGTGCGTTTTTTCTGCAGTTTGGCGGACTTTGTATTCATTTTCAGCTTATCGGGCTGCTTGGCGAAATGAAAATAAAGTATATCGATTTTCTCGTTTTTCGCGTGCTGTCGGCTATAATCTCGTTTGTAATATGCAAGGGATATATTGCGCTTTTTCCCGACAGCGTGCAGGTGTTTTATAACACCAACGAAGCGATGAGCTTTCAGTTTACAGAAACTGGAACGGCGTTCGGCATACTCGCAATGCTCGGGTGCGGCGCGCTTGTACTCGACATAGAAAACAGAAAAATTAAGTTGTGATATCGCCTCATTGATGCTATAATATTTTTGGTGATACTATGAAGGCGAAATTAAAAATCACGGCGCTGCTGCTTATGATATGCCTGATGCTGTCGGCGTGTAATATTACGCTGAGCTTTGGCGGAGGCGACGACACTACAAAAAGCGCTACGACGCAAAAGCACGAATACAACTCCGCGGCATATACGGAAATTAACGACAACGTTCCAGAGTTTACCGAGGACGAAATAACAACAGACTCGTTTGAGGAATACGGACGGCTCGACAGCCTCGGCAGATGCACGGCGTGTACTGCATGCGTCGGAAGTGATTTGATGCCTACGGAAAAGCGCGGCTCTATAGGTATGATTAAGCCGACTGGCTGGCACACCGTAAAGTATGAGGGCATCGACGGTAATTATCTCTATAACCGATGTCATCTGATAGGCTATCAGCTCACCGCGGAAAACGCAAATCAGCGAAACCTCATAACGGGCACACGCTATATGAACACCGAGGGTATGCTCCCGTTTGAAAACGAGGTTGCCGATTACGTCAAAAGCACCGACGGTCACGTTATGTACCGCGTTACGCCCGATTTTCAAAACAACGAGCTTGTCGCTCGCGGCGTACATATGGAAGCGTACAGCGTTGAGGACGGCGGCAAAAGCGTAAGCTTTAACGTTTACTGCTACAACGTTCAGCCAGGTATCGAAATCGACTACAAAACGGGCGACAGCCGGCTGAAAAAAGGCTCCGACACAACGAGCAGTTCTGATACAAAAATCGGCGAATACATACTCAACACAAATTCAAAAAGGTTTCATCTTCCCGACTGTCCGAGCGCAAAGGACATCAAGGACGAAAACAAAAAGACCTACAGCGGAAGCAGAAGCGAGCTAATCTCGAAGGGTTATTCGCCGTGCGGATACTGTAAGCCATAGCGCAAAAAGGGACAACTGATATCAGTTGTCCTTTATCATTTCTTTGATTGTCTTTGTTACCTCGTTCGGTGAGGCTTTGCCGCCGAGCTTCTTCATCGACTGACCGATAAGGAAGCCGATTGCCTTTTCCTTTCCGTCAAGGTATTCGCCGACTGCCTTCGGGTTAGCTTCGAGCACCTCGCGAACGGCAGAAGCAATCTCTTTGCTGTTGTTTTGAAGAAACAGGTCGTTTTCCTTGATATATTCCTCGGGAATTACGTTGTCGAAAAATACCTTTTCAAACAGGGACTTTGCCGTTTCGCGCGTAATTCTGTTATCAGAAAGCAGGTTGATTATCTCGGCGAGCGACTCTTTTCTGAAGCTCATTTCCTCGGGAAGCGTACCCGTAACGGAAAGGTGGTGCATAAGCTCTCCCATTATCCAGTTTGCGCTGTCCTTCGGCGACGAGGTAATGCTCGTCGTCAGCTCAAACAGCTCGATATACGCCATATCGGTGCAAATCACGTCAGCATCGTATTCACTAAGTCCGAGCTCGCCCGTATAGCGGGCTTTTTTTGCAGACGGCAACTCGGGAAGCGTATTTTTTATGCTCTCGATAAGCTCGTCGCTAATTTCTATCGGCGGTATATCAGGCTCTGGAAAATATTTGTAGTGCTGAGCCTCCTCCTTTTTTCGCATAGGATAAGAGGTGTTTTCCCTGTCGTCCCACCGACGCGTTTCGAGCGCTACGCTCTGTCCGCTTTCAAGTAGCTCACGCTGGCGCTTTGCTTCGGCGTTAACGGCGTTTTGTATAGCAGAAAACGAGTTGATATTCTTCATTTCGGTGCGCGTGCCGAGCTTGTCCGCGCCCTCGGGCATTACAGACACATTGACGTCCGCCCTGAGCGAGCCCTCCTGCATTTTGCAGTCCGAAATACCGCAGAAGCGAAGAATATCGCGAAGCTGACGCGCAAACTCAGCCGCCTCGTCAGCAGAGTTAATGTCGGGCTCAGTTACAATTTCGAGCAGAGGAACACCGCATCTGTTGTAGTCAATAAGCGTTCTTTTGCCGTCGTGAAAAAGCTTGCCCGCGTCCTCCTCCATATGAAGCTCTTTTATCCTTATGCGCTTGCCGCCGCTGATTTCGACGTAGCCGTCGGTACAAATCGGCAGATACAGCTGAGAAATCTGATAAGCCTTCGGCAGGTCGGGATAAAAATAGTTCTTTCTGTCAAACTTCGTAATCCTTGTAATTTTGCAATTAAGCGCAAGACCGCAGCGCACGGCAAACTCAACAACCCTTTTATTGACGTGCGGCAGCGTGCCTGGAAGTCCCGTGCACACCTCACAGCACTGCGTATTCGGCGGCGCGCCGAAGTCTGTTTTGCACGAACAGAATATCTTTGTTTCGGTCAGAAGCTCCGTGTGGATTTCAAGACCGCATACGGTTTTATAATTCATAGCTAAATCCTCGGCTTTTTCAGGTGAAAATCGGTACAGGACTGATAAAGCGCGCCTGCCGACAGTATACTTTTTTCGTCAAACGCTCTGCCGATAAGCTGAAGTCCCGTCGGCATACCCTCGCTGTCAAACCCGCAAGGAAGCGACAGCGCAGGCAGTCCTGCAAGATTTACAATTGAGGTGTACGTATCGTCCAGATACATTTTTGTCGGGCTTTCGCCGAGCCTGTACGCCGTACTTGAAGTGACAGGCGAAAGTATGATATCGCACTTATTAAAGGCGTCGTCAAAAGCGTCGCAAATCAGGCGTTTTACCTTCAGCGCCCTGTTGTAGTAATCGTCAAAATAGCCTGCCGACAACACAAAGTTGCCGAGCATAATACGCTTTTTGACCTCTGCTCCAAAGCCCTCGCTTCGTGATTTGATATACATTTCCTCAAGCGTATCACAGTCCGTTGCGCGATGTCCGAAGCGCACGCCGTCGTAGCGCGCAAGGTTAGAGCTTGCCTCGGCGCAGGCGATTATATAGTACGCAGAACCGGCGTACTTAAGAAGCGAAAGCGACACCTCCACACATTCGGCACCGAGTGACTCGAACACCTTTTTTGAAGCAACAATATTTTCTCTAACCTCGCCGTTAATATCGCATCCGAAAAGCTCGGTCGGCACGCCGATTTTCACGCCCTTAAGACTGTTAGAAAGCGTAATATCCTCTGAATCACGCGAGGTCATATCGCGGCTGTCGGCGCCCTTAATGATACTAAACAGCGCTGCAGTATCACGCGCAGTTTTGCCGACAGGACCGATAACGTCAAGCGAGGAAGCAAAGGCAATAAGCCCGTAACGCGAAACGGCGCCGTACGTTGGCTTAAGTCCCGTAACGCCGCAAAAGGCGCAGGGCTGACGGATTGAGCCGCCCGTGTCTGTACCGAGCGCGATAACGCATTCGTCAGCAGCAACAGCCGCCGCAGAGCCGCCCGAGGAGCCGCCTGCAGTACGGCTCAAATCCCACGGATTTTTTACAGCGCCGAAATGCGACGTTTCGGTCGACCAGCCCATAGCAAATTCGTCCATATTGAGCCTGCCGAGCGGTATCATCCCCGCCGATTTAATCTTGTCAATAACGATAGCGTTATATGGCGCAGTGAAGTCAGACAGCATTTTTGAGCCTGCCGTAGCCTTCCTGCCGAGCTCGCAGATATCATCCTTAATGCCAATCGGCACGCCTGCAAGGGGCGACAGATTTTCTCCGCGTGAGATTGCGTTTTCTACGTTTTTTGCCGCTTCAAGCGCGCCGTCAACGTCAAGCGAGGTATAGCAGTTCAGCTTTTCGTCGCGCGCTTTTATTGCGTCTGCAACGCTGAGCACGGCTTCGGTCGGGGTAAGCTCCCTGCTTCTGATTTTTTCTGCAAGCATAAGCGCAGTCATTTCATATATTTCCATACTGCACCTCACTCAAACGATTTCGGCACGCAGAAAAGTCCGGCCGTCTTATCGGGTGCGTTCATCAATACCGCATCAACATCCTGTGACGGCTTGACGCAATCCTCACGAAGCTCGCCGCTTGAAAATAGCGTATGACTCAGCGGCTCGACACCGCTTGTGTCAAGCTCACCGAGCGTTTCCATATGGCTGAGCATATCGGAAAGCTCAGTTTTTATTTTTGTCTTTTCTTCGTCGCTGAGCCTGATTTTTGCAAGCGCTTCAAGCTCAGAGATTAACTCGTCATTAATAATCATATACTAATTATATAGAAAAGGCGCTCCGAGGTCAACCTCGAAGCGCAATCATTACCACGTGTTCTTTTTTATTTTGTCATAGTTTCCTGTTTTCGGATTATAGTAATACCTTATTTCAAACTTGTCGTTTGAGTAATCGTAAAAGCAATCCTCCTCGTCAACATAAGTGTAATTATTATACATAGCGAGCATTTTCTGAACGGACGCCTTTTCGTTTTCGTCAAGGCTGTCAAAATAATCGCAGACGCCGTTCATTGCAGTAATGCGCGAATAGTTATAACGCCTGAAATCGTAAATTTTGCTGTCAGCCTTAACCCTGCCCTCCTTGTCAAAATCAAGCTCAGCGGTGTTTTTGACGTACATAACGAGCTGATTTCTTGCGCTGTTTGCAAGCGTTTCGTCGTCGCCCTTTGCAAGCTCGAGCAAATACGGAATTGCCGAGTCTGACGAACGGCGTATCGTGACGGTGTCGAGCATTTCGATTTTTCCGCTCTTGTACGCTTCAACGTTATATTCTGCACAGCGCGCGTCGATATTAGCGAACGACAGCGCGATAAAAAACGCGGAGCAGATAATAATTATCGGCTGAAGGTAGCTTATTTTCGGCACAAAAATATGCACTATGAAAAACGCGAGCGTCACAAGCACCATAATCATAAACGCAGTTACAAGCACCCTGTTTGAGCTAAGGCCGTAAATGCTGATATTGAGCTTCATCTTCTGCATAGCAATTATAATCAGCAAAAGCGAAAACATAGTTATAAATAGCGACAACGCTTTTATCACAGGCGAAACCCTGCCGCTTTCGCGCTTTGTAACTGCCCCGACGGCAGAGATAATCAGAACGTTTATAACGCACACGGCGAACATCTCATAAAAGCCGCGGCGCGCAAACGCGCTTGCAGTATAGTGGTAATCCGCGGGCAGTATTCCCTTGAACGCCGAAAAGAAATACGCAAGCTGTGACAGCAGATAAACGGCGTACGTCAGCGCGATAACACAAAGAAACGATATGCTCACAGTCGGCGCTAAGAAGCGAAGCTTTTTATCGGACAGCGTTGTTTTTGTAATTGAAGCCTCCTTTTTTGAAAATAGGAAGCTGAACAAAAACGGCGTTGCGGCAAGCGCGATACCAAGCTCGAGCAGATACACGCCGATGTTTTTAATCACCCTTTCAATAAGCGACTCAAACGCCGCGTCGCTCTTCATCAGAAGCGGAATAATTATTGCCAGAAACGGAACGGCAATTGCAACGCCGATTATTGAATTGATAAAGCTTCTGTTTTTCTTCGAGGTTTCCTTTGCAGAGCCGAAAACCTCCTCAACGCCCGAAAACGGCTCAATCAGCACCGACTCAAACAAGTCAAGCAGCGACCTGAAGCTGCCGCGCGCACGACGATACGTATTGCTGATACCAAGCGTATAAAAGCCGTACAGCCCGAAAACAAGAAAAAGCATAATCGTGTTTACAAGCTCATTGTCAAAGAGCAAAAAGGTTACGGCTCCCGCAAGCGAAAGCGCTCCGCATATAAGTGAAAACACGTTGCTTTTGCTTTCCTTTTTCCAAAGATATGCGCTCGTAACTGCAAAAAGCACAAAATACGCAATCGTAAAGCCTGCCCTGAAGCCGTGAAAGGCTGCAAAGTCAACCATTAAAAATGAAGCGATGACCGTAAAAAGAACGAAAACCGTATCCTTCTTCTCAAACGGCTTATAGCTCTTTTTTGACTTCGTCGGCATATAGTAAACGCCGTTCTGATTATTAACGCTGTTATTCATAAACGTCACCCTCTTTATATTCAATTATGTCGGCAGGCTGACAGTCAAGCTCCTTGCAAATCGCGTCGAGCGTCGAAAAGCGGATAGCTCTCGCCTTTCCCGTTTTGAGTATTGACAGGTTAGCCTGCGTTATTCCGATTTTGTTTGCAAGCTCAAGCGACGACATTTTGCGCTTTGCAAGCATTACGTCTAAATTTATTACAATCATAATACCACCGCAATTCTCAAACTACTAAATCATTATCCTCTTTTATCTCAATAGCCTTTTGCATTATATCGCGCACCACGCGCACAACGAGCGCCATAAACGCTTCGCCGAGCGCAAGGAGTATAACCGTTTCTATCGACTTGTACGTTACTGCGATAACAGCGTACGACACAAAGCCGACAATTGATGCAAAAAGACAGCAGTACGTGATTTTGTTTAGCAGCTTTACGTTGCTCATATCAAAAACGATATTACGCTTGATGTTGCACAGGATTTTATCAAGGCAAATAAGCGCGGCATATCCTGCTGGAACGACGACATAAAACGGAATAATCAGGTATTTTCCGTGCTGGGCTATCATCACAAAGTAAAAAGCGTCGCCCTCCTGCGCCTTCATCAGTATCGGGAACAAAATCACCGACAAAGCAAGAAGCACATAACAAATTCTTATTACGATATGCGTTAAGCTTGCAGATTTCATATTTTCCATAACGCACCTCCAATGGTAATTTCATCCTTGTTATATCACTAAAATTATCGTTTGTCAATAATTTTTTATCATTTTTCAGATATTTTTTGCAAAAAAAATAAAGCCAAAGGTCTTTGACCAATGGCTGTAAATTTATTTTACTCTTGTAATTACCGCATAGCGATACGGTTCAAGTGTTATTGTATGTGCTCCCGGAATTTCGCCGAGGAGGGTGTAGGAATTCTCCCACTCTGCGCCGATTTCAATATCTATGGGCATTTCGTCAAGGTTCATTGCCACAAGCACCTCGCTCGAATCGTCGGTACGTTTGTAAGCTATAGTCTTGTGCGAGCAGAACACAGGCTCAAAATCGCCCTCCCTGAAAACGTGGCAACCACGCCTGATTTCACCGAGGCGTTTGTACCAGCGAAGCAGCTCAACATTTATATTATCCCATTGCATACATCCGCGGTTGAATGGGTCCTTGTAACCCATCATACCGATTTCGTCACCATAGTAAAGCGACGGCACGCCGGGCAGAGTATACTGCAAAAGCGATGCCATTTTCATAAGCGAAACGCCGTGCAGATAATCGTAGTGCGATAGTGTATTGTGCTCGTACTGCCATTCCCTGCCGCGACCTTCACAGTCCTCACCTGCAAGGCGGTTGATTGCACGCTCGGTGTCGTGGGTGCCGATATGATTCATCAGCACATTTGTAACCTGTGGCGGATAATTCTCAATAATGCCGAGCACGCTGTCAAAGAACGCATCCGCATTCTTAAAGCGCACAAAGTTGAGAATAGCGTCTGCAAACGGATAGTTCATAACAGAATCAAGCTGTTCGCCCAACAGGTAACGTCTGCGCTCGCCGTAAGCGAATTTAGTCGTAGCGTCCTCCCAAACCTCACCTATAATCACAGCGTTGTGATTTTCGTCCTTAACGGTTTTGCGCAAATCATCAAGGAAAATATCGGGCAGCTCATCGGCAACGTCAAGTCGCCAACCGCTGATGCCGCAACGCAACCATTTGCGCAAAATTCCCTTTTTGCCGCAGATATACTCGCGGTAGCTCTCGTCCTCCTCAATTATCTCGGGTAAGAGTTTTATGCCCCACCACGAATGATAATCATCGGGCCAGTCAATAAACTTGTACCACGAATAATACGGGCTTTCCTTGCTGTTGTACGCGCCCACACTTTTATAATTGTTATAAATATTAAAATATTTACTGTCGCAGCCCGTGTGGCTGAAAACGCCGTCAAGAATAATTCTGATGCCGTATTCCTCTTTTGCCTTTTTGCAAAGCTCTTTAAGGTCGTTCTCAGTACCGAGGAGCGGGTCAATTTTTTCATAGTCTGCGGTATCGTAGCGGTGATTTGAATTAGCCTCGAAAATGGGATTAAGATAAATGCAACTTACGCACAAATCTTCAAGATACGGAAGCTTTTTCTCAATACCCTTGAGGTCGCCGCCGAAATAATCGTTATTCCAGACGCCGTTCATCTGCTCCTCTTTCCAGTACGGCTCATCACCCCAATTGCGCATTTCGCGCGATTCACGGACGTCAAACTTCATTTCGCCGCTACTGAAAAATCTGTCCGGAAAAATCTGATAAATCAAGCCACCTTTAAGCCATTTGGGAGTTTTGAAATTCTTGTCGTAAACCGTCTGCTGAAAGTCGTTGCCCTCGGCAGCAATGTCTCCTATGCCGCTGCCGACATTATATACAAAGTTTCTGCCCCACGGCGTATCAATCTCAAAATGATACCAGTAAAGCCCGGGAGTAGTTGCTGCAAAATGCAGCTCCCAATACTCGTAATCATTTCCGCACATACCCGACCAAAACATTGAATAAAACACGTTGTCCTCATTTTCCTTATGCACGCATAAAAGCGCACATTTGCAGGACATACTTCTGGGTACAACAATACGAAGCTTCACTCTTTCGTCGGTTTCGATAGCTCTGATTTTACTCTTGTATTCGGTTTTGCGAGAATTGAATAATTGCATATTAATATATTTGGTGTTCAGACGGGAACTGTTCCCTGCTGAGCATTATTTTGCTTTTTTTGAAGCTCTCTTTTTCGGTGCAGGCTTCTTTGCAGTCTTCGGCTTTGCTTCCGTTTTCTTAGGCACCGGAGTTGTGTGCCATATACGGTTTGCATAATCCATAATCGAACGGTCTGCGCTGAATACGCCTGCGCC
>JAFWKC010000037.1 GCA_017514345.1 Eubacterium sp.
TAATAATTTTAGTATTATATAACTATTAATTCTCATATAGGAGGAAAGCATATGTCTAATAACAAGATTGATTTATCACTTCTTGACAGCGTACTCGAAAAATACGCCGAAGTAAAAGGTAGCCTTATTACAATCCTGCAGGAAACTCAGGAAATATACGGCTACCTTCCGAAAGAAGCAATAGAATTAATCAGCGAAAAAACAAAAATTGCAACGTCAGAGATTATGGGAGTCGGTACGTTTTACACGCAGTTCAGATTTGAGCCAGTCGGCAAATATCTGATTATGCTCTGTCAGGGCACAGCGTGTCACGTAAACTCATCTGAGCTTATACTCGAAACTATAAAAGAGGAGCTTGGTATCGACGACGGACAGACGACTGAGGACGGACTCTTCTCGCTCAAATGCGTTGCCTGTCTTGGTTGCTGTTCGCTCTCGCCAGTTATGATGATTAACGAGGACACGTACGGCAGTCTTACACCTGACAAGACGAAAAAAATACTTAAAGAATTAAGGGAGGCGGCAAAATGAGAATAGTCATAGGACAAGGCTCTTGCGGTATTGCCGCAGGCGCTGAAAAGGTCAAAAGCGCTCTTCTTAATGAAAACGTAGGTTGTGAGGTATCTGTTACTGGCTGTATCGGTATGTGCTATCTCGAGCCAATCGTTGATATTTATGACGGCGATGAGCTTACGCGTCTTGTAAAAGTCTGCGAAAACGATGCAAAAAGAATTGCAGAATTCGTAAGCTCTAAGGACAAATCAACAATTGAAGATTTGATTGTATCTGACGAGGACAGCGAATTCCTGAATAAGCAGACGCGAATTGCTCTTCGCAGATGCGGAATAATCAATCCTGATGAGCTTTCTGCTTATATTGAAGCTGACGGATACACAGCGCTTAAAAAAGCAGTATGCGAAATGACGCCCGAAGAAGTCATTGAGGTCATTAAGACCTCAGGTCTTGCAGGACGCGGCGGCGCAGGCTTTCCTACATGGTTTAAGTGGAACGCTGCACGTCAAAGCGATGGTGATGAAAAATACCTCATTTGTAACGCTGATGAGGGCGACCCTGGTGCATTTATGGACAGAGCCGTTATTGAGTCTGACCCTCATAATCTTATAGAAGGTATGCTTATCGGCGCGTACGCAATCGGTGCAAAGCACGCAGTCGTATACGTACGAGCAGAATATCCGCTTGCAATCAAAAGACTCAAAAGAGCTATTGAGCAGGCATCAGCAGAAGGCATTATCGGCAACAACATTTTCGGCACAGACTTTTCGTGCGATTTTACAATAAAGGCAGGTGCAGGAGCGTTCGTTTGCGGCGAAGAAACAGCTCTTATCGAAAGCCTTGAAGGTCACAGAGGAATGCCAAGGCTTAAGCCACCCTTCCCTGCTCAGTCAGGCTTCTGGCGCAAGCCGTCTAATATAAACAACGTAGAAACCTTTGCAAACGTATCGTGGATAATCAATAACGGCGGCGAAGCGTTTTCCGCTATGGGTACCGATGGCTCAAAGGGTACAAAGGTATTTGCAGTTACTGGTAAAGTTAAAAGAAGCGGACTTGTTGAAATTCCTATGGGTAAAACCCTGCGCGATGTTATTTTTGACATCGGCGGTGGAATGAAAACAGATAAATCATTCAAAGCTGTACAGATGGGCGGACCGTCTGGCGGTTGTATTCCTGCGGAGCTTATCGATACAGTAATCGACTATAAAGCTCTTGGCGCAACGGGCGCAATTATGGGCTCAGGCGGTATGGTTGTTATGGATGAAAGCACCTGTATGGTTGGAATGGCTAAATTCTTCCTCGACTTTACTGCTAAGGAAAGCTGCGGCAAATGTATTCACTGCCGTATCGGCACAAAGCGTATGCTTGAAATGCTTGAACGTATAACAAAGGGCGAAGGTAAGGACGGCGATATTGAGCTGCTTGAAGAGCTTTGCTATTCAATTAAGGACGGCGCGCTTTGCGGACTCGGTCAGACTGCGCCTAACCCTGTGCTTACAACAATCAAGTATTTCCGCGACGAGTACGAGGCTCATATAAAGGATAAGAAATGTCCTGCAGGCGAATGCAGCGACCTTATTGAATACAAAATCCTTGCTGACAAATGTAAGGGCTGTACGCTTTGCGCCCGCAACTGTCCTGTCGACGCTATCAGCGGAACTGTAAAAGAGCCTCACGTTATTGACACAGAGAAATGCATAAAATGCGGAAAGTGCTATTCTTCCTGCAAATTTGATGCAATAATTAAGGCATAGGAGGGGTGAAAGATGAGTATAAATTTAACGATAAACAATAAAGCTATCACCGCTCCAGACGGTGCTACAATCCTTGAAGCGGCAAGAGCGAACGGCATTTACATTCCAACCTTATGCTATGATGAAGCAGTTGAAGTATACGGCGCCTGCGGTCTTTGTGTAGTTGAAGCTGAAGGTATTCCGAAGCTTCTTCGCGCCTGCTCAGCAAAGGTTAGCGAGGGAATGGTTGTAAACACAGAAAGCGAGCGTGTTATCCAATCACGTAAAATTGCATTAGAGCTTCTTATGTCAGCGCACGACGGTGATTGTATTGCTCCCTGTCAGCTCAACTGCCCAGCTAAAACTGACTGTCAGGGTTACGTTGGACTTATCGCAAACGGTGAATTCAAAGCTGCACTAAAGCTCATTAAGAACAAAATCGCCCTTCCAGCATCAATAGGCAGAGTATGTCCTCATCCTTGTGAGAAGGCTTGTCGCAGAGCAAACGTTGAAGAGCCTATTAATATCGCTCAGCTTAAAGCATTTGCTGCTGATATGGATTTAAACGGCGACACTTATGTTCCTGAAATTGCAGAAAAGACTGGAAAGAAAATCAGCATTATCGGCGGTGGTCCAGCAGGTCTAACTGCAGCATACTATCTTGCGATTATGGGTCACGAGGTAAGCATCTATGATATGATGGATAAAATGGGCGGTATGCTTCGTTACGGTATTCCTCAGTACAGACTTCCTAAGGAAGTTCTCGATAAAGAAATCGAAGTTATCAAAAAGACTGGCGTCAAGATGGTTAATGGCAAAAAGCTCGGAGTTGACTTTACTATTGAAAGCCTGAAAGCCGAAAGTGACGCTGTAATAGTTGCAGTAGGTGCATGGAAGTCAAGCTCAATGAGAACACAGGGCGAAGACCTTGAAGGCGTTTACGGCGGTATTGATTTCCTCAGAGGAGTAATTCAAGGCAATCCTGTTGATATTGGCAAAAAGGTTGCAATTTGCGGCGGCGGCAATACTGCTATGGACGCTTGCCGTACTGCTGTTCGCCTCGGCGCGGAAGAAGTATACGTTATTTACAGACGTACAAGAAACGAAATGCCTGCTGACAAGCTCGAAATTGACGAGGCTGAAGAAGAGGGCGTTATCTATAAATTCCTTACTAATCCGATTTCATTCAACGGTGAAAATGGAAAGGTTAAATCAATTACTCTTCAAGTTATGGAGCTTGGTGAGCCAGATGCTTCTGGAAGACGCAGACCAGTACCAGTTGAAGGCAAGACAGAGAAAATCGAAGTTGACAGCGTAATTATGGCTATCGGTCAGAAGCTTGTTATAGACGACGTTAAAGAGCTTGAGCTAACCGACAGAGGTAATATTCTTGCTGACGAGGACACCTTTATGACTAATATTGAAGGTGTATTCGCTATAGGCGACGCTACAAACAAGGGCGCAGGTATTGCAATTGAAGCAATCGGCGAAGCAGACAGATGCGTTAAGGTTATCGATGCATACCTTAAAGGTGAAACAATTGACACAAGAACGCATTATATCAGCAAGCGCGACGAAAGCAAGATTGATTATTCAGACAGACATAAGGAAGACAGAATCACGTCAAAAGTTCTTGACGCTGACTACAGAAACAAGAATTTTGACGAGGTTTCACTCGGCTTAACTGAAGAAGAAGCGAAAGCAGAAGCTAAGCGCTGTCTTGAATGCGGATGCCGCGAGTACTACAAATGCAAGCTTCTTAACGTAGCTCAGAGGTATGACATTTCACCAGAGCGTTTTGCAGGAGAAATGCCTCAAAAATACACTCACGACGAAAATGCGTTCATTGAAAGAAACACAGCAAAATGTATTCTTTGCGGTCTGTGCGTACGTTCCTGCCGCGAGGTTATGAATTTATCGTCAGTCGGATTACTCGGCAGAGGCTTTACAACCGACGTATCCCCTGCTTTTTCGCTTCCGCTTGATAAGACTAACTGCACAAACTGCGGACTGTGCGTAAACCTTTGTCCCACGGGTGCGCTTACCGAAAAAGCAAACCTTGAAAAACAGGTTCCGCTCAACGAGCAGTACAGCGAAGAAACTGTTGATATCGACGGAAAAGTAGCAAAGGTTCTTGTATCACGATACAACGGCAAGGTTCTTCGCGTTATTCCAAATGCCGAGATATCACGAAAAGCTAATCTTTCACGAGAAGAGCTTTTCAAAAAGATAAATAACTAAAAACAATGCCTCCGCAATTGCGGAGGCAGAGAGTTTGATTTTATGAAGGATAACAGAGAAATTGGCGAAAAGTTAATATTTGTGCTGTTTTATCTGTTTTCTATGTTCAGTATGCACTCTGATATGCTCGGCTCATATTGGGGCAACAACGGCACGCCGTATATGCTATTCAGATTTTTTCTGATAATCTTCTTGATGTCTATTGCAACGTACATTAACAGATTCAATGAAGAATTTCTGTCGAGATTTGTTCCGCGTTCAATGCTGATTATAACAGCGATAGTAATAATTGACTACTATATTACTAATTTCAGCGGCAGTCAATTTCTGTATCGCGTGTGGTGGATTGCATATATAATTGTAACGCAGATGACGGTATTTATAACGTCAACAATATTCATAAAAGACGGTTACAATGAATTATATATGCGGCTATGGCGCGCGTTCACGGCGATGTATGTATTTGTAATAATAATCTGCTTTATAAGACGTCCAGGAGAGTCTTTCGTTCTCAACACAGAGCTCGGCAAGGGCAATATTCTGATGTTAAAAACGTTTATAACTAACGTTCACGCAAGCTTTGAATACCCGCTTATGTTCTTCGGAAACATCGCAATATTCACTCCCCTGCCGTTCATACTGTCAGCAATTTCTAAGAAATGCACTCCGCCGATAATTCTGATTGCAGGATTCATAACGCCATTCGTTGTAGAAGGCTATCAACTAATCTTCAAATGCGGCGAAGTTGACATAGACGACATAGTACTCAACTTTTCTGGCTTCTTGTTATCATTCATAGTATATTTGATTCTTTACAAACACAAACTCAAACAAAAAGACACGGCAGATTAAGCCGTGTCTTTTATAATGTCACAAATAAAATCAATTTCTTCAAAGTTTAAATCCGCAAACATTGGCAAGCACAATACACATTCAGAAATGTGCTTTGCTATAGGTGTTTTTTCAGAATTAAAATCATGATTGCCTTGATAACATTCAAAGTCATTAGTTAACGGATAAAAGTATTTTCTTGCAAAAATATTATGACTATTTAATTTATCAAAAACATCATCTCGTGAATATTTATAGTTATCAAATACTACAGGAAAATATGCATAATTTGAAACAATATCATCACTGATATAATTAAGCTTTACTCCATCTATATCCTTAAGATTGTCTATGTATCTATTATAAACTAACTTTCGTTTTGCAATTTCATCATCAATATGGCGCAGATTACAAATTCCCATAGCCGCCTGAAATTCGTTCATTTTAGCGTTACCGCCAACATAGAGCGTACTCTCAGGTCCGTGAATACCAAAATTTTTAATATCCTTTAATACTTGAGCCAATCTGCTATCAGAAAAGCATACAGCACCGCCCTCAATAGTGTTAAAGACTTTAGTAGCATGAAAACTGAGAATAGAAGCGTCACCAAAGCTTGCAGCACCTCTGCCTTTATACGTAACGCCAAATGCATGGGCCGCGTCATATATAACTTTTAATGAGTACTTATCAGCTATTCTTTGAATTACATCAACATTACACACATTACCGTAAACGTGAACAGGCAAAATAGCAACAGTTTTATCGGTAATAAGTTCTTCTATTTTCGTTTCATCAATTGTGTAATCATCATATTTAATATCACAAAATACAGGCTTACATCCACTACGTACAACTGCATGAGTCGTAGAAGCAAAGGTAAACGGTGTAGTAATAATCTCAGAGCCTTTTGCGAAATTGAAAGCCTCAAGAATATTTTCAAGAGCCAAATGACCGTTAGTAAATAACGATACATTAGGCACACTTAAATAAGCCTCAAGTTCACTTTGAAGCTGATTGTGCTTAACGCCCATATTAGTGAGCCACTTCGTGTCCCAAATTTCTTTAATTTCGTTGCAATACTCGTCAAAAGGCGGTATTGACGATTGTGTTACGTTAATCATAATTCACCAATTAATTATAAATTTGAAATACTATATCAAGTTATAACAACATTATTAGATAAACATTTAATGACTACAGTGCCATATTTTTCAACAAATTCAAAATCCAAATAATTTACACTTTCAAGTTCACTAATTGTAGTCGGTTTGTCTTGAGCAATTTTAATAAGCGTTACATCATCACAAATTTCAAATGCTTTCATGTTGTTTTTAATAGCAAGTTCCATGCGAAGCTCTTTAAGTGCATTAATCAATGGGATATCATTATCATCAATTTCA
>JAFWKC010000038.1 GCA_017514345.1 Eubacterium sp.
ATATGATTTCAGCAGGTGATTTCAGAAACGGCGTAACTTTTGAAGAGGATGGAAACGTGATTCAGGTTATTGAATTCCAGCACGTTAAACCAGGTAAGGGCGCTGCTTTTGTAAGAACTAAGACAAAGAACGTTATTACAGGCGCGGTTACAGAAAAGAGCTATAACCCGTCAGCAAAATATCCTACGGCATATATCGAAAGAAGAAATATGCAGTATTCCTACAACGACGACGGTATGTATTACTTTATGGACGGCGAAACCTTTGATATGGTTCCCGTTGCAGAAAAGGATTTACCCGACTCCTTCCGTTTTGTAAAGGAAAACGAGGAGTGCAAAATCCTTTCCTACAAGGGCAACGTTTTCGGCGTTGAGCCTCCGACCTTCGTAACGCTTGAGGTTACACATACGGAGCCTGGTCTTAAGGGCAATACTGCAACAAACACACTCAAGCCTGCAACTGTTGAAACAGGTGCAGAAATCAGAGTTCCTCTTTTCATCAACGAGGGCGATATGATTAGAATTGATACTCGTACCTGCGAATACATGGAAAGAGCATAAGGAGAATAATATGAGCACAGCTGAAAGTTTAGGCTACGTCAAGGGACTTATCGACGGTCTTGAGCTTGACGATAGCAAGAAGGAAACAAAGGTTATAAAGGCGCTTGTTAATGCGCTTGAAAGCATTGCTGAGGATATCGAGGATATACGCGACGATATCGAAATGGTAAGCGACGATTTGTCAGACCTTGAGGATGTCGTATACGACGATGACGACATGGAGTTTGATGGGTTTGACGAGGAATTTGAAATTGAATGTCCTAACTGCGGCGAAATCATCAGCGTTGATGAGGAAACCGTTATGGAGGGCGGCATTGACTGTCCTAACTGCGGCGAAAAGCTTGAGTTTGAAATTGAATTTGAGGACGAATTCATCGAGGACGAAGAATAAAACGGCAAAGCCTCGCTCAGCTGAGCGGGGCTTTTTACGAATGGTGATTTTATGAAAAAGGTTTTATCGGTTTTGCTTGCTGCAATGATGATTATGTCATCGCTCGCAGTCTGCAGCATCACTGCGTATGCAGATACGCAAACGTACAGCTCGTTTGTCGGCAAAACATATTTGCAAAACGAAAAAATGCAGAAATACAAGGTAATAAGCGGTGTTGACTTGTCGTCTGCAAATGGCGCTGTTGATTTTGTAAAGCTGAAAAGTATGGGCGCTCGGTTTGTTGTTCTTCGCGTCGGCTACCGTGGTTATAATTCTGCGGCAATTACAACTGACAGCAAATTTGAAGATTATTATGCCGCCGCTAAGGCAGCAGGTCTTGATGTCGGCGTGTACTTTATGTCACAGGCGCTGAATACTGAGGAAGCAGCGGCGGAAGCTGAATATGTGTTAAGTAAAATTAACACAAAGGAGCTTGACTTACCCGTATATATTGATTATGAGCTTCTCGGAATATCAACCGGCAGGCTTGATTCGGCGTGGGAAAACGGCAGCATTGACGAAAGTGATATAACCGATAACATCAATGCTTTTTGCAACGTTATTCGTAATGCCGATTTTGTCCCCGGACTCTATTCGCTGATTAGCTATAACAAAAAAGATATTGCAACGGATGTCTCTGTTTGGAAAAGAAACATTACTTCTCTGGATACTGAAACGGGAATGTATAATGCTAATGGTTCCGGTATTGATATGTGGCAGTATTCTGATGTCGGCTCTACCGGTTCGCTGGGAAGCGATTATTTTGACTGTGACTTTATGTACAAAGAGCTTATGGAAGCCAAAATGAACAGAAGCGCATTCGTAATTCTTGACATAGAGGATAAAATGTTCACGGGCGAAAGAATTGAACCCGAAATTACTGTTTTGTATAACGACACCGTGCTTGAAAAGGACGTTGACTATACGGTCAGCTACAATAATAATATTTTTATCGGTGAGGCTGAATTAACGGTTACTGGTATTAATAAATACAGGAACCTTAACAGCGCAAGCAAAACCTTCAATATTACCGAGCCCGATGATTTTCCCGTTATATTCATCGAGCCTGATTACAGTATCGGCGTCAGCTATTATAACGAAGCTATTGATGCGTTTACCGTGACAGATAAGGTTTACGGCACCTCGCCGCCCTTTACCTTTGAAAAGCTTTCGGGTCCCGACTGGATAAACGTTTCAGCGGACGGAACGGTAAGCGGAACGCCTGCTGAGGTCGGCGAAAACGAAGACCTTGTAGTTCAGGTTTCCGATAATAACGGCGACACGGACGAGGTTACAATTCCTGTTGCCGAAACACGGTATAATCCCTCAAAACGCATTGCGATTGACACGGTTAAGGTGCAGACAAACCTGCCCGAAATGCTCGAAAAAAGAGCAATTATGAAGCCCGATTACGTTGTGCTGGAGGGCAGCCCTGCAACCGTTCGCGCGGAAATGCCCGAATTTCATATGGTTAAGGGCGAAACGGACGTTGTAACAAAAAGCATTGCGGACAGCGGCACATACTACTGCGTACTTCACGTTGAGCTTTACTGTGATTACGGCTGTTTATACAAGTTCACGGAAGACACGACGGTTACCGTCGACGGCAAGGAATGGGCGGTTTCCTCGCTTGAGGTTGACGACACCTCGTCGCTGCTTGAAATTAAGTCGCCAATGATTAATTTCCCTGCGCCCGAAGCGCCTGCGATGCCCGTAATTGATAATAAAGCTATACCGCAGTCGATTTCTACACCTGTTTCAAATGAAACAGCCGCGCCGAAAACAACCGTTACACTAAAGAAAACGGAAGTCAAAAGAAGCGCAAAAAAGCTTGTGCTTCAGGCGACTGTAAAGGTTGACGGCAAGGCAGTCAAGGGCAAAAAGGTTACATTCAAATTCAACGGCAAAAAGTATACCGCAAAAACGAACAAAAACGGCGTTGCAAAGGTGACAATCAAGAAAGCCGTTCTCAAAAAGCTCAAAGTCGGTAAGAAGGTAACCTTCACGGCAACATATAATAAAGTAACTGCTAAGAAAACAGTGAAAGTTAAGAAATAAGCCCGACGGGGCTTATTTCTTTTAGTATTGGTCTTTAGCAAAGAAGACAACCCCTGGTTATACCAGGGGAATAAAAAAGCTTTAGTAAAAATAAAAACGGCGAGCAAAAAGCAAGCCGAGAGTCTTGGCGAAGAAAAAACCTCCAAGTATAATAGGTAACGGTTTGGCAGCCGCATTACCGAAACAAGGAGGTTTAAAACAGATGAAAAATAAAGGAACAAATGAAATAAAGAGCTTGGCACATTCAAAGTATAGATGTCAGTACCATATAGTGTTTGCACCTAAATATCGCAGAAAAGAGATATATGGCAAGATAAGAAAAGATATAGGAGAAATCATACGCAAACTGTGCGAACAGAAAGGTGTAGAAATCA
>JAFWKC010000039.1 GCA_017514345.1 Eubacterium sp.
CGACCCGCTTAACAGCACACTTCCTTATCCATACAAGGATAACGGCAAAAAGCTTGGCTCAAGTGGCTGCGGCGCATGTGCATCGCTTATGATTGTCCGCAATATGACAAAATATGAGCCTAAGCTCGAATCTTACGTTGCAAAGCTTGTAGAAATCGGCGCAAGGGCTGAATACGGCACCGATATCGACGTTGTCGCAAAGTATCTTCATGAAGAATATAAGCTCAATTACAGCTATACAAAAGATGTTGAGAAGCTCAAAAAGCATCTTAAAGCAGGAAATATGGCAATCGCGCACGTTGGCAAAAACAAGTATTTTGCACGCGCAGGTCACTTTGTTGTAATTGCAGGAATTGTTAAGGACAAGGACAAAAACGAACGAGCAGTTATTCTTGACCCAACGTTTGCAAAGAAGAAATACGATGCGCAGAAGCGTGTTGATATGGGAATAGAATATTCTGACGACGGAATTGTAACTGCACCGTTCGAAACGGTACTTGCCGACTGTAAATGTGAGTATTTCACATTGTTTGAAGCTGAATAAAAGGGGAAATATGAGAAAGATAACTCCGAATACTACGTTAAAAGAAGCCATGGTTAACCCCATGGCTAAAGATATTATTGAGAAGCTTATGCTCGCTCTAAGACTGCCTACCGATCTGCCGAACAAAAATAATGTATTCGGCAAGGTTAAGTTCAAGACGCTTACAACTTTAACGGCAGGACTCCTTGACAAAGCGACTGTTCAGACTATCTGCGATATGCTCAACCTTGAAAAGGACGAGGTTATCAACGATGAGGGCGAAATGGTCGAAAAATGGTGGAAAGAAGCAGTTATTTACCAAATCTATCCTCGTTCCTTCTATGACAGCAACGGCGACGGAATAGGGGATTTAAACGGCATTATTGAAAAGCTCGATTACCTACGGGAGCTTGGCGTTACTGCAATCTGGTGTTCGCCGTTTTATGATTCTCCTAATGACGACAACGGTTATGATATACGCGATTACCGCAAAATAATGACGGAATTCGGTACAATGGAGGATTTTGACCGTCTTCTTGATGAAATACATAAGCGTGATATGAAGCTTATTATTGACCTCGTTGTCAATCATACAAGCGATGAGCACGAATGGTTTAAGGAAGCGCTTAAATCAAAGGACAACCCGTATCACGACTATTATATTTGGCGTGACGCTACTGACAACGGCAAAACTCCGCCGAACAACTGGATTAGCCTGTTCAAGGGTCCAGCGTGGAATTATTATGAAAGCGTTAATCAATGGGCGCTTCACCTTTTCTCAAAAAAGCAGATGGACTTAAACTGGGAAAACGAGAAGGTGCGTGAAAGCGTTTACGAAATTATGCTTTACTGGCTTGATAAAGGCATTGACGGCTTCAGAATGGACGTTATTAACTTTATCAGTAAAAAGCCTGATTTACCCAATGCAAACGCATTTTTAGGTATGCTTACTGGCTTTAAGGGTGCAGAATACTATTTCTACGGACCGCGACTTCACGAATACCTACACGAAATGCGCGAAAAGACTTTCGGCAACTACGATATTTATACGGTTGGCGAATGCGGCGGCGCGGGAATCGAAATGGACAAAATGCTCACGGCTGATTACAGAGGCGAGCTTGATACAGTATTTAATTTTGATTTCCTTATTAACCAGGGACACACTGATTACGACAATTACGATTACGATTTGTACAAGGTTATGCTTGAATTTGAGCGTTTCCAGACGGGATATACCAATCATTGTTGGCCTGCCGTATTCTTTGAAAACCACGATAATCCTCGTATTGTTGCCAAGGTTGACAAAACTGGCGCTTACCGCGAGGACATCTCAAAGGTGTGCGCGCTTATCGAAATGACGCTCAGAGGAACTCCGTACATATATCAGGGACAGGAGCTTTCTATGGGTAACGGTGATTTTGAAAGCATTGACGAAATCGACGACAGGGAAGCAATCGGTATTTATAACGAGATGATAGAAAAGGGGAAAAGCCCAGAAAAAGCCTTTAGCCGTGCTAAGACTGGTACAAGGGATAATGCAAGGACTCCATTCCAATGGTCTGACAGCGAAAACGCAGGCTTCACAACTGGCAAGCCGTGGCTTCGTATCAGTAATGATTACCGCCGCTTTAATGCCGAGGATGAAATCGCAAGACCTGACAGCGTTTATAATTTCTACAAAAAGGCTATTGCTCTTCGCAAGAACATAAAGGCGCTCGTTTACGGCAAATTCACACGCGTAGAGGGCGTTCCTGCGCCCGTATTCTGCTATTTCAGAAAATACAAGGACGAGATGTACTACATCGAGCTGAACCTCGGTAAAAAGCCGCAGAAAAAGCCGATTTACACGGAGGATATGGATTTAATTCTTTCTACAAAGGATTGTATTTCGGATAAACTCGGCGCATACGAGGGCAATATTTATAAAGTGCGATAAAATAAAATTCTTCTTGACATTACATATAAAATACATTAATATATTTAATGATGTGCTGGTGTGGCGAAATCGGCAGACGCAAGGGACTTAAAATCCCTCGGTAGCAATACCGTACCGGTTCAAGTCCGGTCACCAGCACCAAAAAAGAGGTACAACTTTGTTGTATCTCTTTTTTATATAATAACGGACTTGAAACGAGCTTCTGTTTTTATCGTGCAGCTTGCTGCTGGGTAAAAACAGGAAGAAGGTCCTGTGGACCTTCTGTCCGCGAGAGGAGAATCCCACCCTCTGCGCCAAAATATACACACCACTGATGTGGTGTGTAATTTTTTACTTCTGAATACTGAAAACTGAATACTATAAAGATTAAAGCCGCCTCATTGAGGCGGCTTATATCATCATTTACTCTTCTGTTGTTTCTTCTGCCTGTTCTGCTTCCTGAATTTTTGCAAAACATTCACTACAGTAAACTGGTCTGTCTTCTTTGGGCTCAAATGGAACCTTACAGGACTTTCCGCATTGAGCGCATACAGCATCATGCATTTCTCTTGGGGCTTTTGCAGCAGCTTTTCTCTTATCTCTGCAAGCCTTGCAACGCTGTGGTTCATTTACAAAGCCTTTTTCTGCATAGAACTCCTGCTCACCTGCAGTGAAAACAAATTCATTGTTGCATTCCTTGCAAACTAATACTTTGTCTTCGTACATTATTCATTTCTACCTCTCTAAAGATTTGCCTGGGGAAAAGGGCTTTGGACAGATAGAAAATTTCTGTCTTTAGCCGAGATGCTGGGGAAATATTCAAAAAGTAACTCCATCGAGTTTCTTACGAATACGTTGAATAGCGTTATCAATCGCCTTTTGATTTTTGCCGAGCTTTTCGGCAATTTCGGCGTATGAGCATCCGACGATGTACAGTCTCAGTACCTCGTTTTCGAAGCTTGATAACCCTTCGTACAAAACTTCTGTCAAAGTTGAAACACTTTCTTTTGCAAGATATTCGTCTTCAGCACTTAAACCAACCTGGTTTTCAAAATAATCCTCCTCAAGAGTGACAATACTGTTCTGCGGAACATCTTTCATTCTTGAAAACTTTCTGAGTGCAGTTTGAACAGAATTATTTATGCATCTTGATGCATATGTAATAAATTTTGTGCCTTTTTCGCTGTTGTAAGACTTGATTGCCGCGAGCAGACCTATCATACCCTCCTGAACTAAATCGTCTTTTTCAAGAGGTGAGGCGATGTACTTCATAGCTATCGCCTCGACGGTCGTTCTGTACCTGACAATCAGTGCGTCCATAGCGTCATTATTGTTTTTTTTGATTTCGACGAGAAGCTCATTATCTGTTTTTTTGCTGTAATCAGACATAGCTTTTCCCGAACTCCTTTA
The DNA here is from genome assembly GCA_017514345.1 of Eubacterium sp. GTDB lineage: Bacteria > Bacillota > Clostridia > Oscillospirales > Acutalibacteraceae > Eubacterium_R. The sequence continues at coordinate 3,849 of JAFWKC010000039.1, forward strand.
CGATTTAATATATTACTTCAAAATACAGATTAAGTCAACAGTTTTTGAAGCTAATAGACATTATTTCATTAATTGCTCAGCATTTGCCATTTTTGAGTGGTAATTTATACTTAAAACGCATAATTTACACGTTAAATCTGAACAGTACGATGTCGCCGTCCTTCATAACGTACTCCTTGCCCTCGCTTCGTACAAGACCTTTTTCCTTTGCGGCTGCCATACTTCCGCACGCCATAAGGTCGTCAAAAGCGATAACCTCTGCCCTGATGAATCCGCGTTCAAAATCGGTGTGAATTTTACCTGCAGCCTGCGGCGCTTTCGTGCCTTTTTTTATCGTCCACGCTCTTACCTCGGGCTTGCCTGCAGTTAGGTAACTGATTAAGCCGAGAAGGGAATAGCTCTTCTTGATGAGTCTGTCAAGACCTGATTTTTCAAGTCCCATATCGGCAAGGAACATCTCTTTTTCGTCAGCGTCAAGCTCAGCAATCTGAGCTTCCATTTCTGCGCAGATAGGGAAGGTTTCAGCGCCCTCCTCAGCGGCAATTTCCTGCACCTGCTTATAGTATTTGTTGCTATCAATGCCTTCATTAAAGTCATTTTCGCCCATATTGCAGGCGTAGATAACAGGCTTGATTGTAAGAAGCGCAACGTCCTTGAGATATTCCATTTCGTCGTCGCTGATTTCAACGGCTCTTGCTGTTTTGCCCGTTTCCATTTCTGCAACGAGTCTTTCAAGGAATGCAACCTCACCTGCAAGCGTCTTGTCGCCCTTCATCGCTTTTTTGCGGCTGTCAACTCGGCGTGAAAGAATATCAAGGTCGGACAAAACAAGCTCAAGGTTTATCGTTTCTATATCACGCTTCGGGTCAATGTTACCGTCAACGTGCGTGATATCGTCATTTTCAAAGCATCTTACAACGTGAATAATTGCGTCAACCTCGCGTATGTGGGATAAGAACTTGTTTCCAAGACCCTCGCCCTTGCTTGCGCCTTTGACAAGTCCTGCGATATCAACAAATTCAATCGTTGCAGGCGTGAATTTATCGGGATTGTACATCTCTGCAAGCTTATCAAGACGCTCGTCGGGAACGCTTACCATACCGACGTTTGGCTCAATTGTGCAAAACGGGTAGTTTGCGCTCTGAGCCCCTGCGTTTGTTATTGCGTTAAAAAGTGTGCTCTTGCCTACGTTCGGCAGACCGACCATACCTAATTTCATATTTGTAATCTCCTATCGGTTTGATAAAACACATTATATACCATCACAAATTATTTTACAAGTGTAAATAAATCTTGACATTGCGCTTTAAATAAACTAAAATATTAATCAATATTTTGTAATTATATTATGAGAAAGGAAGAGGATTTATGGAACTCAACGGTTCACAAATTGTTCTTGAAACCTTAAAAGAGCAAGGCGTAGATACTATCTTCGGTTATCCTGGAGGAACTATTCTCAACATTTTTGACGAGCTGTACAAGTACGGCGATACATTTAATCATATCCTTACGTCACACGAGCAGCACGCTGCACACGCGGCTGACGGATATGCAAGAGCAACGGGCAAGGTCGGCGTCTGCTTTGCTACGTCAGGTCCTGGAGCAACTAATCTTGTTACGGGTATAGCAACCGCTTATCTTGATTCAATTCCGATTGTTGCTATTACTGTTAACGTGGCAAATCCGCTTATCGGACGCGATACCTTCCAGGAGGTTGACGTTTGCGGTATTACAATGCCTATCACAAAGCACAATTTCTTTGTAAAGAATATTGAGGACCTCGCTCCAACTATCCGCCGCGCATTCAAAATTGCAATCAGCGGCAGACCTGGTCCCGTGCTTATTGATATTCCTAAGGACGTTACGGCTGCTATGTATGAATACACGGCAGAGCCTGCACAGGAGCCTGCTCCTGCGCCGAAGCCTGTTGAAGGCACCTTTGAAAGAGCAGTTGAGCTTATACGCAGCGCTAAGAAGCCGCTCATTTATTGCGGCGGCGGTACCGTACTTTCGGGTATCGGCGAGGACTTAATTACCTTTGCCGAAAAGATTGACGCTCCCGTTGTTTCTACTCTTATGGGACTTGGCGCATTTCCTAACGGTCATCCGCTTCATCTCGGACTTATCGGTATGCACGGTCACTTTGAGTGCAACAAGGCGGCTCACGACTGCGACGTTCTCATTACCTGCGGCGCACGTTTCTCAGACCGTGTTGCTGGAAACCGCAGCAAGTTTGCGCCTAATGCGGAAATTTTACATATTGATATCGACGCTGCCGAAATGGACAAGAATATTAATTCTAATTACCATCTTCGCGGCGATATTAAGGAGCTTATTCCCGAGCTTACACGCGCTATTGAGCAGCTTGACCACAGCCAGTGGAGAGCGGAGATAGAAACCTTCCGCCGTCCGTTTGTTCAGACGCAGATTGGCGACTTCGTTAATCCTCAGGCGCTTATTGAAAAGGTTGACGAATGTACCCCCGAGGATACGCTCGTTGTTACCGACGTTGGTCAGCATCAGCTTTGGGCAGCGCAGTTCTATAAATTTAAGCAGCCGAGAACCTTCCTTTCTTCGGGCGGTCTTGGCACGATGGGCTATTCTATGGGCGCTTCTATCGGCGGTCAGATGGGTAAGCCCGACAGAACTGTCGTTCTTTTTGCAGGCGACGGATGCTTCCATATGAATCTTGCTGAGCTTGCAACAATGGCATCGTACAATGTTCCTGTAAAGATGTTCATTTTCAACAACGCGGTGCTCGGTATGGTGCGTCAGTGGCAGAAGCTGTTTTATGACAATCGCTTTGCTGACACAGACCCGCACAGAAAGACTGATTTTGTCAAGGTTGCCGAGGCGTTCGGCGTTAAGGGACTTCGCATTAGCACTAATGACGATATTGACTCTGTCGTTAAAGAGGTGTTTGATTATAACGGTCCTGTTCTCGTTGATTGCAGAATCAGCCCCGATTCAAACGTACTTCCTATGATTCCGCCAGGCGGAGCTCATACGGATATTATTGAAGTATTTTAGGAGGTAGCAAAATGAAAGAAAAATTGATTTTATCAGTTCTTGTTGATAACGAGAGCGGTGTTCTTCAGCGTGTTGCAAGCCTCTTTTCACGACGCGGCTATAACATTTCCTCGCTTACTGTTAGTGAAACCGAGGACGAAGCTTTTTCGCGTATGACTATCGAAACGTACACCGAGCCAGAAAACTTCCGCCAGATTAAGCGTCAGCTTTCTAAGCTCGAAATTGTTAAGAAGGTCGGCGAGCTCACTGACGAAAATTCTGTTTCCTCTGAGCTTCTGCTCATAAAGGTTAGGGCGCAGGGCGTTGATAATAAGAACGCTATCCTTGCGTATAACCTTAAGTTCGGCGCGCGTGTGCTTGACGTTTCGCTGACAACAATTACTCTTGAATTTACAGGCACGGGCGACACTATCGATGAGTTCATAGGTTATCTTGATGAAAACTTCGGTATTGTTGAGCTTGCAAGAACGGGTGTAACCTCGCTTCAAAGAGGTGAAGGCTCGTTTACTGACGACGTGAATTCATAACGATATTTATTTTTGAGGTTTGATTGATATGGGAATGACAATGACGCAAAAAATCCTTGCCGCGCACGCAGGTCTTGACAGCGTTGTGGCAGGACAGCTCATTGAAGCGAAGCTTGATATGGTGCTTGGTAACGACGTTACCTCGCCTGTCGCAATCAATGAGATGAATAAATTTGATAAAAAAAGCGTTTTCGACAAAACGAGAATTTCGCTTGTTATGGACCACTTTACGCCTAACAAGGACATTCAGTCTGCCGAGAACTGCAAGCAGGTTCGCGCGTTTGCTAAGGCAAACGGCATAACTCACTACTTTGACGTGGGTAATATGGGTATTGAGCACGCGCTTCTTCCCGAGCAGGGCATTGTTACCTGCGGCGACTGCATTATCGGCGCTGACTCTCACACCTGCACTTACGGCGCTCTCGGCGCGTTTTCTACAGGTGTCGGCTCTACCGATATGGCTGCAGGAATGGCTACGGGCAAGGCGTGGTTCAAAGTACCGTCTGCAATCAAGGTTGTAGTTACGGGCAAGAAGAATAAGTACGTTTCAGGCAAGGATGTAATCCTTCATATTATCGGCGAAATCGGCGTTGACGGCGCGCTTTACAAGTCGCTTGAATTTACGGGCGACGGTATTAAAGAGCTGTCAATGGACGACAGGCTTACTATTGCAAATATGGCAATTGAGTGCGGCGCCAAGAACGGAATTTTCCCCGTTGACGACGTTACGCTTGAATATGTTAACGGCAGAAGCGAACGCGAATACAAGGTGTTCAAGGCTGACGCTGACGCTGATTATGACAGCGAAATCACCGTTGACCTCAGCGCGCTCCGTCCGACAGTTGCGTTCCCGCATCTTCCCGAAAACACAAAAACTATTGACGAAATCGCACCTGACAGCATCAAAATTGACCAGGTGGTTATCGGCTCCTGCACTAACGGCAGAATGGAGGATATGCGTACTGCCGCTGAAATTCTTAAGGGCAAAAAGGTTGCCGACGGTGTGCGCGTTATCGTAATTCCTGCAACTCAGAAAATATATCTTGACTGCATTAACGAAGGTCTTGTACAGATATTCATCGAAGCAGGCGCAATCGTTTCGACGCCTACCTGCGGTCCGTGTCTTGGCGGCCATATGGGTATTCTTGCGTCGGGCGAAAAGGCAGTTTCTACTTCAAACAGAAACTTTGTCGGAAGAATGGGACACGTTGATTCCGAAATATACCTTGCATCACCTGCGGTAGCTGCTGCTTCTGCTGTCAAGGGCTATGTAGCAAATCCCGAGGAGGTGTAATTATGATAGCTAAAGGACGAGTACATAAATTCGGCGATAACGTTGATACTGACGTTATTATTCCTGCAAGATATCTTAACCGAAGCGACGAGGCATGGCTTGCTTCGCACTGTATGGAGGATATTGACGCTGACTTTGCAAAGAACGTTAAGCAGGGCGACATTATGGTTGCCGAAGCAAATTTCGGCTGCGGCTCCTCGCGTGAGCACGCGCCTATCGCTATCAAAGCGTCGGGTATCAGCTGTGTAATTGCTTCTACCTTTGCGCGTATTTTTTACAGAAACGCTATCAATATCGGTCTTGCAATTCTTGAATGCGACGAGGCTGCAAAGGATATCAAGGCTGACGACGAGGTTGAGGTTGACTTCGACACGGGCGTAATTAAAAACCTGACTACAGGCAAAGAGTACAAGGCACAACCCTTCCCGCCGTTTATTCAAAGTATTATCAAAAACGGCGGTCTTATGAAATCTATAGATTAATCTTTATTAAAGAGGTAATGAAAAATGGACACATTAGAGTTAGACGAAGCCGCTCTGCGCAAAGGGTGGGGCGGTGCAGGTGAATACTGGTTTTCACTTAAGGATTTCAGTGTGAAATCCGACGCCGAGCTTGCTGAGCTTGACCACTCACAGGAGCTTTCCCAGAGCGAATATCTTGTTTCACTCGGTTATATTCCTTATTTTTCTGTAACAAGCGAGGAGGTAATACGCGCATTTGTTCCGACTATTGAGCGCAAAAAGCTTCGCGAAGCGCTTGAGGGCTACAATGGCGGCGAATACGTAGAAAACTTCTGGAAATACTTTCATATTTATCCCGAAATCAGCAATCCTTATATCCTTTTTGAGCAAAAATATATCAAGGATAAGGCGTCGCGCTGGTGCGAGGATAA
>JAFWKC010000040.1 GCA_017514345.1 Eubacterium sp.
AGATAAAGAAACAGATAAAGATACAGATACAGATACAGAGATAGAAACTGACACAGTCAAAGAAACAGTAATAGATAGAGAAGCAGAAAAAGAGAATACAGCCGCTTTCTTAGACGAATACCGCAAACAAAAAAGCCGTCGCAAAGACGGCTTTGATGTTGTGTGTTATATGTAATTGAACGGGTTAACTCTCGTTCCGTTAACGCGAACCTCAAAGTGACAGTGAGGTCCTGTCGAGTTGCCTGTTGAGCCGCTTCGTGCAATAACCTGTCCTGCCGAAACCTTTGAGCCAACGCCGACAAGAAGCGTCGTGTTGTGCGCGTAAAGTGTGGACAGACCGTTGCCGTGGTCAATAATCAAATAGTGACCGTAGCTGTAGTTCAGGTTCTTTGCAAGAATAACCGTTCCCGAAGCTGCGGCGTAAACTGCGCTTCCGCTCGGACACGGGAAGTCAACACCGCCGTGATAACGTCCGCTCGAATAGTTCGGATAGCCTGCCGAAACCCTTGTGTAGTCAGTCGGGTAACGAAGCACACCGCTGTGCGTTCCGCTTCCTGTGCTGCCGCCGATTGAGCCCGTGCCGTTGCCGCGCGACGCTCTTGCATATGCGGCGTCGATGTCACGCTGAACCTCTTTGAGCTGTTCCTCGTTCTTTTCAACCGACTCCTGATACTCAGCCGTCTGGCTCGAAAGCTTCTTCATAGTTGCGTTAAGCTCTGCAACCTCGCTGTCAAGCTCAGCCTTTTCGGATTTTATCTGAGCAATATTGCTGTCAAGCTTTGCCTTGTCAGCCTTTAGCTTTTTCTTTTCCTCGTTGAGCTTTAATCTGTTCTTTTCAAGCTCAGCCTTCTGCTTTTCGATTTCAGCCATCTGGTCCATCAGCGACTCAAGAGCCGCGCTGTCCTTTTCGGATACAGACTTAATCATCTGCGACCTTGTGAGGATAGAGCTGATATCGTTGCACGTGAGCAGAACCTCTATGCTGCTTGCGCTGCCCGAAATGTACATAGCGCGAAGACGCTGACAGTATTCCTCGTACGTTTTGTCAAAATCAGCCTGCTTCTGGTCGATTTCCTTCTGAGTCTGTTCGATTTGCGCTTCGGTCTTTACGATATCTGCCTGAATGTCGTTGATTTCGCTTTGTAATGCGTCGGCGTCGCTTTGAAGCACGTTGATTTTGTCCTGCTTTAGCTCAATTTTTTTGTCAAGAGCCGTGATGTATTCCTGAGTTTCCTCTTTTTTGCTCTTTAGCTCTTCAATTTTCTTTTCTGCGCTGTCGATTTGCTGCTGGATTTTCTCTTTCTTTTCCTTCAGCTGAGCCGTTGTTTCCGCGTAAGCGGTAGAAAAGCCGAGTGAGAAAACGAAGCAAATGCTGAGCATTAATGACAATACTTTAATTAAGCCTTTAGACTGCACTTATCTCACTGCCTTCCTTGTTAAGATATCTTCTCATAGTAATCAGAGAACCGCCTACACCGCTGATTATGCCGACTGCGATGAATATTCCGAGCATCGGTAGCGCGTAATCCGTAAATTTGAGCGCCACAAGTCCGAGCGAGGTCAGCAAATCGCTGAAGCTCCGCACGGCAAGCTCATAAACGCCCCATACGGCGCCGAGCGAAAGCACGCCAGATACGATACCGAGGACGATACCCTCAACCACGAACGGAAGCCGTACAAACGAATTTGTCGCGCCGACGGATTTCATAATGCTGATTTCAAGACGGCGTGAATATACCGTAAGCTTGATGGTGTTTGCTATGATGAACAGCGAAATTGCGAACAGCACGGATATAATTACGATAGCAATAATGCTGATACCGTGGCTGATTGTGTCAAGCTTCTTTGCAAGGTCGCTGTTTTCACGGACTGTTATATTGTCAATCTTCTTGATTTCTTTAACTGTGTTTTTGAATTTGCCGAGGTCTGTTACCGTAACCTTGTAAGCGTCGGGAAGGGGAATGTCGCTGCTGACGGTCGTAAAGAATTCAGCCTGCGCGTCCTCCATAGTTTTGAGCTGCTGAGCCCAAGCCTTTTCCTTGCTTACAAACTCAACGCTTGCAACGTTGTTCATCTTTTCAAGCTTTTTGCCGATAGATTTAATCTGGTCTTCGCTGACGAGGACGTTGCCTTTTTCGTCCTTGTCGTTGATGTAAACCATAATAACGTTTTCGCTTTCAATTCTTTCGACAAGCGAGTTGATGTTAAGGAAAATCATAGCCGTAGAGCCGATGATTACAAGACAGCTGAGCAGTACGCAGATTGAAGCTACTGACATCATTCTGTTTGACCAGGTGTTACGGAAGCCTTCTTTGATGAGATACTTTAAGCTTGCCCAATTCATTACTGCTCACCTCCGTTTTCATCATCTGCCGCTTCGGAAACGGGCGCTGTTTCTGCAGGAGCTGCGTCCTCAGCCTCGGCTTCTGCCTGAGCCTCCTCAGCCTCCTCGTCGTGAGCGCTTACGATATCCTCGAGGTTGTCAAATACCTCGCTTACATTCTCCTGCTTTACGTCCTCTTCGTAGTAGAACATATCCGTAACCTTTTCCTGTTCTTTCGACTTGAACTTAGCAAAGGTCGGGTCGGGCGTATCGGATACAACTTGTCCGTTTTGAATAACGATAACTCGTCTTTGGAAGGAGCGTACAAGCTCGTGCTCGTGAGTAACCATAACTACCGTCGTGCCAGAATTGTTAATCTTTGTAAGCAGGTCAACAATTTCGTGGCTCATTTCGGGGTCAACGTTACCCGTAGGCTCGTCGGCGATAATAAGGTCGGGGTTGTTAACAAGCGCTCTTGCGAGCGAAACTCTCTGCTGCTCACCGCCCGAAAGCTCGTTCGGCATAGAACGCGCCTTCTTTGACAGACCGACAAGATTAAGTATATAAGGAACACGCTTTCTGATTTCGACTTCCTTTGCGCCGATAACGCGCATAGCAAAAGCGACGTTATCATAAACGGTCATCTTCGGAATAATTCTGAAATCCTGAAAAACTATTCCCATAGTTCTTCTGTAATAAGGCACCTTGCGCTTTTTCAGCGTAGCAGAGGAGTAACCGTTAACGATTACCTCGCCCTCGCTTGGCTTTTCCTCGTGCATAATGAGCTTCAAAAAGGTACTTTTACCTGCACCCGACGAACCAACGACGAAAACGAATTCTCCGTCCTCAATCTTGATGTTAACGTTGTCGAGCGCCTTAGTGCCGTTGCTGTCATACACCTTTGTGACGTCCTTAAATTCAATCACGGCTTTTTCTCCTAACCTGAATTATTGAAATGCGTCAAAATGGGCGCACTTCCATTTATACAAAATATATAATACATCACATTGTGCCAAGTTTCAAGTGTTTTGTGTTATTTTTCTGTAAATATTGTAACTTTTTTGTAAAGCCATTGTTTTTATTATTTGACTTTATGCGCGTGAAAGAGTATAATATTTGAACAAACTTTAATTTGGAGCAGTATATATGGACATCAAAATTTCACCCTCGATACTGTCGAGCGATTATGCTAACCTCAAAAGCGAGCTTGAAAAAATCAGTAACGCCGACCTTATTCATATTGACGTTATGGACGGTCATTTTGTGCCGAATATCACAATCGGCGCGCCCGTTATAACCGCTATGAAAAGGGTGTGTGATATCCCGTTTGATGTTCATTTGATGATTAGCAATCCTTATGATTACGTCGACACGTTTGCAAAGGCGGGCGCCGATATCATATGCTTTCATATAGAAAGCGAAAGTAATACTGCGGCTACTGTCGACAGAATACTTTACCTCGGCAAGAAGCCTGCAATTGCTATCAAGCCCGACACGGACGTTGAAGAAGTTCTGCCGTATCTTGACAAGCTTTCGATGGTGCTTGTAATGACTGTTGAGCCAGGCTTTGGCGGCCAGAGCTTTATGGAACGCGTGCTTCCGAAAATTGAAAAAATCCGCGAAATCAGAAGCGATATTGATATCGAGGTCGACGGCGGCGTTGATTTTTCAACCGTCAGCCTTGCGGCGCAGGCGGGAGCTAACGTATTTGTCGCTGGCTCTGCCGTATTCGGCAGCGAGTGTCCGAACGACGCAATCGAAACGCTGAAAAATAATGCTCAAGCGGTGTAGTTTTTGAATGAAGAAGAAAAGATTTTATAACGACAAAAAAAGAAATCAGAAGTGGACCGAGGAAGAAAAGGGCAGAAAAATTGATTTTGCCGATAAGTATATCGAGGGCGGCGCGTCAGATAAGTTTGATTACAAACGCCCTAAGCAGAAGGGTTATTCCTCAGACGCGAAAACGAGAAACGAAACGTGGCTGAAGCGCGCGCTCGTTTTTGTGTGCTGTGTTGCGATTATCGCAGTCGGCTACACGGGTATGGACGTGTATATTACGCGCCACGCCGAGCCTGCAAAGCATATCGGCGAAACGAAGGCTGACGAAAATCTGCTGTCCGATATGCAGGTGAACTTTTCTGCGTTTATGACGGAGGGCATCAGCCTTGACAACTCGGTTATGCTTTCCGCAGTTATTAACGAAGCGCAGAATAACGGCTTTACGGCTATCGCATTTGAAGCAAAGCGCGCCGACGGTACGATAGGATATAATTCGACGCTTGCGTCTGTCGACACCTTTTCTGCTATGAGCTCGCCCGCGAGCAAGCCAGAGCAGTCGATAAAGGCGATGCTTGCCGACGATATTCTTCCCGTTGCAAAAATAAGCTGTTACAAGGACAACGTCGTTCCGCTTCAGGCTGATTCTGCGGCGATAATGAACGGAAAAAAGCCGTACAAGGACGGCGACGGCAACACTTATCTTAATCCCGACAGCGAGTACGCATATAACTATATAAGAGATATTATCGCAGAGCTTAACACTTATGGCGTTACTGTGTTTATTCTTGACGACGTTAATCTGCCCGAGGATATCAGCGCGAATTACGGCGACGGCTTTGAAACGCTGTCAAAAAAGCTATATAGCGATATTGACTCAAATATCAAGCTGCTTCAGGCAGTCAATATTACCTTAGACGCCAAGACGGCAGAAAAGGACGTCAAAAATCTGAATGCGCCTGACAAAAATCAGGCTTATATAATCAACACTACGGCTGATAACAGAAAAATGCTTTCTGCGCTTCAGAAGAAGTCAGTTTCAACATTTGTTCTTAACAGAGGTGCGATGTGAAAAAGTCAGTAAAAATAATATGTGTTTGTATGGCGGCGCTGATTTTTGCGCTTGCTCCCGCTTTCGCTTTTGCTGAAAACAGTCAGCCGAAGGCGACTCCAGTTCTGACCTCAATTTCCTTCAAAAACGCTGTTATTGAGGAGAAATTTGAGCCTTACAAGCACGACTATACGTTAACGCTAAGTGACTCAAAGGTTACGCCCACACTCGAGGATTATTCTATCGACGGCGAGGCTGATATTTTTGTAACTTACGATTACGACAACGCTAAGCATCAGACGGGCGCGCTCGTAACAATTCAGTACGAAAGCGGCTCTGCGATTTATACGTTCAAATACAAAAACGCCGAGTTTTTTAAGGAAAGCTCAAACAATTATCTTAAAGAGGTTAAGTGCAAATCGGGCATAGTTTATCCCGAAATCACAAGGGACAGAACGGAGTATACTATATATATTCCGAATGATTTGACGGTGCTCGAAATGTCCGCCGCTACCGAGGATATCGGCGCGTACTGCGACGTGCCGAGCGAAATTTCGCTTACCTCGGAGCAGGAGCTTGACATACCGCTTGTTGTTACTGCATCAAACGGCGAAAAAAGAGTGTACGCCTTTGATATGAAGCGAACTGAAAAGACGAGCGAAGAGTTTGAAACGATGATAAAAAACGGCACCGAAAAGGAGCTTGTTGACAGCGAAAAGCTGTATACAAATCCTGCGTTTCTTATTGCCGTGCTCAGCGCCGCAGGAAGCGTGCTTCTGATAATTCTTCTTGTAAGGCTTGTAAAACGCCTTACGGTTGAGGTCGGCGACGGTGACGAAACGGAATTTTTTGACTAAACTGCATTAACACACCAACGCAAATATATAAAAAGGGGGTTAATTATGGATTTTGAATTTGAAGAAATCATAGAAAAAATTGACGAGCATTATAAAAACCGAGAGCTGTCAAAAATAAAAGAAATCCTCAGCGAAATTAACCCTGCCGATATCGCGGCTATCCTTGAGGAGCTGCCCGAAAACCAGCGGCTTTTGTTCTTCCGTCTGCTGTCAAAGGAGGACGCGGCTGACACGTTCGTTGAGCTTGACGGCGACACGCAGGAATCGCTTATTCACGGCATTTCCGATACTGAGCTTCGTGAGGTGCTCGATGAGCTTTACCTCGACGATGCCGTTGATATTATCGAGGAAATGCCAGCGACGCTCGTTAAGCGTATCCTTATGAACACGGACCGCGAAACGAGAAATTCAATTAATATTCTTCTGAAATATCCCGACGACTCAGCGGGCTCGATGATGACGCCCGAGTTCGTCGATTTGAAAAAGGATATGACCGTTGAGGACGCCTTTAAGCGTATCAGACGAACGGGTGTTGACAAGGAAACGATTTACACCTGTTACGTTACGGACGCGTCAAGGCACCTTCTGGGCGTAACGACGGTTAAGGACTTGCTTCTTCACGAATACGACGATATTATTGAGGATTTTATGGAAACTAACGTAATTTACCTCAATACGCTCGATGACCAGGAGCTTGCGGCTCAGTACTTTGACAAGTATAACTTCCTCGCGCTTCCTATATGCGATATGGAGGAGCGCCTTGTAGGTATCGTTACCATCGACGACGCTCTCGACGTTATCCAGGAGGAGAACACCGAGGATATCCAGAAGATGAACGCTATGCTTCCTACGGAAAAAACGTATCTCAAAACCACAGTTTTTGAAACGTGGAAGAGCCGTTTTCCGTGGCTACTGCTTCTTATGGTGTCCGCGACCTTCACAGGCTCGATTATCACGAGCTTCGAGGATAAGCTCGCAACGCTTACGATACTTACGGCGTTTATCCCAATGCTTATGGATACGGGCGGTAATTCAGGCGGTCAGGCGAGCGTTACCGTTATCCGCGCTATGTCGCTCGGCGAGGTGAATTTCCGCGATTATTTCAGAGTTATCTGGAAGGAAATCCGCGTCGGTCTTGTTTGCGGCTTAACGCTTGCGGCGGTCAACTTTATAAAAATATGGCTGATTGACAGAGTCGCTTTTCAGAACGACGAAATCACGCTCATTATCGACCTTGCAATATGTCTGACACTTGTTGTCGAGATAGTTTTTGCAAAGTTCATCGGCGCTTCGCTTCCTATGCTTGCAAAACGCATCGGGTTTGACCCTGCTGTTATGTCGTCGCCGTTTATCACAACGATTGTCGACGCCGTGTCGCTGCTTGTGTTCTTCGGCATTTCAAGCGCAGTAATCCCGCAGCTCAGATAGAATATTTATTAACAAAACAAAAAACGGACGACTATGGAGTATACGTAGTCGTCCGTTTTATATTATCCTGTATTATCCTTTGCTTTCAATAAGCTTACATTTAACTTCCTGAATTTTGATTGAGTTATTTTCAATTCTCGCGATTGTCAGCGTAACCGTGTCGCCTGGCTTTGACTTTGAAAGCTTTGACGTCATAACGTCAGTTGATGTAAGCGTTTCGCCGTCAACTGCAACAATCATATCGTACTGCTTGATGCCCTTGTTCTTGAGGTCTGACTCGTCGGAAATCGTCTGGATAACCATTGTACCCTCGGCGTCCTTGTAGCCCTTTTCAGCGAGCGCGGCAAGAATGTTTGTTGCGCTTGTGTAAACTGAAAGCGAGTTGTATTCGATACCGATTTTTGCACGTCCCGAAACGTAGCCGTTTTTAATCAGCGAGTTTGCTGTTTCAACTGCGGTGTTGCTCGGTACGGCAAAGCCCATACCCTCATATTCTGTCGAAGCAATCTTCGATGAGTTAATACCTATTACCTGACCCTGCATATTGAACAGCGCGCCGCCAGAGTTACCTGGGTTAATAGCGGCGTCAACCTGGATACATTCGTTCTTGTAGCCGATTTGTGACGATACTGGAACGTCAAGCGCCGAAACGATACCCTCTGTAACGCTGTTTTTGAAGGTAAGTCCGCCTGGACATCCGATAGCTACGCATCTTTCGCCTACCTCAATATCCTTGCTGTCGCCGAATTTTGCAACCTTAAGACCTGTTGCGTTGATAGCAAGTACGCCGATATCAGTCTGGCTGTCATAGCCTACCATTTCAGCGTCGTATTCCTTGTCGTTTTCAAGCGTAACCTTGAAGGATGAGCCGTCTGCAATAACGTGAGCGCACGTCATAATGTAGGTTTTGCCGTCGGCTTCCGCCATAATTACGCCCGAGCCTTCGCCTGACGCAACCTTTTCGCCATCGTTGTTCTGCTGCTCGCCGTAGCTGTAGAAATAATAGTAGTCTGACTGAACGGTGTAAACGGTGATGCCTACGCACGAATCTCTGTTGTTCTTCGACACGCCTACTGCCGTGAGGTTGCCCTCCTCGTCAGTTTCGGGGTTGGCCTCGCTGCCCTCAACCTGAGCTTCGGCTGAGCTTGAATTGTTTGACTTGCTTTCGCTTTCGTCAGAGCTGCTGTCGGACTGCGAGGTCGTCGCCTTGTCGCTGTCCTTGCCGCCGTTTGAAGAGCTCCATACGCCGTAGCCTGCAACGAACGCGCAGATTATAAAGATTATAACTATTATAACGAGCGTTTTATTCTTCTTTTTTGCCTTCTTTGCCTGTGGCGTGTTTGCGTTTTGCTCAAAGGCAACGGACGGCTGATAGTACGGAGCAGAGTAGCTGTTCTGATTGTAGCTCTGCTGCTGTACGGGTGGGATATAGCTCGTTCCCGACGTCGGCGGAATAACCTGCGTGTATTCGGTCTGAGCTTTTTGCGGCTCAGGCTGCGTCGGCTGTATGGGCTGTCCAAAGGGCGTGAAGTCAGCCTTTGGCGGCTCAGGTTTAGCCTCCTCCTGTGTCGGAGCCGTTTCAGGCTCGCTTATCGGCGCGGTGTATGCTTCCTGAGTCGGTGTGCTTTCAGGCTTTGCGTCGTCGCCGTTTGGAGTGCCGAAGCTGTTATTATTGAATAAATCATCCATAATTATATCTCCTTTGCTAAGGTTATTATGTTTTGAATGGATTATAAATGTAAAAAGTTAAATGAAAATTAAATAATTTTGAATTATTTTGCACGCGGAAGCGTAAAGATAAATTCAGCCTCGCTCTGTGAATCGGACTTCGCCCAGATTCTGCCGCCGTGCATTTCTACCATCATCTTTACGATGTAAAGGCCGAGCCCAGCGCCGCTCGCATCAAGACTGCGCGACTTGTCGATTTTGTAAAAACGCTCAAACAGTCTTGGAAGCTCCTCGGACTTAATGCCCTCGCCGCTGTTCTTGATAGAAACCTGCACCATCTCGGCGCCCTCGGTAACGTTTACCTTTAGGTAACCGCCCTCGTTGGTGAACTTAACGGCGTTGTCAAACAGGTTGTAAATAACCTGATAAATCATATCGGGGTCAGCGTGAACTCTGTGCGGAGCGATGTCGTCAAGACCGATAATTTCAATGTGTTTTTTGTCAATATTCTGCTCAAACGTCAGCAAAATGTGAATAATCTGGTCGGAAATGTTATAATTCTTCGGCTTCATTTCGAAGTCGCCCGATTCCATCTTGCTCATATTAAGCATAGCAACAACGAGGCGCGAAAGTCGTCTTACCTCGTCGGATACGATTTTTAGGTAATAATCCTGCTTATCCTTCGGGATTGTGCCGTCGAGTATTCCGTCGATGAAGCCTGCTATTGACGTCATAGGCGTTTTCAGCTCGTGCGAAACGTTAGCTACAAACGAACGCCTTGAGCTTTCGAGCTTATCGAGCGCGTCAGCCATATCGTTGAACGCCGTACCGAGGTCTGCAAGCTCGTCGTTACCGCTGATGTTAACTCTGTACGAAAAGTCGCCGACAGCAAAACGCTTTGCCGCAACGCTCATCTGCTGAAGCGGAGTTACCATCTTCTTTGTCAGCAGCCATATCATAAGGAAGCCGACTGAAATACAGAGGAATGCCACGAAGGCGAACATCTTTATGACAGAGCTTACAAGGTTTGTCGTTCCGTTTTCGACTACTGCAAAAACTATGCCGATGATGTTGCCCGAGCCCTCAGCCTGTGCAACGTATGACGGCGCGACAATCGCCGTGCCCACGACGTAGCTGCTTTCGCCGTTGACAACCGAGGTCGAAACGGCAGTACCGTTTTCGTAAACGCTCTGGATAATCTTGTCGTCGAGCCTTAGCATCTGGTGGTCCTCGCAAACCATCGAAGCAGAATAGTACGGTGAAGTGCCGACCTGCTCCTTACAAAGAATTATGTTGCCTGCCGTATCGCACACGAACACGTCGGAGTCGATACAGCTTGAAACGACGGAAAGCGACTCGCATATGACCTCTTTTTCATACGAATATTCGCTGTTCATATTGTTGATAATCAGCGTTGAGGATATCGAGCTCGCGATTGACTGCGTATTCTCTTGTAAAAGCTCGGTTTTTTCGTTTATCGAATACGAATTTACCATTATGATAAGCGAGGTGCCGAGGACAGTAAACGTGACGAGAAATATTGACGCAAACAAAATAAAATACGTTACGAAAATATTTCCGCGCGCTTTTTTCTTTAATTTTTTCATACGATATTCTGTAATTATACGGGCGACCGTTGGCCGCCCGATTGATAATTAATCTTTAGTTTCAAATTTGTAGCCTACGCCCCATACCGTGCGAAGCTCCCACTTGTCGGATACGCCCTCGAGCTTTTCACGAAGGCGCTTAACGTGAACGTCAACCGTTCTGCTGTCGCCGTAGTAATCAAAGCCCCAAACCTCGTCAAGAAGCTGGTCGCGGGTGTAAACCCTGTTTGGATTTGAAGCGAAGTGATAGATGAGCTCAAGCTCTTTAGGCGGCGTGTCAACGGGTACGCCGTCAACCTTCATTTCGTAATTTGTGATGTTGATTTCAAGCTTGTCGTAAATAACCGTTTTCTTTTCGTTTTCGCCGCTGTCGCCAGAGCCCTTCGTTCTTCTTAGCACAGCCTTTACGCGCGCCATAACCTCTTTTGCGTCAAACGGCTTAACAACGTAATCGTCCGCGCCGAGCTCAAGACCGAGCACCTTGTCGAAGGTTTCGCCCTTCGCCGTCAGCATAATAATCGGAGCTGAGGAGGTCTTGCGTATTTCACGGCAAACCTGCCAGCCGTCCATTTTCGGAAGCATTATGTCAAGCAGCACGAGGTCGGGAGTTTTGGAGCGGAACAAATCAACTGCCTCCTGTCCGTCGTGCGCTACAAATACAAGATATCCGTCGTTTTCAAGATAGAGCTTTAACAGCTCGCTTATGTTGAGATCGTCGTCAACAACAAGAATTTTATCTGCCATAAATATTATTTTCCTTTCGTCTGTTATACTAAGTTTTATATCACTAATTTTTGTTTACATTTTTACCTTTGGGTGAACAATATATAAATATTGTTAATAATTTTTTACCACTCTTTTCCCATCCGCTCGCACGCTTCAACGTAGTCGATAAACTGCTTTGCGCATCTCGGCGAACGGCCTCCGCGGCGGCGCGCCCAGTTTTCTGCTTCAAGCAAAAGCTTTTCTTTTCGTACTACTAATCCTCTGTCGTCTGCGATTTGCTGAGTGATGTCAAGGTATTCCGCCTTGTCGGGATTCATAAAGGTGATTGTCAGACCAAATCTGTCGGACAGCGACAGCTCCTCCTGCATAGTATCGCTGCGGTGAACGTCGTTTTCGCGGTCATAATGGTTTTCCTTTATCAGATGACGTCTGTTTGAAGTAGCGTAAATGAGCGTGTTGCTCTGCTTGCCCGACATCGAGCCTTCAAGTATTGCCTTTAGCTCGCCGAACGAGTCGTCGTGCGCGTCAAAGCTGAGGTCGTCGATGAAGATGATAAACTTCATCGGACTGTCGGCAATCATCTCGCGGATAATCGTGAGCTTTGTAATGTCACGCTTCGAGATTTCTATTATTCTCAGTCCGCGGTATTTATATTCGTTTAGTACGGCGTGTACCGTTGAGCTTTTTCCCGTGCCTCTGTCGCCGTAAAGAAGTATGTTGTTTGCTGGAAGTCCGTCGAGGAACGCTTCCGTGTTTTCAAGCACCTGATTTCTCTGGCGCTCATAGTTTTTCAGCTCGGGAAGCTCAATCGGGTCGGTGCTTGTAATCGGCACAAGCTGACCGTTTTGCCACGTAAAGGCATAGTATTTTGAATATATGCCGTAGCCGTTTCTTTCATAGTAAAAGCTAAGCTCGTCAATATGCTCCGCCCAGCTTTCGCCGAGCACCTCGTCAGGCTTGCCTGTTTCCCATTTAGGAAGGGTTAGCAGTATCTTTTCTTCTTCGCCATACGTTTCGGTTATAATATCGTCGGCGCTGATTTTTGATATCGCTTCAAGCTTCTGCAAATCGCTTTTTACGCCTGCAATTATTGAAGCGGGAAGCTCTTCGGCGTTGCCTGACGCGCTTTCTTTTGAAAAGGCATTGTCATTTGTCAGCACAAATTCGGAAATGTACTGCCTCAGCGAGCCGTGAGTGCAAAGCTTTCTGAAAAAGCTGCTGTACAGCTTCGGCGCGTTATCGCCGCCAATGCCTTCAAGCAAAGCCCTCAGAGCTTGCAGCACCTCGTCATTTTCGGTGTTATATACGCATATCGAATCAATATAGTATTTGTATTCTTCTATTTTATTCATAACAAATTACCTCATTATGATTTTACTCTATTTGTTAACAATTTACAATAGGATTATTGTAAAAAATAACTAAAAATAGTAAATTTATTCAATAAAATACTTCATTTTTTTTATAATTTGTTATAAATAACACTTGCAATATGGGAAATTCTAAATTATAATATATAACGCTAACACGAAAAGGTGCTAACTAAAACATAATTTATGGAGGAAAATATTATGGCAGATGCTAAAATTTTCTACGAATCAGACTGTAACCTCAGCGTGCTTGACGGCAAGACAGTTGCTATCATCGGCTTTGGTTCACAGGGACACGCACACGCACTTAACCTTCACGAAAGCGGCGTTAACGTAATCGTTGGTCTTTACGAAGGCTCAAAGTCTTGGGCTCACGTTGAGTCACTCGGACTTAAAGTTATGACAACAGCTGAAGCAGTTAAGGCTGCTGACGTTATTATGATTCTCACACCTGATGAGAAGCAGGCTGCAATCTACAAAAACGATGTTGAGCCAAACCTCACCGAGGGCAAGGCACTTGCTTTTGCACACGGCTTTAACATTCACTTCAAGCAGATTGTACCTCCTGCAAATGTTGACGTATTTATGATTGCTCCTAAGGCTCCTGGACACACAGTTCGTTCAGAGTACAAGGAGGGCAAGGGTACACCTTGTCTTGTTGCTGTATATCAGGATGCAACTGGTCATTGCCAGGATATCGCTCTTGCTTACGGCGCAGGTATCGGCGGCGCTCGCGCAGCTATCCTCGAAACAACCTTCAAGTGCGAAACAGAAACTGACCTCTTCGGTGAGCAGGCTGTTCTTTGCGGCGGCGTTACAGCTCTTATGAAGGCAGGCTTTGAAACACTTGTTGAAGCTGGCTACGACCCGAGAAACGCTTACTTCGAGTGTATCCACGAAATGAAGCTTATCGTTGACCTTATCTACAGCGGCGGCTTCTCAAAGATGAGATATTCAATTTCAAACACTGCTGAATTCGGCGATTACGAAACAGGCAAGCGCCTCATCACAGATGAAACAAAGAAGGAAATGAAGAAGGTTCTTGAGGAGATTCAGGACGGTACGTTCGCTTCTAAGTTCATCACAGAGGCTAACAACGGCTGGGCACACTTCAAGGCAAAAAGACAGCTCGAGGCTGAGCATCAGCTTGAGCAGGTCGGCGAAGGTATCCGTGCTATGTATAGCTGGAACGGCGACGACAAATACGCTGAGAAATAAGCCAAAAGACGCATAACCATACAAAATTTGCCGCAGACTCGGTGTCTGCGGCAGTTTTTGTATTTTCAGTTTTTTAAGGAATAAATACACGACTGTTTTGTAATAAGGAGCAAAGCAACTGAAACTCGTTATATTTAATAAAAAATAACACTTGTATTTAT
>JAFWKC010000041.1 GCA_017514345.1 Eubacterium sp.
CGCTTTAATACTATTGCATTGCTTTATTTAAAGTTGGTTTATTGCTAAAAACTATAACAGTTTCTCTTTTTGCAGCCATCTTACTTCATCTGGTGTGATGATAAGAATGTCCACCTTGCCTCCAACTGTTTCAACTACGTTTTTAAATCGCATGGTTTGAATAGTCGTTTCTACTGCATATCTCGCAAAATCAACGGCATCCTGTAATGTAAAATATCCCCACAGTATCTCTTCGTAGGGCAAATCCAAGTACTCATTTTCATTGCTTTTTAAAGCAACATTTTGAATAATACGAGTAAGTGTTAATGATTCTCCATCCCATGTCGCACCTTGAGAAGAAGTATCAACTTCTTCAATATCTTTTCTACTCACATTAAACTTATATATCTTTTGCACCTTACCATTGCCGTTTTCTTCATATCCAGCAACTAAAAAATCTGTATTTGGGACAACATCCAACCCATTAAAATAATCAATGATGATTTGTGGCATATCACTAATAACACAATCCGACTTAATCTTAGTCCTTATCATATCTTGGATATACCCAGTAATGGGCTTTCCCATTAACGAAGCATCACCACAAGTAGATATTCCCGCATTATTTGGACATAAAAAAGTCTTATCCGTAGAATTAGTAGTGTGAACACCGATGTTGTGAATGATTTCTAACCCGTTATGCTGAGTATTGGTATATGTAGTGCGGCGGTCACTCGCTAAAACAATGCCTTCATTCACGTGAACTGCTATTAAAAACGACATACTTCCTCCAAAAAAATTGCTGTGTTTAATCTATATGTTGCTACTTAAACAATCTTCATACCATTGATGAGGCGGTAAATTCGATTGATAAGCAGTTTCAAATACGCCGTATAAACTACGGTATAACAAGTGCCTATGAATTATCGCTTTAAGTGTATCCGTATTCAATGGAATGATTTTCATGCCATCTACAAACCGAGTGGTATCTTGTGTGTCGTAGTATGGCGTGTTCTTTCTTGACCTGAAATCAGAGATAACATTAATATCAAGATACGGAGTAATGAATACACAATATGAATTCATATTGCCCGTTCTGATTAAGTGCCTACCAAGATGACGGGATACCGGCTCCATTTCCATTCTTCTCTGGTTGGTATCACTCGCAAGTGTAGCTTCAATAAGCAAGCTGTGTTCCGGATAGTCAGCCGTTTCTGAATACTCATAAACTAAGTCTGCTTCTCCGCCTCCGGCATGTGTAACAGGCAACAAATCTGCATCACGTGACAATTTCATATAATTTAATATGTCGCCCTGCATTTCGCTCACCTTGTACCAAATGACGCCCAATACATACTCAAAAATAGTTGGTATATCGGCGTTATCAGTTACCATTCTGTGAATTTCATCATCGTTTCTGTTTTCAAAGTGTTCAAGAAGAGCCAAAAGCTTTTCATCTGTAAACTTATCGTCAATAAGCTGATGAAATCTTTGATATCTATCTTCACTAACGAAACGATAAACATCGCTTATTGTGGTAATATGAGTTCCGTACTCCTCGTTTATTCCGAATATAATCGTCGTTTCATTAATTGCCAATACAGGATTAATTCTTTCTATGCTACAATCGGCAAACAAACAATCACATTCATCATAAGCAGTACCATATAACTCTTCAATAATCGGTTTAAAGTACTGTTTTGGAATAATATCGAGCTTAACCTGATTATCTTCAAAAATAACAACCTCTGTTGTTTTTATATACCTGCGGTTTAAATCTAAATAGTCTGATAATGTAGCCTTTGCTTTTAACAAATGCATTACTTTGAAGAATGCAGTTTTAAACTCAGCCACATTGTTTATGTTATCAAAAAGAGTGTGATTAAGATGAGCATTTGGCTCACGCTCAATTTGAACTTTGGATACAGTATCAAATAAGTAACTTCTCCACAGTCTGCCTATCTTAATAGCTATTGTATCTGTATATACTTGTAATGCGCAATCGTAATTGTGATTTACGTACAAATCAAACAAATGCTGATAAAGCGGGAAGTATGTTTTGTCATAATTCCTGCTTTTTCTATTCATTCCAATGTTGCAAATCACTTCTTCCGTTACAGCGTTTTCTTGTAGCATTTGTAACGCTTGCTGATAATTATCCATTGTTAGTAATCTTTCAATGATAATCTCATCAATGGTAATTTGACTATTTCTGAGTGCACTAATTTCACGAATAATTCTATCCGTGTTCTGTGGGTCAGTACATAGCGGAAGCAGGTAAGTATATTCGTCTAAAGACAAATAATCAAGTTTTGACAACACATAAGCCATCACAATAAAAGGTCTAACGATAGTACCGTTTACCTTGTTATATGTTTTGAGCAATTGTTTAAAATATATGAAACTGTCTTTATCAATCTGAAAAGCGTTATCTGAAGAAAAGTCTCCACTTCTGCTTATTGCTAACAGGGCTTGTCCCGCTTCGGTCAGTTTTCTATCATCACTAATTAATCCAATGTCAACCAATCCCGAGGTTTTCTCTCTGGCGTCTTTGGGTTTATTGTTCGCTTCGCCTTTAACAAACCCTTTTGCGAGCATAAAATCATAATACTTAGATTGAAGTTCGTTATTTCCGGACCAGCTATATACTGAGTTGTCATCGGTTCGCCAAAACTCATCTAATAACGCCAACTGTTCCTCAATAGTTTTATTAAAATTTTTAGTTCTGAAACTTGTCGTTCCAAGTCCCCAACAAAAGCTCTTATATGGAATACTATTCATAAATTACTCCTTAGTAATTAGTAATCAATACCTCTTCTGTATTAGTGGTTCGGTCTTTTGTATGGTAGTTTGAGTTTGAATAATCAAAATTCAAATAGTGAACTATGAATCTTTCTTTGTTTGACTCTAACCAATCATTCAATATTTTGTTTTCTTTACCCTTGCTGCGTAACACATTCGATTCTGCAAACTTAATCCCTTTTTCGTCAAGTTTTTCTAAAAATGCAAGTAAATCCTTTTCGTCTTTTTCGGTCCATCCGTCTTGCTCATTGTATGAAGCACAAGTTATCAGATACGGCGGATCAATATATACAAAGTCGTTTTGATTAAGCTTAGAAATATCAAATTCACGAAAATCCTGACAAGTAAAACTGCAATCTTGGGATTGAATCCTGTCAATAAACTCATCCAATTTACTTTGCATTTTTATGTTGAAATCTCTTTTACCAACCGGAAGATTATACTCGCCGTTTGAGTTAAAACGAATTTGGTTATTAAATGCATAAACTATCATTACATATAGCATTAAATAATAGTAATAATCTTCGTTTTTGTTGTGATTGAAATCATCTCGCAATTTCAAAAAATGCTCTCTGTTGTAATCGCCTAAACCTTTGCTGCTTTCACAGCCATAGTAATCGTATCCGTTTTTGCTTACAAGAGAGAGCTGATAATCTTCTATTATTTTGTAAATGGATTCAAATATTAAATCCTTGTCAAGATTCTTAAAGGTATTATACAAATACAGTAAATGCCTGTTCAAGTCGTTGTATATTACCTTATTGCTTTTGACATTGATTCCGACATTGCAACCACCACAGAACAAATCCACAAAACAATCAATTTCTTTTGGGAAGAAAGGAAGGATCTGAGGCAGCAATTTAAACTTGCCGCCTGTATAGTTCAATGGAGATTGAATAATCTTGATATTATCATCTAATTGCATTTGCATAAAAACAATCTTTCCTCGTTATCATTGATATCTGATTTACCGGTTGAGAACGCTTTATAGCTTTCTGAAAAAACAGTTACCTCGCCCTTTGCCTTAAGGATTCTCATAATATCATCATCGGATATCTTTGCGTTTGATCTATCGTTTCCTTTTTCAGCCATATTGTTATAAGAAAACAGTATGTATTTTGCTTTGATATTCTTAATTAAGTCTTCAAACGCTTCAGTTGCACTTTGAGTACAATACTTGCTCTTCATCGTGCTTCTATCCATTTTTTTAGCAACGCCGAACACTTCCGGCTTTTTCCATTGTGCAACATTTTCAAGAAGATGATAAGCGTCGCAATATTGTCTTGAGTTATAAGGAGGGTCTATGTAAACCAAATCTGCCTGTATTTCTTTTACAAGTTCATTAGCGTCCATATTGAAACACTGATTGTTTTTATTGTTTTCATCTTTTGCTAACGGAACATATAATTCAAGTGACTTCTCAAATTCAACGCCCTGACGATATGCATCATAATGTCCGCAAGTATTTGCAATTTTATCCATTGCATACAGCAGAGAAGTAATCAATATTGCTCTTTCTCTCTTGTTAATATCACCTTTATTAAACGAATCCTCAATATCTTCTCTTATGTAACCAATCTTTGCACAATCATCTCTGCTAAAGTAAGTATCTGCAAAATTTTCCGTCATATAGTTGTCGTCAATATTTTCAAGACTATTATAAAAAACTATTTTGTCGATAATAATTTCTTTGTCATATGTTTCGCTACCAAACCATGCATAATTGCAGATATAATTACTATACATCAAATCATTGGTGATTATGGTCTTATCATCGCTGAAAGCAGAAGAAACAGCCCCCGTTCCTGCAAAAATATCAGCAACAGTTTCAATATCATTACATTCTTTTTCAACAACGCCCTTAATAAATGACAATAGTTTATATTTGTTTCCCAAATATCTCCTGTTATTGATAAGTGATGTCTTATAAGTTCTTTCCTGCACAAGCGTTCCCATAATCTCACCTCAAGGACATTATAACATACTATTACAATAATCCTGCATAAAACTTCTCGATAGTCCAAAAAACAGTACAATCAACATCGTTGCCGATTATCTGATAGATTTCCTATATTTACAAAAATTCCAGAAAACACTACATCTATGTATTAACCATTAAAAAAACAATATAAATATACAAGGTATATTATAATATCTATTAGTCAATAAGTCAACAAAATATAATATATTAATTGGCTTGCTACGCATTTAACTCTTTCTATTATTTCGATAATTTCAATTTAAATCGACTTCAAGAAGTCAGCATTTAAGAGCTCTGAAACCCGCATAATTACTGCGTTTCGAAAGGTCAAAATCGAGGGGTCAAGGGTATATCATTAAAATCCTCAAAAACCGCTTCTAAATGCTTACCTTGCCGAACAGAGCGAGGATTGCTCCTCGCTCCGATTTTATGAATATGCCTCTATTGTTAATCTTGCGCCTAACTTGAAACCGATTTTAAAGCAATCAAGTTCAATTATTGTTGCTAATTCATTGCTACTTTTAATTAGCAAATCAAGCATGTTCTGTTGTTTTTCGCTGAGCACTGCCTTTAATCGTTCTTGATTAAGGTTGTATGCTTCAACTGCTTTTCTATAATTTGAATCGCTTTCAAGATGGTCGAACTCCATCGGATTGATATTCCCGTTCCAAAACTCCTCAAGAAGATCCATGAATCACCTCGTATATATGACTTCATTGTTGACAATTTCTCTCGCCTGATTTGTGATGTTGTTCATCGCTTGTACCCAAGCCATCATATCGTCTGCTTTGAGTTGCTCCGTAATACCTTGCTGCTCCTTGAGTTGCTTGACAAGGCGGTCATACATCTCGGTTGCTCTGACGTCAACATCGTGCAGATATGCGTTCAGTTTGCAGTTCGTAAGCAAAGATGTGTAGAACACCTTGCGGTGCTGTTTGATATAACGAAGGTGCCGTTGTCCCCACATTCCGATCTCATAATTCGTTTCGGCGGAGATGAGGTTAGGGAGGTAAACCTCCCCAACCAGCGTGTAATCGAGTCCGTTATTCTTATCTGAGATAAACTCCGTCATTTTCATAATTCCTTTCATTTTGTTTTGGATGTTTTGCTGTTTCAAGCAGTTGGTCAACCTGTTTACTTCCGAGTATTTTTCGTAGCAGGCGGTAGTCTGATAACTGCTTATGCAGCTTGTGATTTTCCTTTTGATAATTTCGGTTGATTTCTTGCAAGTCAATGTTGTCAAAGCCTAACCTTGTATTTTCATTATACAGTTTTGCATTTAGACTTCTTGATTCCATCAGCTCAACAAATACTTTTTTCACGAAGGCTTTGAGCTTGTTGAAGATACCTTCTATGCGACCTTTGTAACTCTTTGCCGACTCCAAACGCTGTGGTTCAGGGAGTGTGAACTCCTTTTCAAACTCCTCATCGTTGGATATTTCGGTTACCGTATCAATCGCTTTTGTAAGGTTTTCAGCCTTTGTTTTTAGTGCGTCAACCTCATCTTCAAGCTCCGCAACCTCCTTGCTGCGTTGCTCCCTTTTGTACTCCAAAACGGAGAGGTGTTCACGGTTGTTGCCCTGATTTTCCCATTCAATACCGTGATTTTTCATTATATAAGCAAGGGCTTCTTTTTCGGATTGCAGCCACGCCATTGTTTCCGTGTCGCTCCTTCCGGAGCCTCTGCATCCCTGCCTTTCAAGAGCCTGTTTCATGGATACTCTTGTGTCCAATCCTCTCTTGCTTTCGGTAGTAAAGGGGATGAAATCAATGTGCAAATGGGGTGTTGCCTCGTCCATATGGAGCGTTGCGTTGAACACAAACAGGTAAGGATTTCGTGCATCAAAATGGTACATATATTCCTCTAAAACGGCTTTTGCCAACTGTTCTGTACGGGAGCCGATACCCATATCCTTGCGGTTACCGACCTGCACAATTATCTCATAAAAGGGCTTTTCCTGTTTGCTTTTTTGAATGTGTTCAAGATAGTTATCTATCTTTCTGTCGGCTCGTTTCTGCTTGTCATTATACCTCTGTAACGCTCCGTCAAAGAGGATATGATAAGCATCTTCAAGGGGGATATTTTTGTATTCCACATTGTTTTTTGTTCGTTCTCTGTCAACATTTTCGGCAATGAATTTTCGGTTGTTATGATCCAAAACGCCCTTGCCGAGTTCAATGCTGATACTTGATAAATACATATTTTTCACCTGTCTTTCATAGTTTAAATTTGTCTTCGTAAAATTCGAGCTTTCTCGGTTCTGTTACTCTTGTCAAGAGTAACGCAATGGCACTTTTGACA
Source organism: Eubacterium sp. (assembly GCA_017514345.1). Classification (GTDB taxonomy): domain Bacteria; phylum Bacillota; class Clostridia; order Oscillospirales; family Acutalibacteraceae; genus Eubacterium_R. The sequence goes on from JAFWKC010000041.1 coordinate 7,065, forward strand.
CTTACGCATCAAAAGTGCATTGCGCTCTCGCGAGGCGGAGAAAAAACGAACCTACAAAGACAACCGTATTATTGATTTGACATCGGCGAAAAGATTGTCTATACTATGATTGCTATACATAGCATGGCTGTCCGTATCTGCGCCAACAGATACATCAAGGACAGTCATTTTTATTTTCGCCTTTCATTCCATAAAGGGTTCGGTTAATTAAACAGATAGTGTCAAGCAATTCTTCGGAGGGAGTTTCGTCCTGCAATGTCTTCAACTCTTGCAGCACTTCTTCAAGCTGTCGTTTCAGGGCGATATATACCCTCGGATTACCCCGAACAATTATCTCCTTTTCAAGAGCACGATTGATGAGGTATTCCTGCTTGGTAAACCCGGAGAGTTTTACTCGGACATCCAACTCTTCATTCTCCTCCGGCGACATACGAAACGCTACCGTTTTGCTTCGCCATCTTCCTTTACGGTCATAATTCTTTCCAGACATACTAAGCGCTCCTTTCCAATTCAAGCTTGTCTGCCATCTCGTCCTGCCTTGACGGAAACATGTGAGCATAGTGATAAGTTATCTCTATGCTTTCGTGTCCTAACCTGTCGGCAATCTCTACTGCGGAGAAACCCATATTGATGAGTAGCGAGACATGCGAGTGTCTTAAATCATGAATCCTGATTTTTGGAACGCCCGCCTTCTTGCTTCCTTCTCTCATTGCTCGGTAAAGAGCACTCTTTGAGAGAGGAAACATTCTGTCGTTGCTCTCTACTCCGTAGAGCATTGCAAGGTAGTCCGTCATCTCATCGCAGAGAAACTTTGGCAGCCGTATCGTTCTAATACTCTTCTGTGTTTTCGGCTCGGTAATCACGTCCTTGCCATCAATTCGCTGATAGCTTTTGTTGATTCTGACCGTCTGCCGTTTGAAATCAAAGTCGGCAGGCGTCAGCGCTAAGAGTTCGCCTTCACGGATTCCGCACCAGTAGAGCATTTCAAAAGCATAGTAGTGTATAGGCGATTCCATCATTACCTCTGCAAACTTTTTGTACTGTTCCTTCGTCCAGATTTGCATTTCTCTGTCGCTCTCCTTTTTGCCCATCGCTCCGGCTTTCCTTGCCGGGTTCTCTTTCAGTCCGTAATACTTCACAGCGTAATTCAGAATCGCGCTGATTTGATTATGGATTGTTTTCAGATAGGTTTGAGAAAACGGCTTTCCATTCTCATCCTTCATATTCATCAACTCGTTCTGCCAAGCGATAATATCAGTCGCTTTAATTTCGTTGATTTTCTTTTCGCCGAAATATGGCAGTATCTTTGTTTTGATGATATGCTTTTTGCTATTGATGGTGTTGAGCTTCAGCCTTCCGCTTAACCCATCAAAATACAAATCCACAAAGGAATTTAAGGTCATATTACAAGCGCCCTGCAGCTTGATTAACTGTTCCCGTTCCCAAGCCTTTGCATCGCGCTGTGTAACAAATCCCCGTTTCTGCGTTTGCTTTCGCTCGCCCGTCCAGTCGGTATATCTGAACACGGCTCGCCAAGTGTTTGTTTTTGCGTCTTTATACACAGACATTTTTATTCACCTCCTTCGTAGTCAAGTCTTTCATAAAAGTATTTGCGGTTGACTCTGCCTGCTACAACAATCTTTCCTTTTTCGGCAAGCTCGTTGTTTAACTGTTTCATTATCTTATACGCATACGACTCTGAAACACCCAGCACAGCGGCAACCTCATCCACTCTCATGAAGATAGTGCTATTTTCCATCGCAACACCTCCTTAAAGTTTTAACAAATTTGGTTTTGTTTTGCTATTAACCGTAACATATCTGTTACGATTTTTATATTAGCATACATTATTTTCTTTGTCAAGCATTTTCTTAACATTTTTGATAAGCTTATTGACATACCGTAACAAATATGATACAGTAATGACGAGGTGAACAAAAATGGCTATTAGCGAAAGAATACGATTTATCAGAAAAAGGCGTAATATGACGCAGAAATATGTTGGCACGGTGCTCGGCTTTGGTGAGAAGAACGCCGATTCCCGTATTGCGCAATATGAAAACGGAAGAAGAGAACCGAGAGAAGATGTCCTTGAGGAAATCGCCAAGATTTTGGGTGTATCCACCGATGCGCTTGATAACCCCAATCTTGATACATACAACCGCTTAATGCATACCCTTTTTGCGATTGAGGATATTTACGGTTTAACGATTGACAGAATCGGCGGCAAGCTCTGCCTTGTTGCAGACGAAAGCAGACCGGAATGCTTTACCAATCTTTTCTCCCGTCTTAATGAGTGGAACGAAATGAAGGAAAAGTTGAAGGACGGCAAGATTGACGAAATCCAATATGACAACTGGCGTTACAACTATCCGACGCGCTTTGTGGAAATCAAACCGAGTCAAGAGCTCAGCGATATGCTTGTTGCGGAGTACAATAAGAATCATAAGAAAAAGAAATAACGAAACAAGGAGCCTTTAGATAATGAAATTTGTACCCGAAACAGTTGAAAGTTTTTTTGGACATCAAAAAATACAATATACAATACCTGCATATCAAAGAGCGTATTCTTGGGAAACAATTCAAACAAAGACTTTTTTGGACGATCTTTTTGAACACAGAAACAGCGATAATAACAACCCATATTGCTATGGAAACATTTTGCTTGAAACGGTTTCAGAAGGAAGGAAATATGAAATAATAGATGGTCAACAGAGAATTACTACGATCTCCATTTTTATGAGAGCATTGTTAAATGTACTAAACGAAAGAATAAAAAGCGGAAGCAAATTTGTTATTAGTGAAGATGAAGAGATAATAGTGGAAGACGAAGAAGACATGTACCTAAAAAGTCACGGCATTATTAAACTTCGTCCAACAAACTATGACCGTGCTTGTTTTGACACAATTATTATTGAGAATCAAAACGAGTATAATTGCATAACTCCATCTCAGAAGCGTATGCTTGCGGCAAAGAAGTATTTTCTTGCAGAACTTTCAAAACAAAGCAATGACAATCTTTTAGCCATATTTAAAACCTTAAAAAACTCAATGATAAACCATATTGAATTAACTGGAAAAAAAGAGTCTGCCTTAATGTTTGAACTTCAAAACAACCGAGGAAAAGATTTGACTAATCTAGAGAAATTGAAATCTTTTCTTATGTATCAGCTTTATGTTTATAGTGAGCCAGACGAAACAGAATCAAATATAGAATATGTTTCTAATCAGTTTAATCCTATTTACAACATTGTAAACCAGCTTTCATTGCGATTGGGAGATAATGATGAGAGTTTGGTTGGCAATGTTAATGAAGATAATGTACTGATTTATCACTCATACGCATATAGCAAAAGGCATTTCGGTTACAGAAACCTAAATGATATTTTTGATGAATTCAAAACGGTACCTGTTGAAGAAAAGGTTGATTGGATAAAAAATTATTCTGTTAGTCTTTATAATAGCTTTTCTGGAATACAACTCATTCTTAACATGAAAAATGATAGTCTGGATAAACTTAAACGTTTAAACATTCCTTATTTTGTTTATCCTTTCCTTATAAAAGGTGCTAATAAACGAGAATCATTGCCAAAACTGTTTAAATTAATGGAAGTGTTAAGTTTTCGCTACAAACTCATTAATAGTCGCGCTGATATTCGCAGTAGGCTTAACGACTTAATAAAAGATTTTGACGGCAATGTCGATTCGTTAGCAAAAGAAACACAAATAAAAATGAAAGATGCATACTATTGGGGTGACACAAATTTCATAAATGTACTCAATGGGAATATGTATAAAAACAGTATGGTTAATTATCTTTTGTGGGAATATGAACAACACTTGCAACGAAAAGGATATATAGTAAAAAGTACTGTGAAGATAGACCGTGAAAGCATTGAACACATTTCTCCACAAACAGAACCAAACGAAAAAGTAGAATCCGGATATGAGATTAACGAAACGGGATTTTATTCTGAGGAGTTTAGAGAAAAATATATCAACAGATTGGGTAATTTAATGCTAATCTCACAATCTCACAATTCTTCTATTGGAAACAAACCTTTCAACGATAAACTTCAATCTTATTGTGAAAACCCATTATTGAGACAACAATCTGAGATTAAAGATTTTGTTGAAGACAACAGTAATCCGATTTGGGATTCTCATTCGATTGAAAAGAGACACAAACAAATTATTGACTTTGCAATGCAAAGATGGTCGTTTAATTAATTTCAACAATAAAAAGGCTAATTGATTACAGAAAATCAATTAGCCTTTTGTTATGTTTATTTAGGATAATTCACTCATGTTGCCATTTTGTTGCCAAAAGCAAATTCAAAACGGCGAAAAGTGAGTGTTTATGCGCCTTTCAGGACTTGGGGATATTATTCCCATTCGATTGTGGCGGATGGTTTTGGGGTGAGGTCGAAGAGGACGCGGTTTACGTTTTCGACTTCAGTTGTGATGCGGTTTGTGATGTGCTCGAGGAGCTCAAACGGTACGTTTTCAACCGTTGCGGTCATCGCGTCTTTTGTGTTGACTGCGCGGATGATTACGGGGTATGCGAAGGTTCGCTTGCCGTCCTTGATGCCAACCGACTTGAAATCTGGTACTGCTGTGAAATACTGCCATACCTTGCCTTCGAGTCCGTTTTTCGCAAATTCTTCGCGGAGGATTGCATCGCTTTCGCGGACTGCTTCAAGTCTGTCGCGCGTGATTGCGCCAAGACATCTTACACCGAGTCCTGGTCCAGGGAACGGCTGACGATATACCATATTGTCAGGAAGACCGAGCGCTTTGCCGACTACTCTTACCTCGTCCTTGAACAGCAGCTTTACGGGCTCAACAAGTTCAAACTGAAGGTCCTCTGGAAGTCCTCCGACGTTGTGGTGTGCCTTTACGCCGTCGCTTTCGAGAATGTCGGGATAAATCGTACCCTGTGCGAGGAAGTCAATTCCGTCAAGCTTTCTTGCCTCTTCTTCAAAAACTCTGATGAATTCTGCGCCGATAATCTTGCGCTTGTTTTCTGGCTCAGCAACGCCAGCAAGCTTGTCAAGAAAACGGTCAACTGCATCAACGTAAATGAGGTTTGCGTCCATCTGGTTTCTGAACACCTCAACAACCTGTTCTGGCTCGCCCTTGCGGAGAAGTCCGTGGTTAACGTGTACGCAAACAAGATTTTTGCCGATTGCTTTGATGAGAAGCGCTGCAACTACCGATGAATCAACGCCACCCGATAGCGCAAGAAGCACCTTCTTGTCGCCGATTTGCTCACGCAGAGCTGCAAGCTGCTCGTCGATAAACTGATTTGCAAGCTCGGGAGTAGTTATTCTTTGCATTGTATCTGGTCTTTTGTTACTGTCCATAGTTTTTACCTCGCTTTATTTTTGATGGATATATTATAACAAACTCGCCTGCGCCAGTCAATGATTATTGAAGCGCAAAAGCGTTATGCTTAGTAATTATTAATTATTTACAAAACAACCGCATTGTGATATACTTATTATATATAAAAGACTGGAGTACATTTATGAGCTTGCCAAAGGACGCCGCAATTCTGTTCGGTATAATTAATATGAAGCTTCGCGATTTTTATCCTTCGCTTGACGCGCTTTGCGAGGATTTGCAGGAAGACAGAAATGAAATCGAACAAATCCTCGGTGAGGCAGGCTTTGAATATGACGAAAAAGCAAACTGCTTTAAATAAGGAATAATATGGACGACAAACTTAGTAGAAAAGGACACAGACAAAGAGTCAAGGACGCATATCTGAAGGGCTCTCTTGAAACTATGCCCGACCACAACTTGCTCGAGCTTGTGCTGTTTTACGCAATTCCGCAAAAGGACGTTAAGCCGCTTTCGTATACGCTGATAAATCATTTCGGCAGTCTTGACAAGGTGTTCAATGCAAGCATTGAAGATTTGATGATGGTCGACGGAGTAAAGGAGCATACGGCGATTTTGCTGTCGCTTTTTAAAAGCGTTAATATGCGGATAAGCCAAAACAACGCAAACGAAGAAATTAAGCTGAGCTCGTTTGAAAAAATCAGCGAATTTGCCGCAAATATGCTAAAGGACCAGAAGGTTGAAAACTTTTTGGTAATCACGGTTGCAAGCGACGACACGATTATTAATTCGCGAATCGTATCAAAAGGTGATGTGAAAACTACGGGTCTGAAGAAAAAGCAGCTTGCGGAGCTTGCAATACGTGACAACGCGGCAGGCATAATACTGGCTCACAATCACCCTCAGGGCTCACCTAACCCGTCGACTGCAGACATCCATATGACGCAGAACGCCTGTTCCTTTATGCGCGAGATTGGACTGTCAGTCATAGACCACGTTATTGTGGGAAAGGACGGCTCAACCGTGTCGCTCAAAAGCGATATAAAATACGCTCAATACTTTCCGTAATGAAAGAGCTATCTCTGCGAGATAGCCCTCAGACTGTCGAAAAAGGGCATAACCGCGCCGAATATAGTAAAATTTTACAGTTTCGGCTTGTAGGTGGCGACGACCTCGGCGCCCCGCTAATTAAACAACCAATCTTTTGAAAAGTGCCGTGAACTCAATGTCCACGGCACTTTTGGCGCTTTTCGTCTTTTGCTCGGGGGCAGTACCATCGTACAGCTCCCACTCGCAAAATACGAAATTCTGCTCCTTTTTCGAAAGCCTTCCAGCGTGTCGATATCGTATTAATAAGGTTTTTCGACACGCTGAGAGCTATCTCTGCGAGATAGCCCTTTTTTATTCGTCTTCGTTTTTGTATTTTTGCTTTGTAATATCAAGATGACGTATGTCGATATAATCGGGAAGTCCTGCTCGGTACGGCGTTTGCGCTACGCCGCGGATAAGCGGCTTCAGATAACGCACCATATCCTCGGTAACGTCGTTGCCTTCCTCATTAATCCACTCGCGTGGAACGAGCTTTTCTGCATTTGCAATAACCTCAATTTTTTCGGTGCCGTATTCGACGCAGTAAGGCTTGTTTGACAGTCGGCGAAGCGTTGCAAAAACGCCTGTTTCGCCGTTTTCGGCAGCAGTAACGGCTACCGTGCCGAGATTAAACGCCTCGTTAACGTCGCAAAGCGAAGCGATATGCCCCGCGCTTCTCTGGAGCACCGACGGCTCAAGCGCTCTGACCTTACAGCCAATCTGTTCCTCAATAATACCTTTGAGTACTGCGCCTGCTCCGCTGAGCTGTGCGTGGCCGAATGCGTCCTGAGAACAACCACCCTCGGCGATATAGTTGCCATTTTCGTCGTGTATGCCTTCGCTGACAACTACGATAACAGAGTTGTAGACCTCTAATTTTTCCTTGACGTCGCTGATGAACTTGTCAACGGAAAACGGAACCTCGGGCAGATATACAAGATGCGGCGCAGGCATATTATCCTGACGCGCGAGAACTGATGAAGCAGTAAGCCAGCCTGCATTTCTGCCCATAGCCTCAATAATGTGTACGCTCTTGATTGAATAAATACTCGTGTCGTACGCTACGTTACGCACGCACGTTGCAATATACTTCGCCGCTGAGCCGAAGCCAGGCGAATGGTCAATACCGTCAAGGTCGTTATCAACCGTTTTCGGTATGCCCACGACCTTGATATCAATGCCGTTTTTCTTCGTGTAATCGGCAAGCTTCTTAACGGTGTCCATAGAATCGTTACCGCCGATATAAATGAAATAACCTATGTCGTATTTCCTGAAGGTTTCAAAAATTCTCCTGTATTCCTCCTCATTATGCGACAGCTTATATCGGCACGAGCCGAGGAACATAGCTGGCGAATGCTTAAGCCTGTTTACCTCATGAGGGATATGATTGAACATTGACGAAAGGTCAATAACGTTGTCTTCAAGCAGACCCTCAACGCCGTTAATCATTCCGTAAACGGTGCCGATTTTGTCGCTCGATAAAACGTAATCAATTACGCCCGCAAGGCTGGAATTAATAACTGTTGTCGGTCCGCCCGACTGACCGATAATAAGATTTTTAGCCATAATATCTCCGCTTCTATCTGAAATTATGTTCAATGATTTTCGTTGTCAGCTCCTCAAACGGAAAATCGAGATAAATAGTGCCGTAATACTTGTCCTTATCAAGAGGATATTCCATAAATTTAGGATTAATATACGCCGAATTGTACTTAGGTCCCTTAACGCCGCCCGCCGTTGAGGTGTAATCAATAACGTACTGACCGTCAAACGGCTTCATCGAATCAAGAAACGGCTTCAGGCACTCCTCCCATCGTTCCTCTGGCTTGTACTTAAATCTGTCCTGAATAATGAATACTGCGTCGTCAAGCGATTTAGTTTCAAGCACGAGAGGTTCAGGAACTGCCGTGTCCTGCTCAATCCATTCTGAAAAATCAAGCCCTGTGTTCATATCGTTGAAGTCGCTGTTTTCTTCGTCCATTTTACATCGGCGAAGCAGAACCACCTTGCCCCTTGCCTCATCAAGAGTAGGCACGCGGTTTTCAAGAAACCACTTTTCTTCATTGCCCTTGATATAGTAATAAAACAAGGCGTTAAAGCACCTTTCACGTTCCTTGTTTGAGTCGTTTTTGAATTGGAACACAACCGTTTCGCTCGGGTTTTCGTCTAAAAACCTGTAAACGAGGCGAAGCACGTCGCCGAGCTCAAGCTGTCTGCCTGCTCTGCTCGGTGCAATAAACGCTTTTGCGTATCCGTGTACCATACCGAGCTCGTCGCCGAGCGGCTCCACTCTGATATCAAGCGCGCGTATGCCCATACACAGCTGTTCGTATATGTCTTCGTCCTGACACTTTGAGATGTGCGGAAGCTGAACGTACTGAGTTACGCAATCGTGAGTTCCTGGAATTGTATAAAGAAAAAGCTTTTTATTGCCGTCAAGCTCCTTCATCCAGCTTTTTAAATCAATAGTCATTTTTGCCACCTGAAAAAATAATATAAAAAATTATAACATTTTTGCGTCGTTTATTCAATAGTGTGATATAATAAATAATATATTTCGGCGAAGAAGGCGTTATTATGTTGCTTTTTGAAAAAACAGGCGTTGTCACAAGCGCAGACGACAAAACGAATATTCCGTTTTCATTTAAAGTTCCCGAGGGTGTCAAAGCACTCCGAATTAAGTATTCATACAATCCAAAAGAGGTCGAAAACGAGGCAGAAGCGCACCGTCAGATTGAAGACGCTATGCACAAATATGGAGTAACGGATTTTGATACTGAAAAGTATATGCCTGTAAAAAACCTGATTACTCTCTCCTTTGACGAAAACGGAAAATACCGCGGCGCGTGTCACAGACAGCCTAACAGACAGCTTGTCACTATTGCTGAGGAAAACAGCACGCCTGGTATTATTAATAAGCCGATAGAAGCAGGCGATTGGGACATTGTGCTTAACGTTCACTATGCAGGCTGTGACGTTAACTATTCAATTGAAATCGAGGGAATAAACGTATGAGATATTATCCGTGTGAGCTTCATTGTCATACCGTACACAGCGACGGCGGATTTACCGTAAATGCGCTGCAGACCTCGGCTAAGGAAAACGGGCTTTCGCTGATTGCGCTGACTGACCATAATACGCAAAGCGGCTTCAGCGAGCTTGACGATACAATTATTCCCGTGCTTCGCGGAATAGAGTGGACGACGTATTTCGGCCATATGCTCGTGCTCGGCGCCGACGGCTTTGTCGACTGGCGCGATGCCGTGCCTGACAATATTGATGAAAAAATCGCAGAGGTTAAAAATCAGAACGGACTTGTAGGCGTTGCTCATCCGTTTCAGCTCGGCTCGCCTATGTGTACGGGCGGAAGATGGGAATTTAACGTAGGCGACTGGTCAAAGGTGGATTACGTAGAAATCTGGCATATGGCTTTTTCGCACGACAACGTCGAAAACCGTCTTGCGACTGAGTTCTGGACGAGTCTGCTCGACAAGGGCTATCGTCTTGCGGCGACGAACGGCAAGGATTGGCACCGTCCCGTTGAAGGTCATTTCGGTTGTACGTATCTTCTTATGGACGAGCCGACTCCTGACGCTGCAAAGGATGCAATAAAGAACGGCAGAACTGTCGTTTCGAGTGGTGCGAAGTTCTTTTTTACTGCTGATGTTTTGGGAAAGGAATACGTTATCGGCGACACAGTTCCGAACGGTGACGCTGTATTTAAGGTGTACACCGACATTTATTCACGCCGCGAATTCTGCAACGAGGATATTGTATACAAGGAAATAAGAATTGTTACAAACGGCGGAAAATGCGCCGCAAAAGCAAGCCTTACCGACAGCGCAGTTAATGTTAAGCTCAACAGCGGCTGCTGGTACAGGGCTGAGCTATGGGGAGCATACGGCGGAAACGAGGTAATGCTCGCCGTTACCTCGCCGATTTATGCAAAATAATCTTGTATTCTCAACGCTAATTGACTATAATAATGATATTATTCTTGGAGGACGTATCATATGGAAAAAATTCTTGTTCTTGATTTCGGCGGACAGTATAATCAGCTGATTGCAAGACGCGTGCGCGACCACAGAGTTTATGCGGAAATTCTGCCCTACACCGCGCCGCTTGAGGACATAAAAAAAGAAAAATACAAGGGTATCATTTTTACAGGCGGACCGAACTCGGTTTTTGATATGAGCTCACCGCACTACACAAAGGATATCCTTGACATCGGCGTTCCCGTACTCGGCATTTGCTACGGCTGTCAGCTCATTTCGTGGATGGCAGGCGGCGAGGTAAAGACAGCGCCTGTCAGTGAATACGGCAAAATCGAGCTGACTCACAGCGACTCACCGCTTTTCAGAAACATTCCGACAAGCTCCGTTGCATGGATGAGTCACACCGACTACATATCAAATCCGCCGCAGGGTTATGAGATTATCGCCAAAACAGACGACTGTCCCTGCGCCGCGATGCAGAATGAAAAGAAGGGCATTTACGCCGTTCAGTTTCACCCCGAGGTTACTCACAGCGAATACGGCGACCAGTTGCTTTACAATTTCCTTTACGAGGTGTGCAAGTGTAAGGGCGACTGGGTAATGGACAGCTTTATTGACGACACCGTCAGGAAGCTTCGTGAACAAATCGGCGACAAGAACGTAATACTCGGACTGTCGGGCGGCGTTGACAGCTCAGTTGCCGCAGGACTGCTGTCAAAGGCAGTCGGCAAACAGCTCACCTGTGTTTTCGTTGACCAGGGACTTATGCGCAAGGATGAGGGCGACACAGTTGAAAACACCTTTACAAAGATGTTCGATATGAACTTTGTTCGCGTAAACTGCGGCGAGCATTTTATGCAGAAGCTCAGGGGCGTAACTGACCCCGAGGAAAAGCGGAAGATTATCGGCACCGAGTTTTTCAATGTTTTCTGGGACGAAATCAGAAAGCAAAACGACAAAGGCTTCTTTGCACAGGGTACAATTTATCCCGACTGCATAGAGTCGGGCAAGGGCGATGCGGACGTTATCAAAACGCATCATAACAGGGTAAAGACGCCCGACGATGTTGAATTTCTCGGCATAATCGAGCCGCTTGCAGATTTGTTCAAGGACGAGGTACGCCGCGTCGGCGAGCGCCTCGGAATACCGAAGGAGCTTGTATGGCGCCAGCCGTTCCCTGGACCAGGACTCGGCGTCCGAATTATTGGCGAGGTCACAGCGGAAAAGGTTAAAGTGCTTCAGGAAGCAGACGCCGTTCTCCGCGACGAAATGGCGAAAAACGGGTATGAAAACGAGCTCGCGCAGTTCTTCTGCGTGCTTCCAGGCGTCAACACCGTCGGTGTAATGGGCGACCACAGAACGTACGACAAATTAGTCGCAATCAGAGCTGTCACAACAGACGACTTTATGACAGCAGACTGGGCGAGAATCCCGTACGACATTCTCGCAAAGGTTTCAAACCGCATCACAAACGAGGTCCCCCACATCAACCGCGTAGTCTACGACATCACCTCCAAGCCTCCGGGCACCGTGGAATGGGAATAAGAACCTCGCCCGCTTGCAAAATTGCAGTGCAATTTTGAGCGGGTACCCGAGAACCTTGTTACTCACAGGCTCGTAATAATTAATTTGCATAATATTAACTCCCGAAGCCCAGCAATAACGCGGGTTTCGGGAGTTTTCTTTTTGTAGTTGATAACAATTTGATAACAGGAAATTGAGGTTAATTACTGCGAGGTAACAGTGGCTTACGGGTTACGCCATTTAACCGATGGCTTGTCGCCCGCAGTGCTGGGCCAATTCAATTTCCGCTCCATATATTCGGACTTGCTGATACTACCTTCGGCAAGTTCTTTTTTGCGTAATGCCCATTCTTCAAAGAATTCATCAAGCAGAAAATAGTTGAATTGAACGGATTTATGTAATTCATCAGGATATTCACTATCTGGAAGAGAGATTGTAAACGCCGAGGTTATCTATGTCGTATAACGAAATTGCAGGGAGCGTAAAAACTCCCTGCTATGTACTGTTATGTGACAATATTGTAATGGAAACTAATTAACTAATATGTTAAAATGGTATCCGAGGTGATAAAATGAACATCTTTTTACTTGAAGACGATGAAGCTATCGGCGTTGCACTTACATATTCTTTGCAGAGCGAGGGGTATGATGTTACACTCGCCAAAAGCATTGCCGAGGCTAAAAGCGTTATCAGTAATAATACTTTTTCATTATATATTCTTGATTTAACCTTGCCCGATGGCAGCGGATACGACATCTGCAATGCGGTTAAGACACAGGGCGATTATCCCGTGATATTTCTTACCGCTTATGACGATGAGGTTAACGTGGTTATGGGCTTTGACCTCGGTGCGGACGATTATATTTCAAAGCCGTTTCGTCTTAAGGAGCTGCTTGCGCGAATTAAATCCGTACTCCGCCGCTATAGTAAAGATAGCGCGGACGGCACGGTGCATATCGGAAATGTAACCGTTAATACCAACGAGGCGAGAGTGTTCAAAAACGGTGAGGAAGTTATACTGACCGCTATGGAATACCGCCTGCTTCTCACTATGCTCAACAACAGGGGCATCGTTCTCACGCGAAACAAGCTTCTTGAGGACATATGGGATATCGAGGGCGATTTCGTTAACGACAACACGCTGACCGTTTATATCAAGCGCCTTCGCAACAAGATTGAAGATAATCCGGCAGAGCCGAGCATTATTAAAACAGTAAGAGGAATGGGATATATTATCAATGAAAAATAAAGAATTGTACATACCGATAATAATATCTGCAATAATTACGGCGGTTGCGGCTGCCGTTTGCTTTAGTTTCAGCAACTCTGCCGCGCTGATTTGCGCTGCGGTTGGTATTGCAATTATTGCTGTATTCGCTTTCTTCACAATAAAAAGGTATAGGGCAATCGCAAATCTTAACGATTACCTTTCTCTTGTGTGCAGCGGAAATTATGACCTTGATATTGAAAACAACACCGAGGGCGAGCTGTCTATATTGCAGAATAATCTATACAAGGTTATCACACAGCTCAAAACGCAGAACGAGGTAATAGAAGCGGACAAGCTTTACCTTGCGGATTCGCTTGCCGACATTTCGCATCAGCTTAAAACACCGCTGACCTCTATGCTTGTTGTATCGGAATTGCTTGAAAACGAGGCAGACCCCGACAAGCGTAAAGAGTTTACGGACATTATCAACAGCCAGTGCGAGAAAATGAGCTGGCTTATACAGACACTACTCAAACTCTCTAAGTTAGACGCCGGTACAATTGAAATTGGTAGTGATGAGGTTGCAATCCGCGCCGTGATTGATGAAAGCTTAAAGCCGTTTTTACTCACGCTTGATTTACGCAACATCACAGTTGAAAAGCACATTAAGGATTTTTCTTTTATCGGCGACAGGGCATGGAGCGTCGAAGCACTACAGAATATAATCAAGAACTGTATTGAACACACTGCCAACGGCGGAAAGCTTGAAATTGAAACCGACGAAACAACGCTTTGGGGGCGCGTTATTATCCGTGATAACGGCTGCGGTATTGCAGCAGAGGATTTACCCCACATCTTTGAACGCTTTTACCACGGCAAAAACGCCTCTGCCGAGAGCGTCGGAATAGGTCTTGCGCTTTCAAAAGCAATATTAAACAAAGAAAACGCCGCCGTTTCCGTCACAAGTGAGGAAGGCAGCGGCACGGAATTTGAGATAAAGTTTTATAAATCCGTAATATGACTGAATTGTAATAATAAATTCACCTGATTGTAAGGTACGCGAGTTATCATTGTGTCATCGAAAGGAGATACTACTATGAAAATTTTAGAAACAGTACATCTTTGCAAAACATACGGCAGCGGTGACACTATGGTTAAGGCACTCGACGACGTTAACTTTTCCGTTGAGCGCGGCGAGTTCGTTGCGATTGTAGGACCGAGCGGCTCGGGTAAGTCAACCCTCATGCATATTTTAGGCGGTGTTGATAAAGCTACAAGCGGCAGCGTTATTATTGACAAAACCGATATTTCAGCCCTTGACGAAACGGCGCTTGCAATCTTCCGCCGCCGTCAGATAGGGCTGGTTTATCAGTTCTATAATCTCATACCTATCCTGACGGTTGAGGAGAATATGACTCTCCCGCTCCTGCTCGACGGCAGAAAGCCCGACAAAAGGCATCTGAATAATATAATTGAACGCCTCGGCTTGCAGGAGAGATTAACCCACCTGCCCTCACAACTTTCAGGCGGACAGCAGCAGCGCGTATCCATCGGCAGAGCATTGATTAACAACCCCGCTCTTATGCTTGCCGATGAGCCCACGGGTAACCTTGACAGCGAAAACAGCAGGGAAATCATCTCACTTTTGCGTCAGTTCAACCGCGAGCTTGGTCAGACGGTTATTATGATTACACACGACGAGCAGATTGCGCTTTCTGCCGACCGCCTGATTGAAATCAAGGACGGCAGAATCGTCCGCGACGAGCGCAGAATATGAGGTGAGCACAATGAATATTGTTAACAAACTCACCCTGCGGCATATCAAAACGCACAAGCGTCGCAGCCTGCTCACGGTTCTTTCAATTATAGTTTCGGTTGCGATGATTACGGCGGTGTTCACAAGCGTATTTTCGTTCGTAACCTTTTTGAAGGACGCCACGCTTGCCTATGACGGTAACTGGCAGGCACAGCTTTTTTATGACGAAACGCCGGATATGTCTGCTTTCAAAAGCGATGACATAGAGTATTATGCAGGCAAAAACGTTTTTCAGTTCACCTTTGACAAGGATTCAAACAAGTCAAAGGCTTTTGCGCAGGCGGATGCCGTTGACGAAACGGCTGTTGATATGCGTAATATCAACATTATCCACGGTGCGTTCCCGAAAAAGGAAAACGAGCTGCTTCTTACAAATGATTACATCGAAAAAAATAAGCTCGACTGGAAGGTGGGGGATACGGTTACTATTTACTGTCTTGATTACGCCACCGAAAAGGAGAGCTACAGGGATTATAAAATATGCGGTATTGCCGAGGGCAACGTCAGCTTTTTTGATAGTCGCGACGGCGTAGTGGCAAACCTTGACGGCGACGTATCCTACGTAACCTTCAGTTATAAAACACTCGACAAAACCTTTTATGAAAATGCGGACGCACTGAAAAAGCAGACGGGCGCGGCAACCATTACTTACAACACGGATTTGCTCGATTATTCGGGCGTTTCGCGCGGCAGCAGCACTATCAGAACGGTGAAAATATTTACTGCAATCATTCTCGCTGTAATCGTATTTGCCTCGGTGTTTATGATTTACGATTCCTTTGCCGTATCCTATCAGGAACGCGAGCGCTATCTCGGCATGCTTGCATCTGTCGGCGCAACGAAGAAGCAGAAGCGTGCCTCAATATACTTTGAAGGGTGCATCCTCGGCGCTATTGCAATTCCGGCAGGTATTGCAGCGGGCTTTGCCGGTATGGCGATAACCTTTAGGAGTATACAGGATGCGTTCCTGTCTACATTTGCAATACCGATTAAGGATACTCTTAAGGTGCATTTCAGCCCTTACATTATTTTGGGCACGGTCTTGACAGCGGCGTTCACAATCTTTATTTCCTGCTATATTCCCGCCCGCCGTGCTTCAAAAACAACGCCTATTGCAGCAATTAAAGGCACAAATACCGTCAAGGTTAAAAAGGCGAAGAAGCTCCGAGTTTCAAAGCTGACAAGCAAGCTTTACGGCTACGAGGGCGAGCTTGCAGTAAAGAACTTTAAGCGCAACAAGCGCCGCAGTTCAACAATAGTGTTTGCTCTTGTTATGAGTGTTGTGCTGTTTATGTCCGTCACTAACTTTTCGCAGCTTTTCACCGCTATGGTAGAAATGGAAACCGGCGAGCAGAACGCCGATTTTCAGGTATATGCAAAAATTGAGGACAAAGATGCAATCAGGCAATACTTCAACGGCGCTGATATCGACGACTGCGTTTCATACCTTCAGTCAAATGCTGCAATAAAGAACACGGATTTATTTACCGCAGAGGCAAAAAGTGCCTACGGCACGGATGATAAGCAAATATACTTGTTTGTAATGGATAACAATGCGTTTGACAGTTATCTTAAATCGCTCGGCGAAAAGCCCGACGGTTATCACAATCCTGACAGTATGGAGGGAATCATATTTAACCGTGTAACTGATACCACCGGTAAGATTTCAAAGGAAGTTACGGCACTGTCCGACAGCGCGAAAGGAAAAGCACTTAACCTTTGCGTCAAAACGATTGACGAAACAGACGGAGAAACCGAAATCGAAAACGACTTTAACGTTACTGCCGGTGTTATGACCGACAAGGAATACGACGGCAAGTTGTTCTTACCAAAGTATATGAACTACCCGTCAGTCATTGTTCCCGAGGATGTTATCAGCGCTCTTCCGGTGGAGCAAAACGGCGTTGTGTTCAACATTTTCGCCAAAGATTATAAGTCTGAAATGGAAAAAGCGGAAGAGTATTTTGACAGCAAAAATATCGCCTGCGAAATGGTTGACACCACATCGCAGATTCAGGCAATAAATGCAGTACTTCAGATAATGAAGGTGTTTATTTACGGTTTTATTTCGCTGATTACGCTTATTGCGGTTATTAACATTATCAACTCTATTTCAAACTCTATGAATGAGCGTAAAACGGAGTTTGCTATGCTTAAATCCGTCGGCGTTACGCCTCAGGGCTTCAAGAAAATGATTTATGTTGAGAGCATCCGCTACGGCGCAAAATCGCTACTGTGGTCGCTCCCGATAAGTATAGGATTGCACGTCCTGATGTATCAGGCGCTCA
Source organism: Eubacterium sp. (assembly GCA_017514345.1). Classification (GTDB taxonomy): domain Bacteria; phylum Bacillota; class Clostridia; order Oscillospirales; family Acutalibacteraceae; genus Eubacterium_R. The sequence continues at coordinate 24,333 of JAFWKC010000041.1, forward strand.
CGAACGCAGAGGGCATGCAGATACCGTTTGCAACCAACTGGCAATACTATCTCGCGGCAGTCCTTGCAGTGTTCGTAATCATCCTTGTATCGCTACTCTACTCGGCAGACAAAATCAAGGACGACAACATAATCGAAAACTTAAAACAGGATTGACACTTATTATTTAGGTCATCTAAATAAGCATTTAGAATCCAATTTTTAAGGGTAGCAATGGTATATCATTGCTACCCTCATATTGATGTTTTGAAACGCAGTATTCATGCGGATTTTAGAGTCCCTAAATGCTTACTATTCAACAATATATTGCTTTGTTTTGTCATATCTGTTATAATAAAGCTGCAAATAGATTGTGAAATATTATGGCTGTTATCAAGGTTGATAACGAAATGATAACAGTACATCTGCAACTATGAATAATATGGAAAAATCAAATAATCAGGAACAAAAAGAGATAAAAATTCTAAACAAAAAAGTTTAGAAACAGAGTTTTATTGCAGAATGGGAGTAAGAACCTCGCCCGCTTGCAAAATTGCAGTGAAATTTTGAGCGGGTACCCGTGAACCTTGTTACTCACAGGCTCGTAATAATTAATTTGCATAATATTAACTCCCGAAGCCCAGCAATAACGCGGGTTTCGGGAGTTTTCTTTTTGCTATTGATAACAAATTGGCAACATAGTGACGCTGTGCTTTTCTTTGGTTTCTTTTTAACTGCTTTGTATATTAAGAGTTACGTTGCTTTTTGTCTTTCGTTATATCCTCCGTCAATAATTGACGGAAGGTTATCAATTATAAAACGCTGTGCGGTTTCGCTGTATAATACGGCGTAATACTGACCGTACTGTCCGTCGCGTAGCTCACACGTCAAGCCTATGCTTTCGGCATTTGCAGTCGGTCGCTTGTGGTTTTTGCCGTTGATTTGTACTACGGAAAGCATATTGATATCAACAAGCCAATTTGTAATTGCTGTTACTTTTAGCTTTTTCATATTTTCGGGTTTTAATTCATTGATGCTTCTTGTGATGACAGAAACAGTAATCGGTGTTGATGAATACTTGAAATTGGTCAAATCAAGCTTTTGCAAATCAAAAGCTTCCTGCTTAGGCTTCTTTGGAGCCTTTACTCCGCAATTAATTACTTGTTCAAGAATATCAGAAACGTAGAATAAACAACGTGTTATTTTTACATTGTTTATGGCATCATTTTCGTCAACTGCTTCCTTGGTGATAGGGTTAATGCCTTTTGCTAAATCGTCAATGTAATCCTTTGCGTGTGAAACAAGTTTTGTGTCTATATCCATATTGACTTCTCCAACATATATAGTGTGATGTTAAATGTTATTTTGTTTTTTGCTTTTCTGAAAACGGGAGGATGCAGAAAAGCGGGGCGCAGAGGACGAGGGAGTATGCGTATCTGAATTCTGCAAATACGGGCGTTGCGAGCATCAACGATGCGAGCACCGCCAGAGGTACGGCGTAAACAACCAGCCTGTTTTTCATCCTTCGTTGTATCGACATCATAAACGACAGTATCATAACCCAGCTGTATGCGCCGATGCACCATAAAATGCTGATAATCGGTATGTTCTGGTATGCGTATTGGATTTTGTTCGTTATGGTCGAAAGGAATGAAAATACCGTTTCCTGTTTTGTAATGCCGATTTCGTTATCGGCAATCCAGGGGTATACCCAGTATCTTGTGTCGGGATACCAGTAGCCGAAGGTCTGCAAAACCTGTCCCTTTAAGTAAAGCAGCGGGTGCTTTAAGCCTATTGACAGCCACATTTTCAGGAACAACAGCTTGTTGTCCTCGATGATGAACGCCGTGTTGTAGCTTCGTATCGCGTTTTTTATCGGGTCGACTATGTACGGGTCGTACGTTTCTCTTATTGTTTCTATCGGGAGAAGCTGAGTGATGTACACGTACTGCTCGTCGGTGAACGAGTAGCTTCCCGCTGCAGCGGAGCATATGTGCTGTAGCGGAACTCCGACAGTTTCGAGAATGTCAGCATTTTCGATGTTTAATAAGGTGTATACGGGTACTTTTATTATCGTCGCAACAATAAACGAAGCGAGCATCAGTACCGAAAGCTTCTTAGATCGTTTGAAAAATGCGAAAAATAAAAATGGAAGCGAAATCAAAAACGCATAGTAGCCGTTGCTCCTGAAAAGGCATACTCCGATTGCGCTGAAAAATATAAGCGTGCCTTCAAAAGCAGGAAGCTTTTTTGTATTATTGCTTTCAAAATACTTTGTTAGCCGCCACAGTGCTGTTGAAAACGCAAGGACTACAATTGCAAAATATATGTCCTTCCACATCGTGATGTTGTAAATCGGGATTATCGGGAAGAATGCGAAAAACAAAAACGCAAGGATTATTGCTGTTTTGTTTATTCTGAACTTATATAGCGTTACGAGGAAGTACGATACCGTCAGTCCCATCAGAACGCTTTGAACTACGCTGTATACGGCGATTCCACCCATCGGGGACTTGAATATCGATACGCCTGCATGGTACGTAAGCTTAACTATAAGCGTGTGCATTACAGGGTGCCAGTTGCACCACGGTGCAAGTCCCGTAGCCTGCTTGATTTGCTCTATTGAGTCCTGTGTCGTATAGCCTGGAAAGTACGCGAGAAAATATATCAGCCACGCGGCAAGCAGAAATACGAACGAAAGCCAGAATACCTTTTTGCTTTTTGTTCGTTCTTTTTTACTGTCGATTACTGCGTCGCGGCAGTCCGTTAACTTAAACAGGAACAAAAACAGGACGTAGAAAAGCACAAAAAATCCTATGCTCGTTACGAAAAAGGTTGTAAGCGTGCTACAGTCTACAGCATAATTACCGAAGGTTAAAAACAGCGCGAATGGTACAGCAAAAAGAGCTGAGATTATTTTGTTTCTTCGGCTTTCCTCATTTTTTGTCCGTATAAGCAGGAACATACTGACTGCAAACACGATATAATTTACGATGCTCGTTGACGATACGACAAGGTGAACCATAAAAGCGCGCGAAATAAAATACGACATTACCGCGCTGAGAATATAGTATATTGTGTTTTGAGTTCTGCTGTTATTCAAAAGGCTTTTTATTTTTGTCATACCATAACTCCTTATGCACGGTATCAATTTTATCATATGCGACAAAAAAATACAAGGCATTATCATAATATATATGATTGACACGGAGAGATAATTAATGTATTATATATACAATCTATTGTGGTTGCTACTGATTAATATACAATATGGAGAGTAATATGGACAAAGGATATCTTACACCCGAGGATTATGCAGAGCCGCGCTGTCTGCTTTGTGACGAGCCTTACGGCGTTACGCCCGAGGTTAAGGCGGTGCCGCAGCAGCGAATAATTGAAAAGATGAACGATTATATGAGCCGACGCGATTACGCGGGCGCCGAAAGACACCTTAAGTATTGGCTTGAGGAGGCTCGACTCGGCAACGACAAGGGCGGCGAGCTGATGATAAGAAATGAGCTTGTTGGGCATTTTCGTAAAACGGGTAACCGCGAGGGCGCGTTTGAAAGCGCAGACGAGGCGCTTCGTCTTATCGGTGAGCTTGATTTTGAAAACACCGTTAGTGCAGGGACAACGTACATAAATATCGCGACGGCGTACAACGCTTTTGACGAGGACGAAAAGGCGCTTGTGCTTTTTGAAAAGGCTATGACGGCGTATGAGGCAAACGATAATACCTCGCCTGAGCTTCTCGGTGGACTGTATAACAATATGGCGCTGACACTCGTGTCGCTCGGCAAATACGATGAAGCCTTTGCGCTTTATGACAAGGCGCTTGCCGTTATGGAAAAGGTCGACGGCGGCGAGCTTGAGCAGGCGATAACGTATCTTAATATGGCTGACGCATATGAAGCACAGCTCGGAAGCGAAAACGCCGAAAGCAAAATATCTGAGCTGCTTGACAAGGCGTACGACCTTTTGATTAACACGACGGCTCCGCACAACGGATACTATGCGTTTGTGTGCGAAAAATGTGCGCCGAGCTTTTCGTACTACGGCTACTTTATGGCAGCAGGCGAGCTTAACAGATTAGCGGAGGAAATCTATGAACGGAATTGAGTTATCAAGGGCGTATTTTGAGGAATTCGGCCGTCCTATGCTTGAAAACGAGTTTCCCGAGCTTATGCCGTACCTTGCGGCAGGTCTGTTCGGAAGCGGTTCGGAGTGCTTCGGCTTTGACGATGAAATTTCAACCGACCACGATTTTGAGCCGGGCTTTTGTATCTTCCTTCCAGATGAGGATACTGTTGACCGCCGCGCTGCTTTTTTGCTTGAACGCGCGTACGCTAAGCTGCCGAAGGAATTTATGGGCTTTAAGCGCGCTATGCTGTCGCCCGTTGGCGGAGCGCGAAAGGGCGTAATAAGAACGGCTGAATTTTTTGAAGAAAAAATTGGCTCGCCCGACGGTACGCTGACGCCCGAGGAATGGCTGACGGTGCCCGAGCAGGCGCTTGCCGAAGCGACAAACGGCGTTGTGTTTTTTGATAATTTCGGCGAGGTTACAAAAATACGCGAAGCACTTGCATATTATCCCGAGGACGTAAGGCGCAAAAAGCTTGCTGGAAACCTGCTTCTTATGGCGCAGTCGGGACAGTATAATTACAAGCGCTGTCTTGACCACGGCGAGGAAGCTGCGGCACAGCTCGCTGTGTTTGAATTCGTTAACAGCGCAACTGCAGCTATATTCTTATTAAATAATATATATAAACCTTATTATAAGTGGAGCTTTCGCGCGCTTCGTGCGTTGCCTAAGCTGTCGCTTGAAGCAGAGATTATGGAATATCTGCTGACTACGGGTAACGAGCCAGAAACGGCGGAGGAAAAGTATTACGCGATTGAGGGTATTGCCGCCGACGTAATCGACGAGCTTGCCGAGCAGGAGCTGACGGACGCGATTTGCGGCGACCTTGAAAAGCACGCTTATTCTGTAAATGATAAAATCGAAAACGCTGAAATACGAAATCTGCACGTCTTAGCGGCGGTGTAGCAAAGGAGCATTTATGAAATTACACGGAATACAAAAAATGACGCTTCTCGATTTTCCAGGCGTCGTGTCCTGTACGATATTTTTGGGCGGCTGTGATTTTCGCTGTCCGTTTTGTCACAACTTTGAGCTGATTGACGGAACGGCTCAGCCGATTATGGACGACAGCGAGCTTATTGATTTCCTCAAAAGCCGCAAGGCGCTTCTTGACGGAGTGGCAATCACGGGCGGCGAGCCGTGCCTGCACAAAGACCTTCCAGAGCTTATCAGGAAAATTCGCGCAGAGGGCTACAAGGTGAAGCTCGATACTAACGGCTACCATCCAGAGCTGCTCAAAGAAATTCTCGACGAGGGAATAGTCGATTACGTTGCGATGGATATTAAAAACTGCGAGGAAAAATATGCCCTTACGTGCGGACTCGACACAATAGATATGGATAAAATAAAAGAGAGCATATCGCTTCTTATGAACGGTAGCGTTGAGTACGAATTCAGAACGACCGTTGTTGACGAGCTTCACGATGAAGAGGATTTTGAAAAAATCGGGGAGCTTATCGGCGGTGCAAAGCGCTATTACCTACAACGCTTCACCGACAGGGACTCCGTTCCGTTCGGAAATCTGAGCGCGCCATCGTTTGAAAAAATGCGTAAATATGCCGAAATTGCAACAAAATTTGTAACAAATACTGAATTGCGCGGCGTTGAGTAATCACTATATATTGTGTATAAAAAATTTTTTTATTAAAATTTGCGGAATATATTGACAAATTGTCCTCTTACTGATATAATACATTTTGCACGACAAAAATGACAAAAGTATTACAGTAAGAGGAGTTTTTATGTATCAGGTAATTAAAAGAGACGGCAGTGTTACCGATTTTGACATAAGCAAAATCAGCGCCGCAATTGCAAAAGCCTTTGAAGCACAGGGCAAAGAGTCACATCCAAGTATTATTGATTTAATTGCAATCCGAGTTACTGCGGATTTTGAAAGCAAGGTACAGGACGGTAAGGTTTCTGTAGAGGCTATCCAGGACAGCGTAGAAAAGGTGCTTTCTGAGTCGGGATATGCTGACGTTGCAAAAGCATACATTCTTTACCGTAAGCAGAGAGAAAAGGTTCGTAACATTAATTCGACCCTTCTCAACTACAAGGAAATCGTTGACAATTATCTTAAAATCAACGACTGGCGCGTTAAGGAAAACGCAACCGTTACTTATTCAGTAGGCGGTCTTATTCTTTCAAACTCAGGCGCAATCACAGCTAACTACTGGCTCAGCGAGGTTTATGACGAGGAAATCGCAAACGCTCACCGTAACGCAGAAATCCACATTCACGACCTTTCTATGCTTACTGGCTACTGCGCTGGCTGGAGCCTTAAGCAGCTCATTACAGAGGGCCTTGGCGGCGTTACAGGCAAGATTACGTCTTCTCCTGCAAACCACCTTTCAACGCTTTGCAACCAGATGGTTAACTTCCTCGGCATTATGCAGAATGAATGGGCAGGCGCACAGGCATTCTCCTCTTTTGATACATATCTTGCTCCGTTCGTTAAGGTTGACAATTTATCCCAGAAAGAGGTTAAGCAGTGCATTCAGTCCTTCGTATACGGCGTTAATACGCCGAGTCGTTGGGGTACACAGGCTCCGTTTTCGAACATCACTCTTGACTGGGTAGTTCCTAACGACCTTAAAAACCTTCCTGCAATCATCGGCGGCAAGGAGATGGACTTCACCTACGGCGACTGCCAGAAGGAAATGGATATGGTCAACAAGGCGTTCATCGAAATTATGATTGAGGGTGACGCTAACGGACGCGGCTTCCAGTATCCTATTCCTACTTATTCAATCACACGCAACTTCGACTGGAGCGAGTCAGAGAACAACAAGCTCTTATTTGAAATGACGGCTAAATACGGTACGCCGTATTTCTCAAACTATATTAATTCCGATATGGAGCCGAGCGACGTACGTTCAATGTGCTGCCGTCTTCGTCTTGACCTTCGCGAGCTTCGCAAAAAGTCAGGCGGCTTCTTCGGCTCAGGTGAGTCGACTGGTTCAATCGGCGTTGTAACAATCAACCTGCCGAGAATTGCATATCAGTCAAAGGACGAGCAGGAATTCTACAAGCGTCTTGACCACCTTATGGATATCGCGGCCCGCAGCCTGAAGGTAAAGAGAACTGTTATCACAACTCTTCTTGACCAGGGACTTTATCCTTACACAAAGAGATATCTCGGCACCTTTGCTAACCACTTCTCAACTATCAGTCTTATCGGTATGAACGAAACTGGTCTTAACGCAAAATGGCTCAGAGCAGACCTCACTGACGACAGCGTACAGCGCTTTGCAAGAGATGTTCTCAATCATATGCGTGAGCGTCTTTCGGATTATCAGGAAAAGTACGGCGACCTTTACAACCTCGAGGCAACTCCTGCAGAGTCGACAACGTACCGCTTTGCTAAGCACGACAAGGAAGCCTTCCCTGATATCATCACAGCAAATATGAACGGCGACCCGTACTACACGAACTCGTCACACCTTCCTGTAGGCTACACAGAGGATATCTTCTCTGCGCTTGATATTCAGGACGATTTACAGACGCTTTACACGTCGGGTACAGTATTCCACGCTTTCCTCGGCGAAAAGCTTCCTGATTGGAAGGCTGCTGCAAATCTTGTACGCAAGATTGCAGAAAACTACAAGCTTCCTTACTACACGATGTCACCGACATATTCTGTATGTAAGGACCACGGTTACCTCACAGGCGAGCAGTACACCTGCCCGATTTGCGGAGCAAAGACGGAGGTTAACAGCCGTATCACAGGTTATTACAGACCTATCCAGAACTGGAACGACGGTAAGGCTCAGGAGTACAAGGACCGTAAGGTTTACGATATCGGCAGGTCAAAGCTTACTCACACAGGACCTAACCCTGCTCCTGTTGATTACGTTGAGCCTGAGGCAGTAGAGGCAGTAGCAGCAGACGAAGTTGCTGCAGGCGACGAGGGCGTAATCCTCTTCAAGACAGCTACTTGTCCAAACTGTAAGGCTGCCGCTGCGCTTCTTGACAAGGCAGGCATTCAGTATACAGCACTCAACGCTGACGAGCAGCCCGAGCTTGTTAACAAGTTCGGCATCAAGCAGGCACCGACGCTCATTATCCCGAACGGAGAAGGATTTGAAAAATTCCGCGGCGTATCGGACATCAAGGGCTGGTTAATGACTCAGTAAAATAATAATGAAAACGGGAGGGCTCTTCCCTCCCGTTTTGTTGACATAACGAGGTAAATAATATGTACGATATAATTGTTGTTGGCGGAGGACCTGCTGGAATGACTGCGGCGCTTTATGCACAGCGAAACGGCAAAAGCGCGCTTGTAATCGAAAAGGCAGGCTTCGGCGGACAGATTACTCATTCACCGAAGGTTGAAAACTTTCCAGGCTCGCTTTCTATCAGCGGCAACGAGCTTGCCGACAAGCTTTTTTCACAGATACTTGAGCAGGGCGCCGAGTTTGAAATAGAAACGGTATGCGCCATTGAGCAGAAGGGCGATACAAAGCTTGTAAAAACAGAGGAGGGCGGCGAGTACGAATGCAAGGCTGTCATTATTGCAACGGGCGTTAAGCACCGTATGCTCGGCCTTGAGGGCGAGGACGACCTCGTAGGCGAGGGAATTTCCTTCTGCGCCGTGTGCGACGGCGACTTTTACAAGGACAAGACAGTTTGCGTTGCAGGCGGCGGAAACTCCGCGCTTCAGGAGGCAATACTCCTTTCTGACAAGTGCAAGGAGGTTATTATGCTTCAGGACCTCGACTTTTTCACAGGCGAGGAAAAGCTGCAGCAGGTGCTTTTTGCGCGGGATAACGTCAGCGCTCATACGGGAGTAAAAATCACAAAGCTTCTTACAAACGGCGGCGAATTTGCAGGCGTCGAAATCGAAAAGAACGGCGCAAAAGAGGAAATCAGCTGCGACGGACTTTTTGTAGCAATAGGTCTTATTCCAGAAAACGAGCCTTTCAAAGAGCTTGTCGACCTTAACAGCTACGGCTACTTCGATTCTGACGAGGGCTGCCTTACAAAAACTCCTGGAATATTTGTTGCAGGCGATTGCAGAAGCAAGAATATTCGTCAGGTAACAACGGCTGCCGCCGACGGCACAATCGCCGCTCTTGCAGCCTGCAGATACATAAATGAATTATAAAAAATAACCCCTTGGGGCACCCTACGTAAATAGGGTTAGGTTTTGTAATTCCTTTATGACCTAAAACTACTTTGCCAAAACTGCTTTGCACCCAAAAATGAGCATATTTTTGGGTAGAACAAAGCATAAAATCACCGTAAGGCTGACGCCTTGCGGTGATTTTTAATACAGTTATAGCGAAAAAGATGCCATTTTTGGGCTGACACTATTTATGTAGGGCGCCCCTTGGAACCATATCCAAGGGGATTATTCTTTTATATTGTCTTTTTCATTGTAAGAATATTTTTGTCGTTTTCATAAACGTACGAAACGCTGTCCATATTCTTTTTCACAAGGAAAATGCCGAGTCCGCCGATTTCGCGCTCGTCAGCAGAAAGCGACGTGTCAGGGTCTGCCTTTTCAAGCGGATTATACGGAGTGCCGCTGTCAGTCAGCGTGATTGACACCTCTCTGCCGTCGATAGTAAGCTCAATTGTCGCTTTTCCCGTTTCGTCGCCGTAAGCGTAATTTGCAACGTTTACAAACGCTTCCTCAAGCGAAAGGTCAATGCTCATCTGCGTTTTCATCGAGCAGCCGTTTTCCTCAAGAAACGCGTCGACAAATTCCGTAACTGTATGAAGGTTTTCGTTCGTCGCGTCAACGGTAAGCGAATTATTATCATTTTCTTTAAGCTCAACGCACAGCATAGTCATATCATCGAACTGCGGTGCGCTTCCTACGAAGTTGTCAACGCTTTTCTTTACGCCATTAATTATTTCCTGCGGCGAAGCGTCTTTGTATTCGTTGAGCGCGTCAATCATTCCGTCGATAGTGAACATCTTTTCGTTAGCGTCAGTCGCTTCGGGAATACCGTCGGTGTAAATAAAGAGCTTGTCGCCTTCGTTAAGCTGAATTTCAAATTCTTTATAAACAAGTCCCTTCATAGCGCCAAGCACAAGACCGTGCTTGTTTTTCACTATTTCAAAGCTGCCGTCCCTGCGGTATATTGCAGGGTCATCGTGACCTGCGTTTGCCGCCGTAATTATGCCTGTTTCAGTATCGATTATTCCAAGCCATACTGTAACGAACATATCCGCCTTGTTGTGGTCGCAAATCCTGTCGTTTACCTTAGTCAGAACCTCTGCGGGATTTCCCGTAATGCGCGTAGCTTCGCTGATAAGAATGTTTGATACCATCATAAACAGCGCGGCTGGAACGCCCTTGCCCGAAACGTCGGCAATAACAACTGCAAGGTGCGTTTCGTCAATCAGGAAGAAGTTGTAATAGTCGCCGCCGACCTCCTTTGCTGGAGTCATAGAAGCGAAGATGTCAAAATCAGTCCTGTCAGGAAAAGCGGGGAAGGTGTTCGGAAGTGAGTTTTCCTGAATAATGCTTGCTATGTTAAGCTCAGCGCCTATTCTCTCTCGCTCTGCCGTAGCAGTTTTCAGGTTTTCAACGTAATCCATCATCTTTTCTTCCATAGTATCGATGGATTTTGCAAGCGTCGTTATCTCCTCAAGTGTGCTGATACCGTCGCCGAGCTTTTCGCCCTGCGTGTTTTCCTCAGCAAATCTGTGCGCTTCGGATATTACGCGCCTTATCGGCTTGATGAAGCTCCATTTGATGAAGTTCGCGGCGATAATAGCAGCTACTACTGAAAAGAATATTGTCGAAATTGCAACATTCAGAAGATACGGGAGCGTGCCGTCGTGTAGCTCTCGCATAGGACGCTGTATGCAAAGCAGCGAAACAACCTCGCCTGATGAATTTTTAATAGGCACAAGCGTGGTTATGTGCGCGTGCAGACCGTTAAGCTTAGTGGTTCTGTAAACAGTTTCAAAATCCTTCTTCTGCGAGTAAAGCTCGATGTATTTTTCGCGGTACTCTTCGTTAGTCGTTTCGCGCTCAAAGCCGAGCTCCCATTCTGTATACTCGGTATTGTCAACAGAGTTGTTAACGCAGTTGAACACGGATACAAAGCTGCCGTAATCTTTTTTGTCAGGCTTTATGACGTAAATAATCGACACGTTCATTTTTTTGCAGTAGGTGTCAAGATATCTTTTCGTCTGCTTGTATTCGTCATCAATTCCGTTTTCAAGATAGCGGTCTATGCTGTCGCCGTTAACGAGCGTTGCGGCAGTCTGCGCCATATGAAAGGTCGACGTAGAATATTCTCTTTTGAATGAATTTGTAAAGCTGACGTAGCCTATAATACTTACAACCCAACTGAACACAAGCATCAGCAAAACGAGCGCACCGATGATATTGAACGCCAGGTTGGATCTGAATTTTTTGAGCATATTCAAAATTGCTTTCTTATTATTCTATCGTTAATATATCCGTAAAGCCCGTAACGTCAAGAATATCCATTACGTCGCTTTGTACGTTGATAAGCTTCATAGTGCCGAGTGTGTTCATAAGCTTCTGAGCCTTGAGCAGTACCCGCAGTCCTGCAGACGAGGTGTAGCTCATATCCTTGACGTCGAGCACAAGCTCCGTAACGCCGTCTGTGTTTTCGTCAATGCACTTTTCAAGCTCGGGTGCAGTCGTTGTATCAACTCTGCCGATTATTGAAATAACGAGTTTTGAGCCTTCTTTGTTCAAATTGATATCCATATATGTTCTCCTTAATTAAAAGTAAAGTTTATCGGTTGTCGGAACGGTTTTAATAAGATAATCTTTGCAGAAATCTATCGTAGGCTTATGCTCTGCGCTGTCAATACCGAACCTCTTAATCTGTCTGCGTAAAACACGTGTGTAGCAAATAATTTCTGACATTTTGACAACGTCGTCAAAGCTGACGTCAGTACCCTCAAAATAGTATTTGAAGGTTGCGTCAAGAAATGCAACACAGTTTTCAGTTGAAATGCCGAGGAACCTTGAACAGTTCTCCTTGTCAACGCACGAAAAGCCCTTGTATGCCGCATAAATTGCCGCAAATTCATATATCGGATGACCCATAGCGAGAGTGTCCATATCGATAAGCAGGTTTTCGCCGTTTTGCTGCATAATGTTTTTGATGTGATAGTCGCCGTGAAGCATTGTGTCTGTTTCTGGAATAGCCTTGAACAGCTCAACAAGCTTTGCGCCCGTTTCCTCTGGTAGATAAGGCAGGCAGTATTCAGCCCAGCCGATTGCTTCTGTTTTTTTGCTCGGAAGCTCGCCTGGCTTAAGCGTCGTTGAGTGAATTGTTTTGAGAATGTCAACGCTTGCCTTTGCAAGCGCGTCAACCGATTCACCCTCGTTAATAAGCTGTGCGAACGATTTTGCGTCAAGAAGCTCGAATACGGAGCCGTAAAGGTCGCCTACCTTAACAACGTCATACGGAATAGCAGTCGGAATTCCCATAACGAAGGCCTTTCTTGCAAGCTCGCGCTCGTTGTGTATTTCTGCAAGCGAGTCAGGGCTCTTGTAAACCTTTACGATGGTGTCTGGGTCAGTACGGTAAACGATACCGTTTGCGCCTTCGCCAATGACCTCGCAGCCTTCGATAGAAAGCTTACGGTACGCCTTAGAAATATCCATCATTTCGGTAAAGCCCGTCATATCAAATATTTCATAAACCTCTGAATTACAGTTAATAACCTTTGTGGTATTGTTTGATTTTTTGAGTCTGAGAATTACTCTCAGTCCTGCGCTTGATATGTATTCAAGCGCGTCGGCGTCAAGCATAAGCTCGCCGTCAAAATCACCGATTTCCTGTAAGATTTTCTGTTCTGTTTCTGCGGCGTTTGCCGAATCAATTCTTCCTGTGAGTTTAATAATCTTTTCCATATTCGCTCTCCTTAGTTACAATTATCAAATACTGCGTGAACAAGCGCTTTATATTCTCTGTATGCGGGATATTCGCTCAGCTCGCTTGTGTAATCGAGTATAGTTTCGTGGTACCAGCGCTGTTCGCGCGGGTCTGTTTCATTAAAGCGTTCAAAAATCGACGGGCCGACCTTTTCAAAATCGCGCGACAGCGAACGCATATTTGAAAGCTTATCGCCTATCCACAGCATTTTAGTTTCCGTGCTGCCGCAGTTTTTTAGCACCTCAAGGCTTTCAACCTTCCTGATTTTCCAGGTATCCCTCGCATCCTGCTCTGGCCTTTTGTTCTCCGTTTCGTGAGCTACAAGCTCTGCAACCCTTTCGCCGAAGTTGTCAAGAATATCCTGTTCCGTAACAGGCGTGTCCTCAACCGTATCGTGAAGCACAGCCGCCGCAAGTACTTCGAGGTCGTTTGTCATCGTTCCGACGATTGCCGCGTCCTCAAGCGGATGAAGAATATAAACTCCGCCGTCCTTACGCGTTTGTCCCTCGTGAGCTTTCAATGCAAAGACTACAGCTCTTTCAAAAATATTGCTCATAGACATCTCCAATTTAAAATATGATATATCATTATACAACATTTATATTTAAAAGTCACTATTTAATTGAAAAATATAATTATATATGTTACATTTTATATATAAGCTGGGAGGTGACAGCGTGAGAAAGGTGACGAACATCAATAACGGCTGGCTTTTTGAGATTAACGGCAGCACGCAGATTGTCGATTTGCCGCATTCCTTTAACGCTTCGGACGGAACTACGCCTGACTACATAAGGACTAAGTGCTTTTATACAAAAGAGCTTGCGCCCTCTGATATGAACACGTTTCTTCTTGTTGAAGGCGCAAATTCTGTTGCAGAGGTTTATGCCGACGGAAAAGTAATCAATACGCACAGGGGCGGCTACAGCGCGTTCGTTACTGACCTTACTCCGTATATCAAGGACGGCTGCACGCTGAAAATATCCGTTGACAACAGCGATTTTGAGGACGTATATCCATCGACAGCTGATTTCACCTTCTGGGGCGGCTTGTACCGCAACGTTTCGCTGATAGAAACGGAAAAGTGCCATTTTTCGTTCAGCGATTTTTCGTCGTGCGGCGTTTATGCCACACCGAAAAAAACGGACGGCGCGTGGACGCTTGACGTAAAGTGCCTTGTTGATAATATGCCCGACGGCGCAACAATCAGATATACGCTTTTTGACGGGGATAATAGCATTTTTGCTCAGAGTGACAGCGAAAAAACAGAAATCACGCTTGACTGCGGCAGTCCTATACTGTGGAACGGCATAAAAAATCCGTATCTGTACACGCTTGTATGCGAGGTTATGGAAAACGAAAACGTACTTGACAGCGTTTCTCAGAGGGTCGGCTTCCGCACTATTGAAATTGACGCCGAAAGGGGCTTTTTCCTAAACGGCGAGCATATTAAGCTCAGGGGCGTTTCGCGCCATCAGGACAGAGAAAATATGGGTAACGCCATAACGGAAAAGGAGCACCTTGAGGACTTAAGCTTAATCCTTGAGCTCGGCGCGAATTCCGTACGCCTTGCACATTATCAGCAAAACAGATATTTTTATGATTTGTGCGACGAAAAGGGCGTGCTCGTCTGGGCAGAAGCACCCGTTATTTCCTCGTTCAGCGAGCTTAAGCAGGACAATGCAAAGCAGCAGCTGACCGAGCTTGTAAAGCAGAATTACAATCACCCCTGCATTTTCTGCTGGGGCATAGAAAACGAAATAACGCAGAACAAAAAGAACAGCAAAAGCAAGGCGTTAATTCCTTGTATGAAGGAGCTTAATTCGCTTGTAAAATCGCTTGACAAAACGCGCTTTACCACTTGCGCTCAGCTGTCAATACTTGACCAGTCGTCAAAGCTCAACAGCATTACCGATATCCTTGGCTACAATCATTACTTCGGCTGGTACGATTTCGGCTTTGATTTTCTCAACAAATGGCTTGACAGCTTCCACGCCGATTATCCGAACGTAAGGCTCTGCCTTTCGGAATACGGCGCCGAGGGACTCGTTAATCTTCACTCTGCCACACCTGTGCAGGGCGATTATTCGGAGGAATACCAGTGCCGTTTTCACGAGGAGTACATAAAAGCGATTTCGTCGCGCGACTGGCTTTGGGGCTCGTACGTCTGGAATATGTTCGACTTCGGCGCGTCCAACAGGCGCGAGGGCGGAGTTATCGGCAAGAACAACAAGGGACTTGCAACGTACGACAGAAAAATAAAAAAAGACTCCTTCTATCTTTATAAAGCGTACTGGAGCGACGAGCCGTTTACTCACATCTGCGGAACGCGCTTTAAAAACAGAAAAGCAGGCTCATACGACGTTAAGGTTTATTCAAACAAAGAGAGCGTAACGCTTACAGTAAACGGCAGGGAGTATACGCAAAGCGGAAGCAAAGTCTTTCTGTTCAGGGATATAGAAATTGCAAAAGGTGAAAACGAGCTTTCAGCCGACGGACACACGATAATTATTAACGGAGCTGACGAAACGGACAAATCGTACTCAATCCCGCGTGAAAGCTCCTTTGTCAGAAACTGGGAAAAGAAGAGTGAGGAAGAGCAGAAAAGCTACCTCTCGCCCGAAAGCACGATAAAGGAGCTTGTAAATAGCAAGGACGCTCACATTATGGTCGAGGGCAAGCTCGGACGCGACAAGCTCAGCTCTCCGCTTTGGAAGCTGATTTATCCGATGAAAATAAAAACTGCTTTAAAGTTTATGCAGCGGCTCGGCTATACGAAAAACGACTGCCTGCTGCTCAGCGAGTACACTTATGCAATACACAAATGATTATGAATTTACGGGGAAATGGATAACCTCAAAGGAGTTTGAAGGGCTTGATAAAATCAACGTTTTTCACCGCTACCTTGACAGGGTAACCGTTCCCGAAAGCAAATATCAAAACGCCCACATTCTGTTTCGCAGGCGCTTTGCGCTTGACGAGATAAAAGCTACAAAAATCATCATCGGCGCCGACGACTGCTTCAAGCTCTATATTAACGGCAGCTTCGTAACGGAGTGCTTCTGCCAGTGCGCGCGTGAAATTGATATAACGGAATATCTCGTCAAGGGCGAAAATATCCTTGCCGTACACACGTACTATCAGGGGCTTATTAACCGCGTGTTTGTCAGCGGCGACAACTGCCACGGGCTGATTTGCGATGTTATCTGCGACGGAAAGGTTTTGCTGTCAAGCGACGACAGCTTCCTGTATTCGTATCACGACGCCTATTCATCAAACGGCAAAACGGGATACGATACGCAGTTTTCGGAGGTATACGACGCGGGTGCAAAGCAGGTCGGCTTTGAGAAAAACGATTTTGACGACTCTGACTGGAAGCAGGCGAGGTTATGCAAAAACGACCTCACGCTTTATGATACCGAAGCAAAGCCGCTCGTTTTTGAAACGGTAAAGCCGAAGCTCACAAAAACCGAATACGGATATTTTCTTGATTTTTCGTCAAATTACGTCGGCTATCTCAGCTTTACTGCAAGGGGCAAAAAAGGAAGTAAAGTACTCGTTCGCTTCGCTCAGGAGCTGAGCGAAAACGGCAGAGTCAGATACGAAATGCGCGCTGGTTGCAGATATGAAGACGTAATGCTTTTGTCGGGCGGTGCGGACACGCTGAAAGAGTTTGATTACAAGGCTTTTCGCTATGCCGAAATCATTATGCCCGACGGCGCCGTGCTCGACGAGGACACGGTCGTGCTTACTGCAAGGCACTATCCGTTCAGCACCGCTGAAAAGCATTTTGAAAACGGCGAGCTTGAAAGCGTTTGGAAGCTCTGCGCTCACACGCTGAAGTACGGCGTGCAGGAAACGGTGCAGGACTGTCCCGACAGAGAAAAGGGCTATTATCTCGGCGACGGCTGTTATATCGCGCTGACCTTCGGCAAGCTTACGGGCGACTGGTTGCTTTTCAGGCAGCTGATACGCGACGCGCTGAAAACGAAGGCTGTTTCGCCGTCGCTTCTGACGTGTCTTAACTGCTCGCTGATACAGGAAATCGCTGAATTTCCGCTTATTATGATTATCGCTGTGAATATTTATTTGTCGCTTAGCGGCGACCGCGCCTTTGTCGACGAGGTTATCGATGATTTAAAATCGGTGCTTGATTATTATATTAGCGAATACACAAACGGTGAGCTTGTCACAAAAATTGACAAGTGGTGCGTAGTCGAATGGCCCGATAACTTCAGGGATAATTATGACGTAAGCCTTGAACAAAACGCGTTCCTGCACGAAACGCACTGCGTTATTAACGCGTATTTTTACGGCGCGCTTACTGCCTTCAACGAGCTTGTCAAAAAAGCCGTTTACGATACTGAAAAAATAAAAAACGCGTATCTCAGCGCGTTTTACGATAAGGACAGGTTATGCTTTAAGGACAGCGTAAACACAGACCACTCGAGTATTGTTTCAGACGTTTTCTCTTACGCCTTCGGTTTGTGTCCTGATGAAAAGACGAAAGAAAAAATCATCGGCGATTTTGAAAAAAGGGGAATAACGACCGTCAATATGTTTTCGGCGTTCCCGATGCTTTACAGGCTTCAACGCGACGGCAGGGATATCACAAAGCACATCCTCAACCCGAACGCGTGGCTGAATATGCTGAGCGAGGGCGCAACGACGACCTTTGAAACGTGGGGCAAGGAGCAGAAGTGGAACACCTCGCTTTTTCACCTTACGCTTTCGTACGCAGCATTTTTCTTATAAAACAAAAAAGCACTGACGTAAGTCAGTGTTTTTTGCTAATTATTCGTCGTCGTCTCCGCCCATCTGGTCAGTTGATGAGGTAGCAATAACGTCAACCTCGTTGTACGCTTCAACCTCAACCTCGGGCTTTGTGTAAAGCTCTTTCATAATATTTTCCTTCATAAAAGTGTAAAACTATTCTATACCTATATTCCGAATTTGTCAACACTGTATTTATATAGTTGTTAAAAATTGAAATTTGTGGTATTATGTAGCTATATGAAAAACGGAGGAAAACTATGCCTGAATTACTCGAAACTGCGATGCTCGTCTGCTTCGGTCTGTCGTGGCCGATTAATCTTGTAAAAAGCATACGGGCAAGGACAGCAAAGGCAACAAGCCTGAAATTTTTACTGCTGATAACCTTTGGTTATCTTTGCGGAATTGCGGCAAAGCTTGCGTCGCATACGATAAATTACGTGCTGATTGTGTACGTGCTTAATTTAGTCGTTGTCAGCGCAAATCTCGTCGTGTATTTCATTAACAAAAAGCACGACAGCGAACAGAACGCAGAAAGTATTAATTAACGGAAAGAGGGGTACAATGAAACGAATAGCTGCTGTAATAGGCTTTTCATTCGGTATCACTCTTTTTGCGCTTAATTTCATAGGATACGAGCTGTCAAAATACGTGGGGATTTTTCTTCTTTTCGTATTTGTGACGGCTCTTGCCGTTCCAAAATACAGACAGGCTGCAGTCGTGCCGCTTTGCGCGGGTACGTCACTGCTTGCCTGCATTTTATTTTTGTTTTCGTATAACGGCATTGTTGAACCTCAGCTTTTTCTTGATACAAAAAGCGCCGACGCCGTCTTCTGTATAACAAATCTCGGCGAAAAGACCACAAACGGATATGCCTATACTGCAAAGGTCGTATCAATAAATATGGCAGGCGCGCCGCAAGGCATAAAGGTGCGCCTATATACGCCCGAAAAGCTTTCTGCAGAGGGCTATCAGCTTATTAGTGGAAAGCTAAGATTTTTCGCTGTTGCTGACAACGGCTTTGCTTCCTTCGGCGAGTGGGGGAAGCAGATATTCCTTCACGCAAGCGTTAAAAAATATACGGTGTCTGATGAATTCGTAAGCTCGCCTATGCGTAAAATACTTGAAATCAGACAGCATATTGCAGCTTCGTTTATGAGTAACGTCGGCGGCGACGAGGGCGCGCTCGGACTCGGTATGATTATCGGCGACCGCTCGTATATTTCGGACGAGCTGATGGACGCGTTCAAAACGACGGGAACGAGCCACCTGACTGCTGTAAGCGGACTTCATCTTAGCGCAGTAACGGGCGTGTTTGTACTGCTTTTCAACCGCTTTGGTATAAGCAAAAAGGTATCCTCGCCCATACTTATTTGTATTATTGTGTTTTACTGTATGCTCAGCGATTTTTCAAAATCAGTAGTGCGCGCGTCAGTAATGCTTACGATAATGATGATATGCAATATGACCGACGATAAGGCGGACTCGCTGAATTCGCTCGGTATTGCGATATTGGTGATATGCCTTAATCCGTTTGCCGTGTGCGACGTCGCAACGCTGCTGACTGTCGTGTGCGTGCTTGCGATTGTTGTAGTTTATCCGCATATTCAGCAGAGAGTTTACGTTTATCAATTATATCTTAACTGCATCCAGCAGGGAAGAAAACCGCTGATACCGCGGCGCGCTGCAGAAACACTTGCAAAAATAGTCGATATGTTTTTGCTGTCGGCAGTTCTTTCGGTCTGCACTATTCCGATAATGTGCCTGTTTTTCGGCTACTTTTCACTTATCGGAATACTGCTTAACGTCATAATCTTTCCGCTCGGAAGCCTTGCAGTAACGGTGTCTATGCTCTGCTCGGCGTTTTCGGGAGTGTGGCTTCTCGGCGATGTGCTTGCGTGGGCAGAAAGGCTCTTAAACGGGCTTATCATTTCTTTAATCAGGGGCGCGGCAAGGCTCCCGTATGCAGCCGTAAATCTTGTGCCGTCAGCGACAGTTTTTGTGGGAATGATACTCGTTGTGATTGCTATGTGCGTTATTTTTATTCCGCGTATCACGAAAAAGGCGGCAATAATGTCGCTTGCGCTCTTTTCAGCTTTTCTTGTCGGCTTCCAGCTTTACGACAACGGCTGTTCGCATATTTACATTACGCAGAGCGGCGCGGCGGTTATATGCAAATCGGGCAAGGCTGAGGTCTGCGGACTGACGAAAAAGAACGATATTAACGTAATAAACGATTATATAAAAAGCAGACGCTGCGAGCTTGAATGCGTGTACTGCTCCGACAGCAAGCTCGCAAAAGCGCTCGGCTGTTCTGCGAATAATAATAAGAATTATACCGTCGACGTTGACGGCGTTACCTTCGCTTACGGCGGAAGCGGTGATATTACGCTTGACGAGGCTTCTCTTTCTGACAGAAACGGAACGGTTATGCTGTCTGTCGGCGACGTTGAGTATACTGTGAAAAACGGCTCGTTTTCTGTTGCTTATGAGTCGCCCGTGTTGTTGACATAGCAAAACGGATTTAGTATAATTGGCTTATAATGAAAAGGGGGTATTTTTATGCAGGAAGTTAAAGAGAAAAAGAAATCAAAGGGCAAAACCGTTTGCCTGATAATTCTATGTGTAATCCTCGTTATTGCTATTGCGGCGGTAGTATTTATCGAGGTTACGACTAAGCCGTCGTACGATACGGACGAGGACAGATTTGCTGTCGGCGGTATGGTAATATCCGATACCGTTGAGTACAAGGACGAGAGCGGCGACGGCATCAGGCACAATCCAGTTATTAAAATGATGCAGATGGTATGGCGCTTCTGCTCTGACGGCGACGCTGCAAAGCACGCCACGCAGACTCCTCCCGACAAGGTGGAAAAGGTCAAGGATATACCGTATATTGACGACGGAAATATATATCACAAGCTTGACGTTTATTATCCAGAAGGCACGCCTGCTGACGCAAAGCTTCCCGTAGTTATTGACATTCATGGCGGCGGCTGGATGTACGGCGACAAGGAGCTTAACGAATACTATTGTCTGAGTATTGCCGACAGGGGCTATACGGTGTTTAACATCAGCTACCGTCTTGCACCCGACGTTACCGTTAACGAGCAGCTTCAGGACACGGCGCAGGCGCTTAAATGGATAAGCGAAAATATGAAAAACTATCCCTGTGACGAAACAAAAATTATGCTCACGGGTGACAGCGCGGGCGGACAGCTTTCCGCTTATTCAGCAGTGCTTCTTCAAAGCCCCGAGCTTCGCGAAAAATTCGGTGTTGTTGACGGAAACCTTAAGCTCAGCGCGCTTCTTCTGACCTCGCCCGTTGCGTTTATGAAGGACGGCGGAGCGTTCAGCATTTACACCAAAATTCTTTGGGGCAAGGATTACAAGAGCAAGCCTACGTACGAATTTATGGACCTCGACAAAATCGTTGATTATGCTGAGCTTCCGCCGACGTACCTCATCACAAGCGGCGGCGACAGCCTTGCTCACGACCAGACGCACAGGGCGTATGAATTGCTGAAGGAAAAGGGCGTGAAGTGTGAAATTGCCGACTTCGGCGACGATGAAAACGGAGAGCCGCTTCCACACGTGTTCAGCGTACTTTTCCCGTTTGACAAATCGGGAACGAAAGCTATTGACGACGCGCTCGCGTTCTTCAACGAAGCGTGCAAATAATATGATAATAATAAAAACGGCTGTTTCAAAACAGCCGTTTTGCTATGTCTATTTGTTCTGTAGCTCCGCTTTGCCCTCCTCGGTGTCGCGGTAGTACTGTGTGAACGGGTGGAAGCGTTCCTTTTCCTCCCAAATCTCCTTTGCCTTTGGTGCCCAATGCTCTGCGTAATGCTCGCACTTTGCACAAAGTGCTTCCGCGCTTTCGGGACAGTTGAGGTTTGTCGATTTTGCGCCCGTTTTGTTAACGATTTTAACAAGCGCTTCGGGGTTTTCGAGCATAGGACAGGGACGAAGCATATTGTCGTTAAAGGGCTGTCCCTTGTAATATTCCCTGAAGAGCGGCGACCTCAGGCATTCAAGCACGCTCTTTTCCCTTATATTACAGTCGCTGTAATGGATAAATACGCACGGCTCGACGTCGCCCTCGCTGTTAACGTGGAAGTAGTTTCTTCCGCCTGCGATGCATCCGCCGACAAATTCGCCGTCGTTCTGAAAATCAACTGTGAAAATCGGCTTGCCTGTTTTGTCATTTCGCTTAGCTCGGATAGCTCTGTAAACGTGCTCGCGCTGCTCGGGTGTCAGAAGCAGGTCGGTGTCGGCGTCGCTGCCTACGGGCATATAGTGGAAATACCACGCAAAAATCGCACCGTTTTCAATTTCCATATCGTAGAACTCGTCGCTTGTGACAGCCTCGTAGTTCTGGCTTGTGTAGCACACCGATGTGCCGAAAATGCACTTGTGCTTTTTGAGCGTTTGCATAGCCTCGATAACGCGGTCGTATACGCCCTCGCCGCGACGCGCGTCAGTAGTTTCCTTCGTTCCCTCAACTGAAATTGCAAGCGCAAGGTTGCCCGCCTTTTTAATATCCTCACAAAACTCGTCGTCAACAAGCGTACCGTTTGTAAACGCGAGGAAAATGCAGTCCTGATTTTCGCTGATAAGCGTAAGCAGGTCCTTTTTTCTTGTGAGCGGCTCGCCGCCCGTGAACATAAAGAAGTGCGTTCCGAGCTCCTTGGCTTCGCGTATAACCTTTCGCATTTCGTCAAGCGTAAGGTTTGATTTGTGACCGTATTCGGCAGCCCAGCAGCCCTTGCATTTCAGGTTGCAGGCGGACGTCGGGTCCATAAGAATTACCCACGGGATGTTACATTCAAGCTCGTCGCGCTTTTTGCGGAGAGTAGACGTGCCGACGTATCCCGCGTCAATTGCAAAGGTGAGCGCAACGCGCGTAAACTGGTCCCTGTCGAGCCTTTTTATTCCGTCAAAAAGATACTTGTGCCATACGTTATTCTTGTCGGTGATAATATCAATCGGCTTTTCAAAAGTGCTTTTAGGATAAATACTGCCAGCGGCAAGCTTCGCAACCTTAACAAGCCTGAGCATATTCCTCTCAGGATTCTTGTAAACGTATTTCATTAGCGTGTTGCCTAAGCGGTGGAGCAGAGCAGGGCTGATGTTAGCCATTTTAATTCCTCACTTACATTGATTCAGGTGCTTCAATTTTGAGCATCGTCAAAATGTTATAGATAGTGTTTTTGACTGCTGTACAGAGATACAGTCTTGCGTTCATAAGGCTTTTATCGTCAACAACAACGCGGTGCGCGTTGTAGAATTTATGAAACAGCGTTGCAAGCTCGATTACGTAGTGCGTAATTCTTGCAGGGTCATAGCTTTTTGCAGCGGATATTATTTCGTCCGTCAGCGCGCTGAGATGCGTGATAAGCTCGCGTTCCTCGTCGCTGCTGAGCAGCTTAAGCTCGTTCGTATCGGGCTCGCTGAGCTCAACGCCCTGTTCCTTTGCACGTCTGAGAATTGAGCAGATACGCGCGTGAGCGTACTGAACGTAGTAAACGGGGTTGTCGCTCGACTGCTTAGCCGCAAGCTCTAAGTCAAAGTCAAAATGTGAGTTCGGCTCGCGCAGATTGAAGAAAAATCTTGCAGCGTCAATCGGTACCTCTTCAAGCAGCGTGTTGAGCGTAATAGCCTTGCCCGAACGCTTAGAAAGCTTAATCGTTTCGCCCTCGCGTACAAGGCGTACCATCTGCATAATCACTATATCAAGCCTGTCTGCGTCAAGACCGAGCGCCGTAAGCGCCGCCTTCATACGCGGAACGTAGCCGTGATGGTCGGCGCCGAGAACGTCGATAGCCTTGTCAAAGCCGCGCGTAACGAGCTTGTTATAATGATAAGCGATGTCGGGTACGATATATGTCGGAAGTCCGTTTGCCCTGATAAGCACGATGTCCTTGTCGTTGCCGTATTCGCTCGCCTTAAACCAGAGCGCGCCGTCCTGTTCATACGTCGTGCCGCGCTCCTTGAGCGCTTCAATAACTCTGTCAACAGAGCCGTCGTTGTGGAGCGTGGACTCCTTAAACCACTTGTCATAAGTAATTCTGTATTTGCCGAGGTCGCGCTCAAGTCCTGCAATATTCTTTGGAAGCGCGAAGTCAACGAGAGCCTTTCTGCGCTCGTCGCTCGGTGCGTCGGCGTACCTGTCGCCGTATTCTGCCTTGAAGCATTCCGCGTGCTCGGTAATGTCGGCGCCGTGGTATGCGTCCTCGGGCATCTCAATATCCTTGCCGCACGCCTGAAGGTATCTTACCTCAAGCGAGGTTGCAAATTTTTCAATCTGGTTTCCCGCGTCGTTGATGTAAAATTCACGCTTTACGTCGTATCCTGCGTACTCAAGCACGGAAGCAAGGCAGTCGCCGATTGCGCCGCCGCGCGCGTTGCCGATGTGCATAGGACCCGTCGGGTTAGCAGATACGAATTCAACGATGATTTTTTTGCCCTGACCGAAATCGGACTTGCCGTAATCCTCGCCGCTTTCAACAACATCGCGTAGAATTTTTGAATAGTATTCGTCAGCAAGATAAAAGTTGATAAAGCCGGGACCTGCGATTTCAGCTCTTTCAAAGAGTGTGCCCTCTAATTCAAGATTTGATACAATGCTTTCGGCAATCATACGCGGAGCCTTTTTGTATGCTCTTGCGCCTGCCATAGCTATATTGCTCGAAAAGTCGCCGTTTTTCTTATCTGCTGGCTTTTCGATTATGAACTCGGGCAGCTCTGCTTCTGGAAGCTCGCCGTTATTTACGGCGCTGTTAACTGCCTCGATGATTTTTTCTTTTAATTCTTCCTGCGTCTGTTTAACAATTTTTGACATACTAATTAATCCTTACCGTGAGTTTTACTTCGTTTTCGCTTGTGAGCGCGCCGTTTACGTCAATATCGTAGCCGAAGCTGAACGTACCCTTGCCGTTTTCAAAGCAGTTGTCAATATTCTTGCCGTAAATGCCCATAAGAATATCGCCGTAGCCCGTGCCGTAGTTGCAAAGGTTGCGCTTTGAGCGCTCAACGACAAGAAGCGAGCTGTAATCGCCCGTTCGCATAAGCTCAACCTTCTGCTCGTCCTTCGATATGGTGAGCTTCGTTCTGAGCGGCTTTTGCGGCGGCTCCTGCTCCTCGTTATAGCGAAGTATGTAGCAATCGTCGGTTTCCTCAATAGTGCCGACGGTTGTCATTTCAATTTTATCGCTGTCAAGACCGTATTTCTGCCGTCCGACAATTTTTATCAGTGCGTTTTTCTTCATCTATATTACCTTAAAAATATCAACAAATTCACAGCTGTCAGAGATATCCTCGCTCAGCAGTATATTTGCAACGTCACAGAAGTTCTGCGTCTTGTCTGACACGAAAAACCTCTGTACGCCCGCGTGATTTAAGTCGTTTTGCATATCCTTTTCTTCAAGCACGTTTTTTACGTACTGCGCTTCGGCGAGTCCCGAGTCAATCAGCGTTACGCCGTTGCCTGCGTTTTTCTGTATAATCGGTGCGAGAATGGGGAAGTGCGTGCAGCCGAGTATGATTGTATCTGCGCCGCCTTCGATAATAGGCGCAATATATCTTCGTACGGCGGCGTTTGTTACCTCGTCGTCTATGTCAATCCAATTGCTTTCAACGAGCGAAACGAGAAGCGGACAGGATACAGAAATAATTTTTGCGTCGGGTGACAGCGCGTGAATTTCGTTATCAAACGCGCCGCTGTTTACGGTTGCGCTCGTACCCATAACGCCGATAACGTTATTTTTTGTAGCCTCTGCAGCGGCCTTTGCCGACGGCTTTGTTATGCCCGTTGACGGCTCGTCAATTCTTGAAAGAACGTCTGCCGCCGCTGTGGAAACGGTACCGCACGCCGCAACAATCATCTTGCACGAAAAGCTTCGTAAAAACTTGATGTCCTGCGCCGCGTACGTTTCGACGGTTTCCTTTGACCTTGTGCCGTACGGCACTCTGCCCGTGTCGCCGAAATATATGATATCTTCGTTAGGAAGCAGTTTTTTCATCGCTCTGACGGTTGAAAGCCCGCCAAGACCTGAATCAAAAACGCCTATCGGTCTTTTATCCATATAGCCTCAAATCCTTAAATATCCAAGAATGTATGCTTATTCAAGTTAACTATTCTATCATATTATTTTAATAATATCAATATTAAATTTTCTTTTTTGATATAAAATAAAAATATATAGTGACAAACGCTGTCTTTAGTGGTATAATACTATGGATTAACTGGCTGAAAGGAGTTTAACTATGCAGTTAAATGAAGCTTTTAAGATAATAGAAAAGAACCTTGATTCACTTAACACGGAACTTGAATTCAAAAAAACTGAGCAGACGGACACTTCAATTACGTTTAAGGGCGAAAAGGGCGCGTACCGTCTTGTTCACGACGGCGAAACGAGCATACTCGCTTTTGAATGCAATTACGACAGCGGCGACGACGCACAGTTCAATACTATTTCAAGAACTCTTTTTGAGCTTTCGAGCATTGACGAGCGCGACGCAAAGAGCGCGGCAAACGAGGTGCGCGACGAGCTTGAAAGAATGTTCAAGTCACGCAAGCCCGTTGACCTTGACAAGATTAAGATGCCAAAGGCAGTTTCAAGAACGAAGGCGAAAAACGGCTCCGTAAGCTATGATACGGACTCTCTTGCAAACCGTTTCGGCGTGCTTTATCCAGAATTCAAGGACGAAATAAAGATGAATATTGCGACCTACGGCGAATTCCTTCCCGAAACGTTTTTCACCGAGCACGGCAACGCAAAGGTGCTTGACGTTATCAAAAACGGCAGCGCGGCAGACCAGAAAAAGCTTTTCAAAATGCTCGGCGAGGTATTTGAGGACGGAACGAACGAGGTGCAGGATATTATCGCAGTCACTATTCTTGGCGAAATGAAAAACGACAAGGATATGATGGAGGTTGCCGACAAATATATGACGGAATATATGTCGGGCCCCGTTCACGAGGTTAACAAAATCACAGCAAAGAAGAACGGATACACAAAGAAGCTTGAAAATCCGCCTGCATACAAGCCGAAGAGAAACAAGAGCTTTTCGCTCGCAAATGCGCTTGGACAGGGAAAATAAGCTATAATCTGGTGAAGTGATGAAAAGAGATTTTATATTAAAAATCACCGTTTTGCCTATTGCTCTCGGCATCGTTTTTTCGATTGTCACTGTGTCAGTTTTCTGCTTCAAGGCTGATATGTTTGCGCCCGTTTATGAGGGCGTAGTGCTGTCGAAGTACGAAGCTGCAGCCGATACGTCAAAGGTTGTCGAAAAGCCGTTTGACGAAATCGAAGCAGGCGACTGTATAGGAACGCTCAAGGGCGAAAAGGACTATCCTATCGTTGCCGACGCGCCGTATCATCAGCTTGATGACGTTGTGTCGTACGATATAGGAAGCGCCGAGTTCGGCAAAGCGGGATACGTTTATCTCAATACTGATATCAACGTTCTCCGCGAGCTCGAAAAAGCAATTGTTTTCAGAGCGGAGGGCGATTTTGAAAAGCACGACTACGTTTTGACCGATACAAAGGATTTCAAAACTCTTGAGGCGGTAAAGGCGTACGCACCGAAGCTAAACAAGTGTATTATTGTATACGCTCCCGAGGTCGGAAAAATCGGTTTGACGGGCAACTACAAGGCCTTGATTTTTGAGGAGGTGCAGCTATGAAAATGACGCGCTCCAGAGAAATTCTGGCTATTATTTTACAAGTGCTTGTCACAGCGTTCACGGCTGTGCTGATATTCAGCTTTGTAATGAATCTGACCGTAGCCTCGCATAATTACTACTCTTCAAAATTCCCCGTTACGATGCTGTCGGCAGAGGCTGAAAAGCAGCTCGAAACGAAGTACGAAATGCTGTCGAAGGAAACGGGCTTCCCAACGAGAGTTTTTATGAAGATATGCGAGGACACGCCGACATCTCAGAACGTGAAAAAATCGCTTGATAACGCGCTTGCCTCGGGCGACGGCAGCCTTTATTCAACAAGCCTGCTCGACTATTTCAATACGCTTTGTGAGGATTACGCAAAGGGAAATAATATTGATTACGACAGCGCCGATATAAATATGACGGCGCAGAAGGCGGCGAAGATTTATAACGAAACCGTCAGCGTTTCGGGTATGGAAAGCGCCGAGCGTAAGCAAAAGGAGCTCAGAAGCAACGTAACGTTTTCGCAGTTTATTTCGCTCGTTGCGATTGTCGTATGCTCGCTTTCGCTTGTGCTTATTCACGCGAGGAAACGCCTGAGCATAACGAGAATTCTGTGCGGCATTGAGGGCGGCGGAATAAGTGCGCTTTTGGCGTCATTATTACTCAGAGTCGTTAATCCCGTGCTCAGCCTTGACATCAAGCCGCAAATCTTCCTTGAATGTCTTAGCGAAATGACGGACAAGTTTTTCACTGTTACGGCGCTTGTGTCAGTCGCGTTTATCGCTGTTTCGCTGATAATAATGATAAACATTGAAGCAAAATACGAAAAAAAGAAGAAAGATGAAGTGAAAATTTCATAATTTTCAGGAATGGTTTTGCGACCGTTCCTTTTTTAATTGCTTTTTATTTTTTAATATGTTAATATAAAGTTGGATAAGTCTGTCCAAAAGAGGAGAAAGGCTATGAAAACGCGTAACAGAATAATATCGCTGTTATTGTCGGCGATGCTGGTTTGCAGCGCCTTTTTCGGCGTGCCTTTTAACGCTTTTTCGTATACGGCAAGCGAGGCGTCGCTCAGCGATGTTTCGGCTTCCGACTGGATGAGCACCATTCTTGACAGCACAAAGCTTACGGAAATCACGCTTCCAGGCACTCACGATTCCTGCGCGCGAAAATTTAAGGACGAGGATATTTTCGGTATTCTGTCGGGCGTATCGAAGTGCCAGAGCATGAACATTACTCAGCAGCTAAATGCAGGAATTCGTTTTCTTGACATACGCTGTGAGGTTGACCCGAATTCGCTGTCCGTAAAGACGGTGCACGGCGAAACTGATTGCTGGAACGGCGACGATTACTATTATCTTGACTTTGTTTTTCAGGATATATATAACTGGCTTGACGCGCACCCGACCGAAACTGTTTTCGTATGCATTAAGGAGGATGACGGAAACAACGGCGTTCCCAAATTTACAAATGCGATTTACGAATATATTCACGGCTACGGACAGGGTAAGTATTTTTACGGCGAAAGCTATAACTACCACGACCGCTGGTACCTCGGTAAAACCGTTCCTACGCTCGGCGCAGTAAGGGGAAAATGCGTGCTGTTTAACCGTTTTGACCAGTATATTGCAACCGAAGCGGCAGACGGCGTTGTCGTTGACGAAAACGAGTCGGGGCAGAAAATAAAGTACAACGATTATTCTGACGGCGACTATATTGAGCCGTGCTACGTAAATATTTACAGCTATAATACGGGCATCGGTACGGCGCATATACAGGACTACTATAAGTGGCATACTGAGGACAAAATCAAAGCGACTCAGTATATGCTGAACCTTAATCACAATCGCGGCGAATACTATATCAACTATTCGTCTACTGTGTCCGACTCATCAAGACCTAATCCTGAAAACCTTGCAAAAAAGGTTAATCCGAGCTACGAAACGTACAATTATACGCGCAATAAGCCGTCGGGTATTTACTGTATGGACTTTGCAAGCGAGTATTATGCAAGGTTTATTATCAGAAACAACGAGGCTGTCTGCGCCAACGTCACGGGAACGGACGGCAATATAAACTACTCGCTTAACCGTAATACGGGTACGCTTACAATTAGCGGAAACGGCGCGATGAACAACTATGCCTATACGTCAGCCGTCGGCGCAAACAGCGCTGGCTCAACAGCGCCGTGGGGCGACGAGCCGACAAATTGCCTTTACGAGGGACAGTATAATACAGACTATATTACCGATATTGTCATTGAAGACGGCGTAACGTCTATCGGCTCGTACGCGTTTTACGGCTTCGACCATCTCACAAGCGTTACAATTCCCGCTTCGGTTACCTCAATCGGCGAGGGCGCGTTTGCAAGATGTACTGCATTAAAACAGCTTGATATTTCGCTTACGGGTATTACGTCAATCGGCGCGCTTGCGTTCCTCGGCTGTACGTCGCTTGAACAGTTCAACACAGCCGACTGCGTCCAGAGCTTTGGCGACAACGCTTTCGGCAATTGTCCCGAGCTTACGATTTACGGCAACAGCGGCATTCCGTCGCAGACGTACGCAAACGCAAATTCAATTCCGTACAGCGAGCCAGTTGATTTTTACAGCGTAAATTATATTAGCGGAAATAACGTCAGGGAAGCTTCAAATCCGTTTGCTGGACGAGATTTGTCAAACGGCGTTACTATCAGCTTTTCAAAATACTGCGCGACTGACGACGACTGGAACAGCGCGCTTCTCAACTTCTCAACTGGCGAAGTGAACGACAACAGATATTTCATCTTTATGGGTAACGGCGCCGTATTTTTCAACGACGGCAACGGCGGCGTTGTCAGCGGCGATAACGGCTGTTACTTTGATTTGAGAACGTCGAACAGCTTTAATACTGCCGCTTCGCGCTGGATTGACGTGACCGTTACGATTTACAAAAACGAAAACGGCGAGCATATCCTCGATTACTATACCGACGGTGCGCTTGCGTCGGAGTTTAACCTCGACAGCGTTTCTGCCTGGGGTTACCCGAACGGAGTCAGCGGAGATGACGGCGTGTTCTCTTATCTGTCGAGCGAGGATATTAACCTTTATTATGGCTCGTCGTACACGATTTACGGCACGATGGGCGGCACGGCTGATTCGTATATTGACGACGTTAAGTTCTATAGCTATGCTCTTTCAAAGCAGGAAATCGGCGCTTTTGACGCTTCGCTGTGCTACGAGGAATATTTTGACGACGATATGGGCGGCACGGGCGTTACGCGACAGAATACCGACGGCAATTATGTGTCGTATCAGGAATACAACGACGGCAGAAGCGGATTGGCTTTTCTTCCGTTTTCCGACGGCGGCAACGGAAATTACATCAAGGCAACGCCCGACTGGTCGCCTTACGTCGGCTGTGATACGTCAAGGGGCTTTGCAATCAGCTACTATCAGCGCGTTAACGGCAATCTCTGGACAGACAACGAAACGATAACTCTCGCGCAGGGCGAAATCAGCGAAAACAAGTATTTCACTATCGGCACCGAGGGCTACATACGCTTCAATAACGGCAACGGCGGCAGCGACGGCTCGCTTTCGTCGGCAGGTCTGTATTTTGACCACACGACCCAGAATAATTCGCTTGTTAAGGGAAGATGGCAGCACGTTACCGTCTGCATTATCAGCGACTATCACTTCAAGGTGTATGTCGACGGCGCGCTTACGGCTGATATTACCGTAAGAGGTACCGACAATTACGCAAACAGGGGAGGACTGCTGAGCTTCCTTGCAAACGCGAATACAAGGCTCTATTACGGCTCGTACACTCCGTACTGGGGCACTGATACAATTTCGCTTGATAACGTAAAATGCTTCGACCACGCGCTTTCTGCAAGCGAGGTTGCGGCGCTCTACAGATGCGAAACCGAAAGCAATCCCGTTGCCGTGCTTAAGAACACCTTTGGCACGGGCGACAATCTTGATATAGGCGGCTTTTGCGAATGGGATTACGGCTTCGGCACGCACAGAGGTATTCTGCACTTTTCACAGGGCGGCTCAACGGGAAATACAAAAATTTACGTTAACGGCAAAGAAAAGTCAAACACCTCGCGCCTTGCCGAGGGCAGCGTGATTAGGGCGGTGTATACTGGAAACGGCGCGATTTCGGGCTGGAAAAACACGGTTGACGGAGTGGCCGTTACTGCAAATACACAGGAGTATGAGTTTACGCTAAGCGGCAACAGTGTCGTGCGACCTGTCTGCGCGGCGACCGTGCATAATTCTGATACTACGGCGCTTCTTGAAGCGCTTGCAAGGGCGCGGACCTACAGCGCCGACGGCTATTCGGCGGAGTCATACGCAAATCTCCAGAACAAGCTCAACGCGTATTCGTCGTATAATTCATCGCTTTCACAGTTGCAGATTGACGACGCGACAGCCGATATTCTCGGCGCAATCAGCGACCTTACGCCGTATCTCAATCTGAGCGTAAGCGCTGAAAACGGTACGGCGAGCGAAACGGACGGCACGGTGCTATTCGGCGACACAATCAGCCTGAGCGCTTATGCCGACGAGGGCTATGAGTTCTTCGCCTGGTACGAAGCAAAAACTAAGCGCCTTGTTTCTGTAAATCAAAGCTTTTCGTTTGTAATAACGTCAAACACCGATTTAAAGGCAATTTTTATTCCCGAAAATTCAGTCGTGCTTCGCTTTGAAAACGCGAGCGGACAGCTCGTTAAGTATATTGCGAAAACGCCTGCTGAGTGGGCGCAGCTTGACGATTTGACGTCGCTTGCTCCCGCAGTTCCTTACAGATACGGATACACGGGCGGAGCGTGGGATTACGCAAATGCGCTTAACTCGCTCAAAAACGGAGGCGCCGCGCTCGTAATCCCTGTATACACCGAAGAGGAAACGGAG
Source organism: Eubacterium sp. (assembly GCA_017514345.1). Classification (GTDB taxonomy): domain Bacteria; phylum Bacillota; class Clostridia; order Oscillospirales; family Acutalibacteraceae; genus Eubacterium_R. Next base: position 56,690 of record JAFWKC010000041.1, read on the forward strand.
CTTCCTCCGCTTCCAAGCTGTACTGACAAGCCTGCGCTGTCGCTTTCGTATGAGCTTGACGGTGATAACAACGTCGGCTCGTTCCTTATGGCTGTTAACGTGCCTGACGGCATTACCGTTCAGTCGATAGGCACGGCGTTCTACTATGGAAATGCGGACGCCTTTAACCCGCGCGAGCTTGATTTGACAATCTCTAACAAGCTTACAACCTCGAAGTTCGAGGTTCCGTACGATATAAGCGGTATATATGTAACTAATATTAATAAGCTAAGCTCGCGCTACAACTGGGCGGCGAGGGGATACGTTACGTATTACGACACAAACGGCAAGCTCCGTACAGCATACTCAAATCAAATCAACATATCCGACAGAGCGGAAATATAGCTAAATCAGCACTTAAGCCTCGGAGTAATCCGAGGCTTGTTCTTTATAAAACTGCATAATCTGTTAACGTTTTTGTCAAAGTCGAGGGACCTTTTACGCGTGATTGTTAAAAATTTATCAAACTGATGTGATAATGCACAAAGATTTTGCACATACATTGACAATTTGTTAAATATCTCTATAATAGTTACTAACGCGTGCTAAGAAGCGCGTAAATTCAGTAATTCTATTTAAGAGAGGTATATAACTATGGCAAGAGTTTACAACTTCAGCGCAGGTCCTTCAACCCTGCCCGAAAAGGTGCTGCAGACTGCAGCAGCAGAAATGATGGATTACCACGGAAGCGGTCAGTCCGTAATGGAAATGAGCCACCGTTCAAAGTGGTTTGACGACATCATCAAGGACGCAGAAAAGCTTATGCGTGAGCTTTATCAGGTTCCTGATAACTACAAGGTGCTTTTCCTTCAGGGCGGCGCATCTGCACAGTTCTCGGCAATTCCGCTCAACTTTATGAACGGCAGCGGCAAGGCTGATTACATCATCACAGGACAGTGGGCAAAGAAGGCTTTTCAGGAGGCTCAGAAGTACGGCGACGTAAAGGCTGTTGCATCTTCGGCTGACAAGACCTTCAGCTATATCCCAAAGACAAAGGCTGAGGATTTCCGCGACGACGTTGACTACGTATATATTTGTATGAACAACACAATCTACGGTACTGTTTACAAGGAGCTTCCTCCTGTAGGCGACAAGGTGCTTATCGCTGACGTTTCCTCCTGCGCTCTTTCTGAGCCGCTTGATATCAGCAAGTTCGGCGTTGTTTACTTCGGCGCACAGAAGAACGTTGCTCCTGCAGGTCTTGTTGTTGCAATCATCCGCGAGGACTTACTTGGCAACGCACGCGACATCACACCTGTTATGATGAACTACAAGGTTCAGGCAGACGCAGATTCACTTTACAACACACCTCCTTGCTGGACAATTTATATCTGCAAGCTCGTGCTTGACTGGATTAAAGAGGAGTTCGGCTCACTCGAGGCTATGAAGGCTCACAACGAAAAGAAGGCTGCAATCCTTTACAACTTCCTTGACAGCTCAAAGCTCTTCAAGGGTACTGTAGTTCCAGAGGACAGAAGCCTTATGAACGTTCCTTTCGTAACAGGCGACGAGGAGCTTGACGCTAAGTTCGTAAAGGCTGCAACAGAAGCAGGCTTCGTAAACATCAAGGGTCACAGAACAGTAGGCGGTATGCGTGCTTCTATCTACAACGCTATGCCTATCGAGGGTGTTGAAAAGCTCGTTGAGTTTATGAAGAAGTTTGAGGAAGAAAACGCGTAAGATAAAGAACAATATAATTGCTTCATAAGCTTTTCATAAATCTTAAATATAAGGAGTTATATATGTATAACATTAAAACACTTAACAAAATTTCAAATGTAGGTCTTTCGAAGTTTGACACTTCAAAATACGCTTACGGCGACGACATTGAAAATCCTGACGCAATTATGGTGCGCTCAGCTTCGATGCACGATATGGAAATGCCTGAATCTCTCCTTGCAATCGCAAGATGCGGCGCAGGCACAAACAACATTCCTGTCGGCGAATGTGCAGAGCAGGGTATCGTTGTATTCAACACTCCTGGCGCAAACGCAAACGCAGTTAAGGAGCTTGTAATTCTCGGTATGCTTCTTTCTTCAAGAAAGGTTACAAAGGCTATCGACTGGTGCAAGACTATCAAGGACGAGGGCGACAACGTAGGCAAGACTGTAGAAAAGGGCAAGTCAGCCTTCGCAGGTCCCGAAATCAAGGGCAAAACTCTCGGCGTAATCGGTCTTGGCGCTATTGGCAGACTTGTTGCAGAGGCAGCAGTTGAACTCGGTATGAACGTTATCGGCTACGACCCGTTCCTTCCTGCTGACGCTCAGCTCAAAAACGGCATTACTCTCAACAACAATCTTAACGAGATTTTCCCCGTAGCTGATTACATCACGCTTCACGTTCCGCTTACTGACGACACAAAGGAGCTTATCAACCGCGAAACTATTGATACGATGAAAAACAGCGTTCGTATTATGAACTTTGCTCGCGGCGCTCTTGCTAACAGCACCGACGTTGTCGAAGCTCTTGAGGACGGCAGAATGGCTGCTTACGTTACTGATTTCCCAGACGCAGAGGTTATCGGCGTTGACGGCGTAATCGCTATTCCTCACCTCGGCGCTTCTACTCCAGAGAGCGAAGAAAACTGCGCTGCAATGGGCGCTATGGAGCTTATTGATTACCTCGAAAACGGTAACATCAAGAACTCTGTTAATATGCCTGCCGTATCAATGGCAAAGTCTGGTTCCGTAAGAATTACTATTATTCACAAGAATCAGCCGAATATGATTTCTACAATCACCGACACAATCTCAAAGGACGGCGTTAACATCGCTTCATTTGAGGATAAGAACAGAGGCGAAATCGCATACTCAATTATTGATTGCGACACCGACGTATCATCATCAGTCGTTACAGATATCGAAGCTATCGACGGCGTAATCAAGGTAAGAGTTATCAAATAAGGACAATTATCAAATCCTATATTGCGGCAAAAAAGAGGCTTACTCGATGAGTAGGCCTCTTAGTTCATTTTTATACCATTATATGCCGAAGAAATCCTCTGCGTTTGCTTCGCTGTTATACTTTCTTGCGCTGAGCTTTCCGCCGTCGTCGTACGTCAGAAGCTTGCCTTCGACGTCGATGAAGAACTCCGTCGTGTCGTTTTTGCCATTTACGATAATACTGCTGTCACTCATCTGATAAGTGCCGTTTTCTGTCGTAACGTCCCAGTCCTCTTTGCCGTTTTTGTAGTATCTCGTGCTGGTGTATTTGCCGTCCTCTTTGAACTTGAAGGCGTAGATTGTGTAATCGTCGCCGTCCTTTACGGGACGCGTGTACCAGTATGACTCATAAACGAAGTCCAAATCATCCGCGGCTTTTTCAGTCGTCGTTTCTTCTTCCTTCTTCGTTGTTTTTTCTGCTTTTGTCGTTTCTTCTGCGTCGTCAGCCGTCGTTGATTCGCCCTCAACGCTGTGGTCAAAAATTATGTCCGAAACGTCCGCCGTAATGTCTTTTGTGAAATTAACAACCGCCGTATAGGTGTACGTGTCGCTGCTGCCGCTGAAGCTGAACTGCATTTCAAACGTGTAGGTGTTTTCGTCGTCGAGCTTCAGGTCAGCCGTGTCAAAGAAAATCGCCCTGAACGAGTCGTTAATGCTCTTGGTGTACTGATACTGCGTCGATACAGCAGGAGCGCCGTTTTTCGTCTGCGTTACGTCGTAGTCGTACAGCTTGACGCCGTGAATGTATTCGATGCTCGAGCCGTCCTTGATGTCGGCGTAAATGATTTTTTCATCGCCGTTTATTATACCGCTTCCGCACTCAAACGTAACGGCAGGCTTTTCGTCCTGCTTTTCATAAACGTATTCAAAATAGTAATACGCGCCGCCGCCTATTATCGCGAGCGTAAGCAGTATGCTCAAAAACCATTTGACGCCTGATTTTTTCTTTTTCGGTGGCTTTCCGTCGGAATACACGTCCTCGAATTCAGACGACGCGAGCGAAACGAAGCCCTCGCTTTCGTCAATCAGCGCGCCGCAGTTAGGGCATATTTTTTCGTTGTCGCGGACCTTTGCGCCGCAGTTGTTGCAATTCATAAATTCTCCTCCGATTTTAACATCGTTAATTATAATACCATTATTTATTGCCGAATACAAGCCTGTCAGTTAAGCTCGACCGTTTCGCGATGAGTAACAGTCAGCTCAAGCGAGCTGTCAACCTTAACGTCGTAGTAGTGGTCAAAATTACCTGCAATCGGCGACCGCTCCTCGATTTTCACCGACGTTGAGCCAGGCTGCAGACCTGTAAAGGTGAAATATACGTCAAAGCCCGAGCCCTCCATTTCGGCGTGCTTCGGGTTATTGTATTTTATGTCGTGTTCGTATTTGACAACCGACGGGTCGTCAATAGTTGCGCTGAAGCTTGGTCCGCCGCCGTCAAAGGAGTGAAAGCTCACTACGGCTTCCTTCTTGTATTCCTCGTCGTCACTCGGCGCAATCATAGAATTTACTGCGCTTACCTTAACGCTGACGTCGTGAGCAGGCATCTTGAATTTCAGCACGTAGCCTTTATCTTCTTTGTATTCGGGGTTTAGCCTCTCGTCGTCAAGATAAAAGCTGTAGTCCGTGTCCGTGCCGATAAGCTCTTTTCTGTATATCAGCGTAACGCTTGCGCCTTCGCGGTACGCGTCCTTTGCACCCTTAAAGGAGTCCTTGCTTCCGTTATAGTCGACCGAATATTTTGTGCCGCCGCAGCCTGCCAGACACGTCATAATTATCCCTCCTGCAAGCAGCACAGCAATCGCGCTGCAAATTGCTCTTTCCTTTTTCATAATCTCTCCTTTAACTCTTAACGCATTAATTTTACCATATCATCGCACATATTGCAAATATCACAGAATAAAATCCTTGCAATTTTATTTTTATATGCTATAATAGCACAAGTCGATTATAAACCGACAAGCAGTACTTGGCACAACCTGCTTTAACAAAACTAAGGAGAAAACTGAATTATGCAAAACACAAAGACCAAGTCACTCGTAAGAGTAGCGGTTATTGCCGCGATGTATACTGCGCTGACGTATGCGCAGAACTTCCTGCTTCCAGGAACAACCTCTGCCGCGGTACAGTTCCGCGTGAGCGAAGCGCTCAACGTGCTCGCGCTCTTTATGCCCGAAGCTATTCCAGGGCTTACTATCGGATGCGTGCTTTCAAATCTGTATAATATAGGCTCGGGACTTCCGCTCGATATGATTTTCGGCTCGCTTGCAACGCTCGGAACGGCGTCGTGTATGTATTTTCTGCGAAATGTGAAAATCAAGAATTATCCGTTTCTTGCTATGCTTATGCCAGCAATCTGGAACGGCGTAATCGTAGGATGGGAGATTGAATACTTCTTCATTGAGGGCAAATTCCATTTTGGCGACTTCCTTTTTCAGGGAGGCTGCGTGGCGCTCGGCGAGCTCGGCGTAATGGCGGTGCTCGGTACGCTGCTGTACGTCGCAATAATAAAGCGCGGACTTGATAAAAAGCTGTTTCAATAAAAGAAGCCGTATGGGAATACCATACGGCTTTTTTATATGTAGTGTACACAGATGTACACAGACTAATATAGTATTTTTTTAAAATTAACTTATATATAGAAAAAACCTATTTTTATGCGTGTACACCTGTGTACACTTGATAAATATTGTGCAAGCGCAGCGAGTAATCAACAACTGAAAACCGACAACTGAATACTGAATACTAAAAAAGACGGCGTTGCCGTCTTTTTTAAATAAAGTTCATATTCACAAGCTGCTCTGCCTGACGCTGTGCGCGACGGGTGTTTTTTGTTGCGATGTTCATAAACTTAGTTATGTCGTCAAGGCTGTAGCCGTTGTCAAGCAGCTCAGCGCGGCACAGGAAGAAGAGCGCAACGTTACTCGAAATATGCGTCAGCTCGTTCGTTTCAAAGGTGCGGCGCGCAAGCTTGAGCGCTTTTTCGCGGTTGTCAAGCAGCATAAGCTCAATGTCGCCGATTGTCTTTTTGCCGAGGAAGGTAAGCTGCTCAATGTAGCTTTCGGGGCTGATTTTCTTGTATTTCGCTCCGCTGATTTGTACAAGCTCGTCGGTAAACGTCTTGATTTCATCGTTTGTGTCAAGGTATTGCGTCAGCGTTACAAGGTCGATAAGCACCTTGCCGAGCTCACCCTGTGCAAGCATCTGAGTTACCTCTTCGCCGTACTTCTGAATATCGTCGCGGATGTTGATGAACTGGTCGTCTGCGATTTCAAGCAGACCTGCAACGCGCGACATTTCCCTCGTGATTTTCTTCGGCACACCAAACTCGCCCTTGTAACCGAGGTCGTGGCTTATTGCCGCCCAGGTGTGCTGAAGCGTTGAGCGTATCTGAATTTCAAACTTCTTTGACGAAAGCTCCTCGCCGTAGCCCATATCCTCGGGCAGCGTGCATATGTAATGAAGCGACAGATAGCCGAACGAATCGGGCGTAAGCTGATTGCGCTTGTCGACTGAGTTTTCCCAGTCAACGTCAAACGTGCCTTCTATCAGCGTCGCCGCCTTGTCAACGTCGTCAGAGAAGAAGCAAATAATCCTTTCGCCGAGAATATCGGTGATGTCCGACAGCGTGGCGTATTTTTCGCCTTTTAGCTCAAGCTTGCCCTCAAGGCTCTGCTCCTCTTTGACTCTGTGCTCAACAGCCATTACGTTGATGTCGGCTTCGCTCAGCTTCGTTTTCAAAATAGTGCTGACGATATCGCCGAGCTTAACGTATATATCCCTGTCGCGCAGGTATTCGTCGATAATAGCTTTGTTTTTTAAGCTCATTTAATCACTCCAGTATATTCGTCAAACTGCTCGTTGACATTGTTTTTGCCCTTGTGATGATACGGGCAAAGCTTTAGGAAAATCCAGCCGATTATTCCGCCGACTGTGTTGCAGATGGTGTCCTCCATCGTGTCGATAATCGCGTATCTCATCGGGTCGCGTGCTGGTATAATATTAGGAAGCCCGATGCCGTGCGCCTTTGCCGCTTCCTCTGCGAGCTTCAGCGACCAGTGCTGTGCGTCGCCGATTTGCGGTGCAACCTGGTCAAACACGAATTCAAATATCTCCCATCCCGTTCCTGCGAAAAAGCCGAAGCCGAACGCGCCGAGAACAACTATCGGAACGCTTGCCTTGACCTTGTCGCGCTTTTGCATACAAACGATAACCTCATATCCTGCAACGGTGCAGGCAACGCCGCCGACGGTGTGCATTATTAAATCGTATGCAGGAATTGTGTAATAAAAATTAAGATAAGCGCCTCCGAAGGAAGCAAGAAAGAAGCCGAATACTGTAAAATCCTGTATGTACGACGGAACGTATCTCGGCCATTTTGTTTCGGGGAACAGCATAAAGATTTCCCAAAGAAACATCAGGACGAGGTTTGACATAGTCTGTAAGCTTTGCTGAGTGTCGTGGCGGAAAAATACGCTGTCAACAAATGCTCCAACCATAAATATGCGGAGTATCCACCAGTATATTAATTCCCACTTCTTTGCACGGTTTTCGCCCTTAACAAGACGGTGTAAATAGTTTTTCATAATTATTTGCCTTTTGTTGCATTTTAGATAGTATTTTACCATTATACCACTTTTTGTCGGAATATGGTAGAGCTTTTTTAAAATTATTTTTCTTTACAATAAATATTATAGCTGTTATAATGTATTTAGAATATTTGTGGAGGTGAATATTATGGATAAATACGTATGCAACATCTGCGGTTATGAGTATGACCCAGCAGTCGGCGCACCTGAGCAGGGTATCGCGCCTGGCACTCCTTTTGAGGAGCTTCCCGAGGATTTTGCATGTCCTCTTTGCGGAGTCGGCAAGGATAATTTCTCTAAGGCATAAAATCCAACATTAATAGTTACCGACAAGGCGAGGAACCCTCGCCTTGTTTTTTTGCGCGTTGCCCACACCCGATTATATGCGGGCTGATAATATCAGCCCCTACAAATATCACCGCAACGTCCGTGTAGGGGCGGATACCATCCGCCCGCTATAATTGCCGAACGAAGCGAGTAACCAAATTATATGGTGCGCGTTGCCCACACCCGATTATATGCGGGCTGATAATATCAGCCCCTACAAATACCACCGCAACGTCCGTGTAGGGGCGGATACCATCCGCCCGTTATAATTGCCGAACGAAGCGAGTAACCAAATTATATGGTGGGCGTTGCCCACACC
>JAFWKC010000042.1 GCA_017514345.1 Eubacterium sp.
TACTTGACTCCAAGAAGTCTCTGATATTTAGAAATAACTTTTCAGCGTCAATTGCTGCTCTTAGTGCTAAAATATGGCTATTATCTTCAAGCTTCATTTGAAGAAGGGTTAATTCTTCTTCAAGTTTTTTTGTTTGTTCTATAATTTTCTTTAAATCGTTCATAGAATGTATCCTTTCTAATAATAAAATAATCGGCTAAAGTTAAACTTTAGCCGATAAAAATCTGTACTGCAATTTTACTGCAATTACTGCAATTTTACTGCAATTTTGAATCCTTTGAAAGTCTGTTGAACATACTCTGAAAATCAGGAGAATTTCTGTAAACCCTTTATTTGCAAGGGTTCAGGGGTGATACAAAAGAAGACGGCGTACGAATGTACACCGCCTTAAATGGTCGAGGCGACAGGATTTGAACCTGCGGCCCCCACGTCCCGAACGTGGTGCTCTACCAACCTGAGCCACGCCTCGATTGCCATACTATTATTACACAAAAGGTTGCAGTCGTCAAGTAAAATTTTCAGAAACTGCAAAGTTTTTTTAATACTGTTTTCCTGCAAGCAGAAGATAAAACTCAGGGGCTACTTGCGTAGCCCCTGAACGGAAGGTTTTACCAATCCAATTCTTCCTCTGTGTCGCCGCCTTCAAGACCAGAAGTGGTTATCAGGTCTGATGACGAAATGAGGAACTGTTCTATCTCTGCTTCAGGAGATTCATAAAACTTTTTCATTTTTAACACCCTCCTAAAATCTTAGAGATTCTTTGTTGCAACTAATACGTTAGAGTAGTCAGTACCGTTTACTGTTACTGTGGTATCAGACATACCCGAAGATGTTGCAGAAACAGTATACGTGTAGTCGTAGTTGACGTATGCCCTGAACGTTACGTTATTCGGGAACGCATTCTTGTTATTGAGAGTATACGTAAACTGACCTGATTCAACTTTGTTTGTAACAGCACGTCTGTAGATTGTTCCGCCGCCGATGTTACCGTTGATAACGAAGGTTGGCTTGTACTCGTCTGCTACGTTGCCGTTTACGAACAGTACACCGTAGCTTGTGAAGTTTTCGGTGCCGTTCGTTTCTGCGCCCTCAGTAATTCTTACGTATACGCGAGCCTGCTTGTTGTCAGCGCTCATATAAGTCTTTTCGACTGATACAAAGGCAACCTTATCGTGAATCTTGTTGTTTACAAGTTCATCAGCGTCATTTGTGCCGATGTTTGTGATCTGACCTTCAAGGTCTGCAGACTTAATCGAATGCGCGGTATCGTCAGCAGGAGCATAGCCGCCGTTGCCGTCAGATACAAGAGCAACGTACGTTTCGCTTGTTACTGCATAGAAGTTATACGACGGGCTGTAGGAAGCAATCTGATACTTGTAGTTACCTGCAGAGCCTGTTCTTACTGCCCATGCAGCAAACGTTCCGCTGCCGTTATACTCAATGCCTACCTTCTTGTCGTAGAGTGCAGTCTTAGTAACGGTAGACGTACCGTCAATAATTGTGAAGGTGTACGTCTGTTGCGCTTCATCAACGACATATGTAGGTTTAACGTCGTAAACCTTGTCAGCCTTCTTCGTTACAGTCCACTTGCTGAAGGTGTAGAACGGCATCTTCTTCGGCGTTACGCCTGAAAGAATTTCTTCTGTTGTGCTGTCGCCCTCCGAAAGCTCAGTATCGCTGTAAACAACGTCGATAAGCTTGTTATATACGTCGTAGATATTATATCTGTTGTTCGACTCAGCAGCCTCGTTCTTAACAAGCTGTGCGTAAACTGCCATATTCTTTGTGATGACACGCGTAAGCGAGAAGCCGTCAAAGCCCGATACCTTCTGTGAGCCCTCTGGCTTGATTGGTGAGTTATTTTCCTCACCGAACGGATCGGCTGAGGTTGAATCACCTGGATACATTGTAACGCTCCAGTTAGAAACTGTGTAGTCCGTCTGTGCTTCTGTAGGAATTGAGAAGGTTTTTGGTTCGCCATAATAATCTTCACTTGTTATGGTGTCGCCATAAATATTACCTTCCCCTAAATCCAACTTAGCATCATCGTCAGTATCAAATGTGAACCTAACCTTAAGCTTCTTGATATAAGTAGCCTTGTTAGCTGGATCGTTTACTGTGCCTGATGCGGAGAGCAACGCTACCGTCTGAGCGTCGGTTAAACCGTTTGCTGTATTCTTGAGCTTATCGCCTGATGCAACTGATGCGCCCGTTGCTGTGTTGTAAGCGGTAGCTTCTGCTGCGTTGAGAGTCTTGTAAACCACGCCGTCAGTATCTGACTTAGTGTTGTTGATAAGAGTTACACCTGCAGGTGTGTACATATCCATATCGAGCGAATCGATAACGCTGTACGCCGAATTATACGAATTGTATGCGTCGTTAGTATCAACGTTTACAAGGTTCTTTCCGCTGAGCGTCGTGTTTTCTGTGTTAACAAGAGCCTGTTCAGCAGACGGTGTGCTTGTATCAACTGTACGAGCATAGAAGATAACGTTATCAAACTTACACCTTGTTACTCCAGTTACAGCATACTGACCCTGAGTATAGGTGAAAGCAGGTTCATTGTCAGCACCGTCAACAATTTGCGAGCCTGGGATTGTAGCAGTCTGAGTGCGTGCATATGTTCCAGCAGATGTATCAAGATACGTATTATATGCCGTAGCACATTCATCCTTAAGGTCTGCCCAGCTTGCATACGTCTTGGTCTGTACGCCTGCTTCGTAGATACCGCCTGCAACGACAGCACTCTTAGCCGTGTGAGTTGCTGTAAGCGTTGCGATATTAACTGCAGGAAGGAGAGTATCGTTAGCGCTGTCAAGGATATCTTCAAGCTTTCTGTACTCAGAGCCTGAAAGCTCAACCTGTCTCCAGGAATCCTTTCCTGAAATCTTTGTACTATCGTAATCAAACGCTGAGGATACATTCATAACGAGATTTACAAAAGCACTCCAGGAATCTGCTGTGTAATCGTCCTTGCTGTAGGTTGCGCTTACTGTGCCAGCTTCTTTATCAGAATAAATCTTAATTGTATCAACGTCAGAAGCGCTTGCAGGTGTTGAAGAACCGTCGAGAAGCTCAATGCTTGCATACGTATCTTCTGCTGCTGTGTAATCCTCTACTGCGAAGAGGTCTTCGTAAGCTGTGATTACGTTATTGATGAGCTGTGCCTGAACCTCGTCGGTAGAAGCACCCGAATCACCAAAGATGTTTGAACCAGTCTTGTTAGTTACGTAATACGGTTCGCCGTCATGGTATGCTGTGATGTACTTTGTTGAAGCATCTGAGCCGCTGTTTGCGTAATCCTTGAACATAGTGTTTGTAGGATTCTTAACGAAGTAGTTAAGCTCTGCAACTGCGTCGATATATTCCTGATAGGATGCAAGCGAATAATGTGACGGATTGATGATGTCTGCTTCATCAGCATTATTTGTTTCGTGGTTGCTTGAATCAAGGAAAATCGGTGCGCCGTTGTTGTCGCGCTTAACGGTAACTGTACCGTCGCCGTTATCTGTTACAGCGAGCTTCTTACGAAGGTATTTCTTTGCAAATGCTCTTGCAGCGCCCTTATCACAAGTGCTTACGCCGATGTTGTAGTAGTGGAAGGTTTCTTCACTGGTTACACCGCGACCATTAAGCCAGTTTCGCTTTATCTTAACGCCTTCTTCAAAGGCGAAGTTATGTGCAGCATCGCCGTTATTGCCAGTTGCTTTGTCTACATTCTTAAACTTACTACCTGTCAATGTAAGAGTACCCTGCCAAGCTGCTGTTTCTGAAATCGTACTGTCTGCACGATTGAATGCAGGAGTCAGTTTGCTATAATCAGCAGTACCATCAGTAGTCATTGTTTTAAGAATTGTTTGATAATTTGAATCACTTACAGTACCAAGATTGTTAAGTAGCCACTGATTACCCGATGAAATTGTACCGACAAAGTCGCTTTTATTCTCGTCGCCACTCACATAAGTGTTTGTTGCAATATAATAATAATGATTGCTTGATGCTTGTGCATTGTAAGCATGTGTAAGTGTTGGTGAAACATTCGTATCCATAGAAAGCGTTGTGCCATTCTTAACAAAAGATGTTGCTCTATGAACATTGAGTGACCAATCAGTACCATTGTATAAACCGTCATAATTAGGTACTCTGCCGTCAAACTTCCACTTGATATTTGAAGCGAAGAAGTTAAGTGCATAACCTGTTGGCTGACCGTTTTCATATGTAATGAGATTATTTTGATCATCAGAATAATCAATATAATAATCTGCATTTGTTACGTTTGCGGCAGCAGCATATACACCGTAGTCATCTCTCTTGTCGTTACCGTGCAAACCTTGGTTATAATGCTCAACAAGATGATAAGTACCTGAGTTAACGCCAACTTTCTCGGTGTATTTATTGAACTGACTGTCAATTGTGTCACCGCCACTGTAGTTGGAATCGGAAATTGAAGCAGAGGTGTTCGGGAAATCGTACAAATAATTGAACGTACCTGAACCGCCGTATTCAACAGTACCATTGCTTCCGTTAACAGTAGCATTAACCTTATATGCAGTAGGCTGAAGGTTAGTTGCAGTACCGTATGAGCCTTCCATCCTTGAGAATATAGCAAGACCGCCTCTTGTGTCGGTATTATTATATTTGTTTCTGATAGCAACTAATGTATGAGCCATCGCAGGGTTAGCAGCTACATAGCAGAACTCAAATTCACTGTAAGCAATTCCTGTTGTTACATCAGTATAGCTTACAATAAGCTGTACGCCTGAGTCAGCGTATTTACCTGTTGATGAATCGAAGTAGTAGTCCGAAACATAGCCCTGAAGACCGTACAATCTCTTGAGCTCGCTTGCAGTAACTGTTCCTGCGGAAATAGCGGCTGCAGCCTCTTCATCCGTGTACTTAACGCTTGTATCAGATGCCTTGTACCACTTGTTACTGTTGAGTGCAGTTACAGAGAAGGTACCGCCTGAATACTCGCCAGTCTTGCAAAGAGCCTCGTCTGACAGACAGTAAACTGCGCCTGGATTTGTAATATCAATCTTTGCAGGATAAGTTGTTGTGATAGTTGTATATCTTTCACCCGTGCTGCCTGCCTGGCCGTAGGTGAAGTTATCTGAGATTTCGTGACCGTATTTTGCAAAGTTATCATTTGCAAGGTGCGTATAGATAACGCCGTCCATTGATACGCTGTCGCCGAGTGAGTCAACCTCGTCTGACTTCGGAACGTCGCCCGTACGGAAGGTCCAGGAGAACTCAAAGTCATATGTGCAATACTCGCCGATGCAAACCTTGTTGCCGTGTCTGCCGATTACACCGATGTATTCGATGTACTCGCAGTACTTTGTTTCGCTCCTGTCAGTCGGTGAAGCAGCTTCCCATGTAGCAAGATAGCTGTCGCGCGTGCTCTGGTCCAAAGCAATCCACTCAAGATACTTTTCTTTTGAAGTATACCAGGTAGCATAGTTTGTGCCATCAGTACCCTGGGTAAGCTTGATGTAGCCCTTGAATACGTCACCTGCGTCGTCGGTACCGTACTCATATGCACCTGTGTTTGTTTCGTCGTCGTCATCGGCAACGATTGTGTAGGTGTATTCCTGAGCCCAGTTGTAGTACTCTGTTGTCTGCATATCGTTTGCAGCGTAGATACCTTCGAGCTGTTCAGCAGTAACGTCCTGAATAACCGTATCCGAGCCGTCATACTGATACGGCATAATTACAGGCCAGCCGGTTTCGGTATATGCAATCTGGTTAACAAGGTTAACGTTACCGTTTGGCGATGAGCCGCCGTCAAGCTGTGCAGTTGCAAGAGCGTTATCCTGAATCGGGCTCCAGTTATACGAAGCGTTTGTGTTAGGTCTTGCGTGTGTTGAGTTAACAGATACAACCTCGCCGCGGTTATTTACGGTCTTGTAAACTGAGTTATGACCAGTCGAAACCATAATGTAGCCGTAAAGCGAGCTGTCAAACGGGCCGAGAATCTGGTTACCGTGAGTTGCGTGAGTTGAATTATCTGTAGCAGAAACGCCGTTGTATCCAACGTAGCCGCTGAGCGGGCTCGTTGAACGGAATACACGCTCAACGTATGAGCCAGTATTCTGACCGTACGATACGTACAGATAGTAGTAACCGTTTTCGTATACTACGTATGCGCCCTCACCAGAGGTGTTATCCGAAGCGCCTTCAAGGCTATTGTTAATCGGGTTGCAGACGTAGCTTCTGTCGCCTGTGTATGACCTACCGTTTGCAGTGAGCTTGTAGCCTACTATACAGGTGGTGCCTGTGCTCCAGGAACCGAATACCATATTAAGGTCGTCCTTAACAGGCTTTTTAGTATCATTATTATATGTATAGTATACGCAAGCGTCGATTGCGTTAGGATGTCCGTTTGATTCGTAAACGTCCTGTCTGAAGGTGTACGGACCTGTGATGTCGTCGTTTGTGGTGTTCTCGCACAAAAAGATTGCAGATTTCTGCGAACCCCAGGACGAGGTTGAACCGTAGTACATCCACGTATCTGTTGTAAGGTTATACATAACGTGCGGAGCCCAAACGAGGTGACCTGCACCAGTATTTGATACAGTTCCCGCATATGCAAGCGGAGTTGCAAGCGCGGTATGATATTCAGCGCCGAAGAGGTCTTCGTTCTGATAGCCGCATCTGCCTTCGCTGTCGCCGATAACCTCCCACTTGTTTGTGGTCTTGTTGCGGTGATAGATTGTCATACCCGTACCGAACGAATACTCGTCGATAGCAGATACATCAGCAGAATTAGTTGCGTCGAGTCCGTAGTAGTCGATGAATTCCTGACCAACCTTTGCGCCGATTGGCTTTGTACCGTTGCTGTCTGTTGCAACTGCTCTTGCGAGCGTGTAAACGGTAACGTTGGTCGGGTCGTGCGAGGTTGACGTGAAATCGGTTACGATGTCAGCGTCGTCCTCTATATACATATTATTAATATCAGTCTGGGTCTTTACGCTTGTGTAAATACGGATATCGTCAAGATAAAGGTCCTTGCCGTCAAGCGACCAGTAGCCCTCGCCGTCGGCGAGCGTAAATGTCGTATTATCGTCAGTAAGGAATGCAAGGATATCCTGTGCAAGCGCGGCATTGTTGCCCGTGTAATTGCCCTGTGTGCCGCCTGTGCCTGCAGTAACGTTAATAGGATAGTATACGCCGTTGAAGTATACCTTTACGCCGCTTGTCGGGTCAACTGTAACAGCAATATTTACCCAGCGGTTACGGTTGCTGCCCGTTGCGTGTCCCGTATTATCGTTATTATTAGGCTTAATATCAACATACTTATTATAATCGTTGTTGCCGTCAACAGCACCGTCGGAGCGAGTAACGTAACCCGTTTGCGTGATATGGAAGTAATAACGCTTGTAGGCATCACCGTTAGGCTGCTTGAACGCAAGCATTGACGTCCAGTTTGAAACGTTTGCCGCGCCGCGGTTTGAATCGCCGTCGCCTGCAGGAACGTAACGCCACAGCGAGATTGTTACACCTCTCTGCTGAGCGAGGTACTTTGTAACAGCGTCAGCATTAAGTGGGTTGTTTGAGAACGTAAGCTTACCGTAGTCCGTTGTACTGCTTCCGTTAAGCTTAAGTACGTTCTCTCTCCAGTCTGGAGAGTTGTTGCTGTTGTCCTTCCAGCCTGCACCTTCTTCGATGCTGAACGAATCAGCGTTTGCAGCAGTAGCCGTACCCTGGCTGTTGCTGAGTGTAAGGGTTGTGCTGTTAGTCTTGGCAGCGTCGTCAAAGCTCTCCTTGAAAACAAGCTCATTGTAATCGTTTCTGTAGAAGGTACCCTGAGCGAATACGGTCTTGCTTGAATTCTGAATTACAAAGAAGCGAATTTCAACAAGCTTATTGCTCATATAAGTATCGGTGTCTACACCGCTGTTGATGCTATATGAGGTAAAGCCGCTCCAAGCACCGCCGTCTACCTTAGTCTGATAGTAGATTGCACAGCCCGTGTAGCCGTTAGTATTGATGAAGAAGTGACCGTTGCTGTTATACTTGTCAGCACTTGTAACAACTGCTGTGCTTGCTTCGGAATCAGCATTGTAGTATACAGTAAGCGGAGTAGTCTGCTTAAGAAGAATAGGTCCAACAACGTTTTCGCCTGATGTAGAGCCGTCGCGCTCCTCCCAAGCCTTCATAGTAACGTTAACCTGATTTGCAAGGTTAACGCTGTTGCCGCCGATAGTTACTGTTTCAGCAAACGGAGTGATAGCGCTGCTGTAGGTCTTTGCGTCAGACCATGTTGAGCCGCCGTCAATGCTAAACGCATACTTGAGCGTGCCGCCTGCTTCGCCTGTGCTTGTTTCAAGTGAAATCACATCAGTAGCTGTTAATTCATCATTCGCATTCAGATTAGGCGAATAAATAGTGTTGCCATTAATGATTGTCGGCCAACCGAGTGAAGCATAAGTGATATGTACAGTTTCTGATTCAGCACCGTTGCGAACAGCCTTTACATAAAGGTCGGACTGCATTGACGCGCCTGATGGAGTATCGTTAGCAAACGGATAGTACTTGCCATTTGTAGCAAGGTTGCTGAAAGGAACATAAGTACCGTTTTCCGTTGAGCAAACCATAATAGTTGCGTCAGTATCGAGCGAGGAATCGTTTGATGTTACAGTAATACCGTGAGAAGCGTCTAAATAATGACCGTCTGGAGTTACTGTAGGTGCATTCGGCTTTCTCTTGAACGTATATGTATCGGTCAATTCTGAGGTTGAGCCGCCTGCTGTAACTTCTCTAACCTGAAGCGTTGCAGTCGTTGTATTGCCGCTGAATAAGGTGAAGCTGTTTGCTGCTGTCCAAGCACCGCCGTTAAGGCTGTACTGGAGCGTACCGCTTGCGCCTGCCTTAGTTGTAGCGAAGTTAACAACAGTATTAGCAGTAACAATCTGATTGTTTGATACTGCATTACCGCCGATAGTCATTGTCGGCTTTGTGAAATAGGTGTATGTAACGCCTGCTGAATCATCATACTCCGTTGCTGTGCTCTTTGTAGCAACAACACGGATTTTAACAGTACCTGCAGTTGCAAGCGTTGCATTAGAAAACGGAGTAAACGTGCCACCTGCAGCAGCGATATTGCCGCCGTCAGTCCAGCTTGAACCGCCGTCTGTGCTGTACTGCCATTTGTAAGTAGCAGCTCCGCTGTTTGTATCAGTTACAGTAATTGCATCTGACGGACCGAGATAAGTATTAGGTGCCGTAACAGTCGGTTTGTTAAGGTCAATAGCACTCAAGCCATTGAACGCACTCATAAGTGCTGTTGCTTTTGAAGCAGCGTTTGCGCCGTCAGTATAGTTACTTGTATTATTTGTGTTATAGCCTGCTGTACCAAGCGCTGCCATAACGTTTACAGCGTTGGTGTATGCAGTAGAAAATGCAGAATAACCCGTGAGCGTTTTTTCGCCGCTTGAGGTTAATACAATATTGCCATTAACAATGTTATAATTACCGTTTGCAGCAATAACATCGCGAACACTAAAGCTTGTGCCGTCAAAATCGCCGCCGTCAATACCTGTCGGCTCTCCGCTGTAATCAAGTGCGTCACGAAGCGCAATATAGTTAGCAGCTGTATCGGTAGTTGTTGAAACAGCACTAAATGCATCAACTACATCTTGCATACCCGCACCATAAGCCGCAGGCACAGAGCTTGAATAGTCATAATCATTAGGATTAAAGTTCTGAGCTTCTGTATATGCCTGCATAAGCGAAAGAAGTCCGCCTTCCTTATAGCTGTCTACATCAGCAAGCTTTGCTTTGTTTGTGCTGCTATTAATAAGGTCATATACAGGCTTGTAGTTAACCATAGTAATATAATTCAGGTTTTGCGATGTAACTGCATGCAGTCCTGAGTCATAGTTTCTACCAACAAAATATACAGTACCCGATGTGGTAAATGAATAAGTTGCAGCCGTGTTTCTATAGTCGCCACTATTATTAAATGAGATATTATCATTTTTGATACATATATGACCGCTTAAACCCTTCTCGGAAGTAGATGTTGTTGAGGCTGAAGTTGTCGTAGTAGAATAAGAAGACGGAACACTTGTTCCCGATTGAGCTTCGTTCCAAGTAAAGTCATAATTATTACCGCTGTCGCCCCAATGCCATGGTGAATCAAAATAGATATAGTTGTTTGTTGTTGTTCTATCAGCTTCACTGGAGCCATTATTATTTGTTCCAATGTAGAAGCAGCTTAATCCTCTTCTTCTTCCTTTATCACTAGTCCACACAAAAGGCATAGCAGGATATTTTGCAATATTGACACCATCATAAAGAGCTACAACTCTTGAGGGTGTTGAAAGGGCTATTCTCAGCCAGTCTTTATCGCCGTAATTAGAATGTGATTTTTGTCCTGTCGGCAGATAGAGCAGATTGTTATAATGACCCGCATAATACGATGCGCCTTGACTATCACCATTGAAAGTGCCTTGCGTTGGAGCAAACGTACCAGTATAACCATTCCATTCCGTCATAGCATCTATCGCATTCTTGAGATTAGTATATGCAGTCGATACCTGTGCCGTATTTGAATTACCGTAAACAGCAGCGTCATATGCTTCGTTTGCGTCAACGTATGCTTTATAAGCGGCTTCCATATTTGTATACGTTGCACCGTTCATCTTTGATTCGTACTCACCCATAAGGATAAGAAGCTTTTCGGCATCTGTAAGATTATTATAGCTTGCATTGAAAAATCTTACATTCTTCATATAGCCCTTGAAGGTCTGGTCGCCATATACGTCTGCACCAAACCACAGCTTTGTATATGTACCAAAGCTGTTGAGTAACGCAGCAGTATCAATATTTTTGAGATTATAGCTGCTACTTGCCTGTGCGCGAAGAACGTTATCAAGATAACAATAATAATTGCCGCTTGTGTCCATAGAAACGGTAAGGTTGTGCCAAGCGTTCTTCTGTCCGCCCATATTGCCGCCATAGCTATATGTGTAATATGATGGATTACCTTCAACGTCGGCAGCTGGCCAATAACCGTACTCTGTTCCATTAGTCTTTAACAGAAGAGCTAATGAACGATAGTCGGTATCACCAGCAACGATAGCGTGACAATTTCTCTTATTGGTTGTATCACCATCGCTGATTTCAAAAAATCTTGCCCAACCGTCTATGCCGTCTTCTTTGAAAAAGTCAAAAGAAATCGTAAAGCCTGTTGTGCTGTCAACTTTTCCGTAAAACGGGTTCTCGTTAAGCTTAATATAACTGTCAGAGCCACCGTTAAACTGTGCTTCGTTTTTGTTAGAGTACCAAGTAACACCGTTGGTATCAGCCACGTTTGCTGTCGGTAAGCCGTCAACAAGATACTGACCAACGAGATGCTCGTTTGCGTCAACTGCGTTAGCACTTGCAGTGATTGCAAACGTAGGCAGCATTGTTACTACCATAATTGCAGAAAGGAATATTGACAATACCTTTTTGCTGAAACGTGTTTTAGATCTCATATAAATTCCTCCTTAAAAATTAATGCGTGCATAACTCAGGCATATCGCTGAGGCTTACTGACTACGCCTGCACCGATAAGGCTCTGAATTACACGTGATTTCCTATATTTACTGCACATATGAATATCAAAGCGGGCACTACCCCATTAAAAATATTCATAGTTTATTTACAATTATAAATCAAATGCTTTAAAAATTCAATACTTTTATATAAATTAATTGAATTATTTTATTATACTCGACTTTATAAGTTAAACAGTTTGCTTAAACGGCGAAAATTATTGACAATTTTCTGTTGACTTAGCCGTTGTTTTGCAATAAACTATTATCGAGGTGCTGTTATGGAAAAGATGCTCAATAAAAAATCAATAATTATTATCGCACTTGTTGTGCTTATCGCCGTTGCGGGCGCCGTGCTCGCGGCTTCAACTATCGTTAACAAAAAGGAAGCGACAACCGTTGCCGCTACGACTGAGCAAAGCATTACGGGCGACGAGCTTGACGCCCTGCTTGAACAGCAGCCAATGTTCGCCGACGGCATAAAATACTACTACGCCAGCTCGTCAGAGCAGCTTTCGCACGACGCTATGGGTGCAAGCGTGTTCAACAACTCCGACGTTAATATCCAGAGCTTTGTCGTTGCGTTTTGTGCATACGATGAAAACGACAACCCGATAAAAATAAAACAGCCCGACGACAAGAACGACGGCGCGTACATAAGGACGATAAGCTACGATTTGTCAAAGGTCGGCGGCGACAAGAAATTCATTCAGCCACAGGAAAGCTTTGACAACGTGATTTTCTACGTTACAAACGACCCTCAGATTGTCACGATAAAGGCGTGCGTCAAGTCGTACACGAGCGTTGACAACATTTCGTGGGAAAACCCGTTTTACGAAACGTTCAAAAACGTATACTCGGGCAAGCAGCTGCAGCCGACACAGATACAATAACAAAGAATAACTCCCCCTGTGAACAATTCAGTTCACAGGGGGATGTTTTGTTTAGTCTTTGCCCCAATAGTCAATGATTGTCTGGAGCTCGTCTGGATGATTTGTTGTGATATTATCGGGCTTGTTGACAAGCGCGCGCTTCATATGATACGTTTTGTCAACCGTCCACACGGACAGCTTGTAGCCGTTATCGTGCAGCAGCTCCGACAGCGTACGCGAAGCGTTGGCGTGGTTGCAGTTTATTCCGCAGCCGCCCGTGCGTACAAGCATATCAATCAGCCGCTGCTGATAATCCGATGAAAAAATCTTTATTCTGCTTGGAATATAGTTGATATAAAACTCCACGTCGGGGCAAAGCTCCGTTACGTCGTTTGCGTTCCACTCCTCAATTCCCGTAAGAAAAACCCTGTCCAGAAGGCCGTATTCTACGATAAGGTCGTGAAGCGCAGGAAGCAGCTTGACCTCTTTGATGTCAAGATTTAGTTCAACGTCCTTGTCCTTGACGTACTCAAACACGCTTTTGATTTCGACGCCGTTCGTGTTAGTGGGAATGATATCGTGCCCCATAACGACCGTACCGTCGGGGCGGCTTCTGACGTCGATTTCGATAACCTTTACGCCGTATTCGACAGCCGTTTTCACGGAGTCCATCGAGTTGTCAACCGTATCAAACGCGCCCGCGTGAGCTGTAATTGTAAAACCGTCCACAAATGACAATTTCCTTTCATCATACGATTTTGTAAATGCGTACGTCGCTACGCCGACAACCATCGCAACAGATACAAGAAATGCAAACACCTGATACGAAAAGTGCTTCGCCCACGTAACGGTCATATTACGCTTCAGAAACCGTTTGAATTTCTGTCGGCGCGTCAATTGTTGTTCAGCCATTAAATCACCTTATTTATTGCCTGAATAGTTCGGTGCTTCCTTAGTGATATAAACATCGTGCGGATGGCTTTCAATAAGTCCTGCACCTGTAATTTTGATGAATTTAGCGTTGGTGCGAAGCTCCTCGATAGTATGACAGCCAACGTAGCCCATACCCGAGCGAAGTCCGCCCATCATCTGGAATACAGTATCAGAAAGCGGTCCCTTGTAAGGCACGCGTCCCTCTACGCCCTCGGGAACAAATTTCTTTGAGCCCTTCTGGAAATATCTGTCGGCTGAGCCGTGGTTCATCGCGCCGAGTGAGCCCATTCCGCGGTAAACCTTGAACTGTCTGCCCTGCCAGATTTCAGTTTCGCCTGGAGATTCCTCACAGCCTGCAACAAGCGAGCCTACCATAACTACGCTGCCGCCCGCCGCAATAGCCTTGACGATTTCGCCAGAATACTTGATGCCGCCGTCGGCGATAATCGGAATGCCGAACTTGTCGGCTCTTTCTGCAGAGTCGTAAATCGCTGTAATCTGGGGTACGCCGATACCTGCAACGACGCGCGTCGTACAGATTGAGCCAGGTCCAATACCAATTTTTACGGCGTCTGCGCCCGCCTTGATAAGCGCTTCCGTTGCGTCGGCAGTAGCAACGTTGCCTGCGATGAGGTCAACCTGCGGAAACGCGTTTTTAACCTTAGTTACGTTTTCGATAATATTCTTGGAGTGGCCGTGAGCAGAGTCGAGAACGAACGCGTCAACGCCTGCGTCAGCGAGCGCCTGCGCTCTGTCAAGCACGTCGGCAGTAACGCCGAGAGCCGCAGCGCAAAGAAGCCTGTCGTTCTTGTCACGGGCAGTATTGGGGTACTTAACTGCCTTTTCGATATCCTTGATGGTTACAAGTCCCGTAAGCTTTCCATTTTTGTCGATAAGCGGAAGCTTTTCAACCTTGGACTTCATAAGGATTTTCTTTGCCTGCTCAAGCGTCGTGCCTGCTTCGCCCGTAACGAGCTGCTCCTTCGGAGTCATAACCTCTGAAATTCTGATGTCAAAATCGGTGAGAAAACGAAGGTCACGGTTTGTAAGAATACCAACAAGCGTGCCGTCGTCCTCGCAAATCGGAACGCCGCTTATATGATACTTGCCCATAAGAGCGTCTGCGTCGCGCACCGTGTGACGCGGTGAAAGATAAAACGGATTTGCAATTACGCCGTTTTCCGACCTCTTAACCTTGTCAACCTCGGTTGCCTGGTCTTCGATAGTCATATTCTTGTGAATTACACCGATACCGCCCTCACGCGCTATTGCAATAGCCATCTGCGATTCGGTTACAGTATCCATAGCCGCCGTCATAAGCGGAATGTTAAGTGTAATGTTATTCGTAAGCTTAGTGTGCAAGTCTACGCCGTCGGGCGTAACGTCCGACTTTGCAGGAATAAGAAGCACGTCGTCGAAGGTAAGACCTTCTTTTACAAATTTTTCGCCGTATCCGTTCATTTCTCTACCTCCAAGCATAGTTTTATCAAAATATTTTTACTATAATATCATTTTAGCCAGTTAATATCAAGTATTATTTGCATTTTATGGATTTAACCTTGCTCCACGGGGAATAATACTTCTTTCCGTCAATCGTTTTGTACGCTCTTATTCTGAAATAATATCTTTTGCCCTTGCTGAGCTTTTTCATCTTCTTTGAGGTGGCTTTTTTGGAAAGCTTCATCTTTTTTACCTTCTTCTTGAAGCCCTTTTTCTGACAGCGCTGAAGCTCATAGCCCGTCGCGTCGAGCTTTTTCCAGCTTACCGTAATAGTCTTTTTCGAGGTTTTGAGCTTGCTGATGTTCGGCTTGGAAGGATTAGTACAGATTTTTACGCTGTCGCTGTAATCGCCGTACTAATTGCCCTCGTCGGTGGATTTGTAGGCACGAATTCTGAAATAATGCGCCCTTGCAGGCTTAAGCGAGGTGAGCTTCGCCGAGGTTTCGTTAGCTCCCGCGGTTTTCACCCATTTCCACTCGTTGTCCTTGTACTCCTCGATATAATAGCCGCTTATGCCGCCGCCCATAGCGTTCCACTCAACGGTAAGATAGGTGTCGCCCCTGCTTCCGCTCTTAAACCACATATTGCCCATTTTTGCAGGCGTAATGGTAAAGTAACGCGAGGAATAAGAATTGCTGTATTCGCCCTTGCCGTAAGCGCATACGGTTGCCGTGCCGAGGTTGACGTTTGACCAGTACCACGCGCCGACCTCGTTTGTGCTTAGGAGCTTTCCGCTGAGCGTAGTGACCTTGATGGGAGGACAAATTTCGCCGCCCGTATATGTAAATCTTCGAGCAATCGGCGTTATAACGCAGTTTGAAAGCAGCTTTTCGTTCGTGCTGTCGTAGCTTTCGCTGTCGATTTTATTTCTGTATTTCGTGTTGTAATACTCGCCGTCGTAGTACTGCTCGTCGGGAAGGTGCTCGGTGCTTTTGTCGGACGCAGTAATGCCGTCATAATCAACGAGGAAGAAGTCGTAGCCTCTTTCGCTCTTGCCCGTGTCGATAAGCTCGTCGTCCCAGGTGCAGTCAACGTAATAGTATCTGTCGTTGATACATACGAGGTTCCAAGCGTGTCCCGTTTCGTAGCCGTCGTAATAGTAAGTTGACGTAATTATTCTGCAGTTGAAGCCAAGCTCCTTGCATATTCTGTAAAACGCAAGAGAATAGCCCTGGCATACGGCTGAGCCCTTTATGAGTGCGCCGTACGCAGAATACGAATATGAGTACAGATAAATGTTACTGCTTGCGTTGTAATTATACGTCGTTTTTGAGCAGATATAGTCGTGAACGCGTTTGATTATCTCGTAATCCGACATCGAATACGTATCAAGGCTGTTGATAAACGACTTTACTGCCTCCTTGACGGCGTTTTCCTCGTCTGCAGTATCGTAATAGCTGTAATTAAGAATTATTTTGTAGTAGTAATAATCGTTGTAATTCGTCTGATAAAGCTTTGCGTTCCAGCTTGACATAGACCAGCGTACATAGTCGCCGTCAACGCTGTTCGTCGAAAGCGCGTCGTCGCACGCACCGTCAAAGAGGTGGTCGCCGAGGTCAACAAGACCAATCGTCGTAATAATTCTTGACGGTGAAAGATAATACAGAGTAACCTCTGACCTTCTTTTTTGAAGCGCGTCGCTCAGCATTGTATAAAGCTGTTTTCCGTCGGAATAATACGTTTCGCCGCCGTAAATCCTTGTCGCAGAAGCGCTGACGGTGTATTCCTCAAGCGAGCCAGTTTCAATTTCGCGTCCAGCATAAAACGGGTTTTGCTGTTCGCCCGTGCTTACGGTATCGGCAAGCACGGAAAGCTGAGTCAGCGCCGAAAACGGCATCAGCATTACAAGAGCGAGAATAACAGATAAAAGATTTTTCATAACAGTTCCTTTACTTAACGCCTGTGCGTTTGCAATTTTCGTACATCGGGCAGCCGTCGCATTTCGGCTTGCGCGCAGTGCAGGTATCCCTGCCGAACAGAACAATTCTGTGGCAGAAGGCAGAGCCCTCGTCCTTCGGCACAACCTTTTTTAGCTCCATTTCGATTTTCACGGGCTCCTTAACGCTGACAAGACCGATACGGTTTGAAATGCGTATCATATGCGTGTCAACGACAATGCTTTCTTTTCCGTAAATGTCGCCGACGATAAGATTTGCCGTTTTTCTGCCGACGCCTGGAAGCGTGATTAAATCGTCAATATTATCGGGAACGCTCCCGCCGAAATCGTCGCGGATTTTCTGCGCCATACCGATAATCGACTTTGCCTTGTCACGGTAAAAGCCGCAGGATTTAATAATCTCCTCGACGTCGCTCAGCTTTGCGTTTGCGTAGTCGTCAAGCGTTTTGTACCTGTCAAACAGTGCAGGAGTAACCATATTTACGCACGCGTCCGTGCATTGAGCCGAAAGGCGCGTCGCAACGAGAAGCTCAAACGGGTTTGAAGCCGTAAGCGAGCAGATTGCTTCGGGGTATTCCTTTTTCAATATTTCTATCGCGTTTAGCGTTCTTTCTTTTTTAGTCATTTTTTATGTTGTCCCAATACTTTTTAAATGCCTGCTCGTTCTTGTTGTCGCCGTATTCGTAATACTTTGCGTCCCTGATAGCGTCGGGCAGGTATTGCTGATAAACGTAATGGTTAGGATAGCTGTGAGGATATATGTAGTTCTGTCCCTTTACCTCTGCGTCCTCGCCGTCGAAGTGCTTGTTCTGGAGCTGACGCGGTATAGGTCCGATTTTGCCGCTTCTGACGTCGCTCATAGCAGCCTTGATTGCGTTGTTTGCGCTGTTACTTTTCGGTGAGGTTGCAACGAGTATAACTGCGTCTGCAAGCGGAATTTCCGCTTCGGGAAGTCCAACCATAAGCGCGGCGTCGACAGCCGCCTTGACAATCGGGATTATCTGGGGATAAGCAAGCCCGACGTCCTCGCACGCGCACACCATAAGCCTTCTGCACGCGCTCGGCAAATCGCCTGCTTCGAGCAGTCTTGCAAGATAATGAAGCGCGGCGTCAGGGTCGGAGCCTCGCAGGCTCTTCTGATAAGCGGACACGATGTCGTAATGCTCGTCGCCGTCGCGGTCGTAGCGCATCGACGATTTTTGCACGAGCTCATCTGCCGTTTCAAGCTCAATGAGCTTTTTTCCGTCCTTCGTAGGTGTTGCGAGAAAGCAGTTTTCAACCGTATTAAGCGCCTTGCGGACGTCGCCGCCGCAACCGAGCGCAATTTTTTTCGCTACCTCGTCAGAGTATTCGATTTCGACGCCGTTTTCCTCAGAAAGAAAGTCAAAGCCACGCTTAACGGCAGGGATAATATCCTCGGTTTCGATGCTCTTGAACTCAAAAACGGTCGAACGCGACAGTATAGCCGAATAAACGTAAAAATACGGGTTTTCGGTCGTCGAAGCAATCAGCGTAATTTTGCCGTTTTCGATATGCTCAAGCAGGCTTTGCTGCTGGCGTTTGTTGAAATACTGTATCTCGTCAAGATAAAGAAGTATTCCGTTAGGCGCCGTAAACGTGTCAATTTCGGCAACGATATTCTTTATGTCGCTTGTTGAAGCGTTTGTGCCGTTGAGCTTGCGAAGCGTTCTGTTAGTCTTATTTGCAATAATCGACGCAACGGTGGTTTTGCCCACGCCCGACGGACCGTAAAAAATCAGATTAGGCACGTCGCCGCCGTTTATCATATTGTAAAGCGCCTTGCCTGGAGTCAGCAGATGACGCTGACCGACAACGTCGGCAAGCTCAGTCGGACGAATTCTGTCCGCAAGTGGTGTGTTCATTTTTGTTCCTCCTTTCAGTCGGAACAGCTTTCAGTTATCGTTATCAACCGTTTGGGAAATGTCGGATTTGCTGAACACGCAGCCGCAAAAGTTCTGACGATACAAGTCGTACTCGCGGCTGAGCTCGATTGAACGCTTATAGCCCTCGCGCTTTTTGAAGTCGGACGGAAGCCACGTTACGCCGTATTTTTCCGCGAGGTCAAAGCCGATTTCATTAATTTTCTGTGAGTTTTTCAGCGGGCTGATTGACAGCGTAGTACAAAAGTAATCAAAGCCGTTTTCCTTTGCAAGTTGCGCCGTTTTTTCAAGACGCAGACGATAGCAGATAAAGCAGCGCTCACCGCCCTCGCGGCAAGTCTCAAGGCCCTTTACGGCGCTCAGGAATTCGCTGTAATCGTAGTCGCCGCGAACGAGCTTAACCTCGTTTTTGACGGGCATACTTTCTATCAGCCGTTTTTGCTCGTCAAAGCGTTTGTCAAATTCGCTTTTTGGGGATATGTTTGGGTTAAAATAGAAAACCGTTATGCCAAAATAATTGCTCAGATACTCCAGAGTATAGCTTGAACAGGGCGCACAGCAGCTGTGAAGCAGAAGCTTCGGGAGTGTTCCCTGTTCATTAATCTTACCAATTATTCGGTCGGTTTCCTTTTGGTAATTGATTTTGTTCATATTACTTACTCAGGAAAGGTGCTGGATTGACCTTTGAACCGTTTATTATTACCTCAAAATGACAGTGAGGTCCTGTTGAATTTCCTGTTGAGCCGCCCTTTGCGATTTGCTGGCCCTTGACAACGCTCTGGCCCACGCTAACAAGAATGCTTGAATTATGAGCGTACAGCGTTACAATTTTTCTTCCTTTTGCGTCCGTGCCGTGATAAATCATCACGTAGTAACCGTATGAATAGTTAAGGCGTCTTACCTTAACAACAACGCCCTTCTGCGCCGCAACAACCTTGCTGCCGACAGAAAGCGGATAATCTATTCCCGTGTGCGCTCTGCCGTTTCGGTAGTGACCGAAATACTGCGATACGCCGTAATGTCCAGGCGCAGGATAAGTCATACTCAAAACGGCGTCCGTGCCGCTGTAAAGCGACCTCATCTCCTGCTCCATTTTTTCCTTGTCGTCGGCGTGGTCGTTGATGTTTGCAGTTGTTACCTCATCAGGCGACTTAAGTCCGCTGAGAAGCGCGTCAATTTCGGCGTTAACCTTTCTTGATATCTCCTCGTCCTCATTTCTGAACTCGGTGTACATCGCCGCGCTTTGCGTGTATATCGCAAAAAGCCTGTCGCTCTCGGCTCTGTCGTCGGCGAGAATAACCTTTTTCTGCGCCATAAGCTCCTGGTTTTTCTCTACCTTTTCCTGTTCCTTTTTGCACTCGTCGCGCTTTTTGTTCAGCTCAGTCTGGGCTGCGGTGAGCACCTCCTTGCGCTCGTTAAGACCGTCCTGCTTCGTGATGATTTTTTCCATTTTGGAATTAACCTCTTTAAGAAGCTCGGTGTCGCTCTTGGACACAGCCTTTATCATCTCGTATCGCGAGAAAAACTGCGCTAAATCCTTGCTTGACAGAAGCGCCGAAAGAAGACTGTCGCTTCCGCTTATGTACATAGCGCGAAGTCTTAGGCAATACGCGTTATACGTCGCGTCAAAGTCGTCCTGAAGCTTTTCAAATTCCTTCTGCGCTTCGTCGTACGCCTCCTGCAAAACCTTGAGCTGCTCTTCGAGAGGCTCGATTTGCTTGTTTAGCTCCTCAACCTTTGCGCGCGCCTGAGTAACCTCCTTGTCGAGCACCTTGAGCTCCTTGTCAAGTATGCCGATTTTTTCATCAAGCAGGTCGATATATTCAGCCGTCGTCTTGGCGTTGTCCTTGTATTCCTTAAGCTTTTTTTCGTTATCCTTCAACTGAGCGTTAAGGGTCTTTCGCTGCTCCTTTAGCGCTTCCTCAGTTTCTGCCTTCTGCGCTTCGGGGTCAACGGTAGTTTCCTCTGCGGCAGTAGTTTCCTCCGCAGTTACAGGCTCGCTCGCCGTTTCCTCGTCAGCCCACGCAATAATTTCAAAGGAAGAAAATGCGAAAAGTATTGACAGTACAAGACATATTAATTTTTTTGCTGAAAATTGTTTCAAGATATATACCTTCTTCTGAGTAGTATTTAAAGATAATTTGCTGGATTCTGCGCGCACGACTGACTGGATCCGCCGACGCGCACCTCAAAGTGACAGTGCGGACCCGTTGAATTTCCTGTTGAGCCGCTGTATGCAATCTGCTGTCCCTTTTTGACGTAATCGCCTGAAGAAACGAGGATGTCGTTGTTGTGCGCGTAAAGCGTATAAACAACCTTGCCCGAGGACGTCGTTTTGTCGTGCAATATAACGATATAATGTCCGTAGCTCGATTCAAGATATCTGACGAGGATAACCGTACCCGACTCGGCGGCAACAATCCTCTGGTTTTCATTTCCGCCCGTTGAAAAGTCACAGCCCGTGTGTCCCTCGTAAGCGCCGAAGCCGCAGGTGATGCGCGTGTAATTCGGGCAGGGATACGTCAGGTTGATGTAGCTGCTGCTTTTTGAAGTAGTAGTGGTTGTTGTCGTTTTTGCAGTGGTTTCGCCCTTTTTCGTCGTTGACGCGCCAGTCGTCTTTTTTGTAGTAGTCGTTGTCGGCTTCTGATACTTCTTTGCCGCGGCGGCGATATCGTTGTCAATCTCGTCAAGCTCGCTTTGAGTTATATCGCGGTATTCGCCGTATTCCTTAGTCTTTTTGTGAAGCTCCTTCAGGATTGCGTTCTGCTCCTCCTGCTGAGCTTCGATAACTGCCTGCTGTTCAGCTAGCGCCTCCTGCTTTTCAAGAAGCTCGGCGCGTTCGGACTTCAGCTTAGTTTTTGTTGCCTTAAGGGTAACCTGCGATTTGCTGAGGCTTTCCGTCTTTTGTGCAAGCTCTTCCTTGGCTTTGATAATCTCGGTTGATTCGTTTTTTACCTTTTGGAGAAGCTCACCGTCCTGCTTTGACACGGCGTTAATCATCTGTAGCCTTGTCATAAGGCTTGAAATGCCGTCGCTGAGCAGCAGAAACGTAAGCATCGTGCCCTGCTGGCCGCTGATATAAATGGCGCGCATACGCTTGCAGTACGCTGAGTACGTGGCGTCAAATTCCTTGTTCAGCTCGGCAATTTCCTTTTCGGTTTCCTTTATTTCCTTGCTGATTTCCTTGATTTCGCGCTCGTTTGACGAAATGTTTTTTTCAAGCGAGGTTATCCTGTTTTCAATTCTGTCAGCCTCCTGCTTCGAGAGCCTATACTGCTGACTGAGATAGTTTATCTTTTCGCCGAGTACTTCAATATAATTTTCGGTGTCCTTGCTTTGCTTTCCTATTTCGCTTAGCTTTTGCTCCGTTGCCGCAAGCTTTCGCTTTAGCTCGTCGCGCTGCTGTTCAAGGTCGGTCTGGCTCGTCTGCTCGGTAGCAGTAACAAAGCCGATAGGAGAAAACGCGCTCATACAAAAACAAAGCAACGCAATAACAGATATGATTTTGATAATTCGCTTGTTTTTCACATCGTCACTTCCGCAAAAAATAATAAACTCTCCTAAATAAATATTATAACACTTATGGTCTGTTTATACAATATAAAAATATAAATATTTTTAAGATAAAAAGGAGCGGGCTAACGCCCGCAAGGCTCAAGGTGTCGGGTGAGCTACGCTCACCCATAATTCCGCATTCCGAATTCCGAATTAAAAAAAGGCTCCTTATCGGAGCCTTTTTACAACTATATTCTTGCTACGCCGTCCTTCTTTGCTGCTTCGGCAACTGCCGCTGCAACGGTATCCTTGATACGCTCGTCAAAAGCGTGAGGAAGGATGTAGTCAGGGTTAAGCTCATCGTCGCTGACGAGCGAAGCGATAGCGTAAGCCGCAGCAATCTTCATACCCTCTGTGATGTCGCTTGCGCGTACGTCAAGCGTTCCGCGGAAAATTCCAGGGAAAGCAAGCACGTTGTTAATCTGGTTCGGGAAGTCGGAGCGTCCCGTGCCAACGATGCTTGCGCCTGCCTCTTTTGCGAGGTCAGGCATAATTTCGGGCGTTGGATTAGCCATAGGAAGCACAATCGGGTTCGGGTTCATCGAGCGAACCATATCCTGACTTACAATACCAGGTGCAGATACGCCGATAAAGATATCAGTACCCTTCATGGCGTCGGCAAGACCGCCCTTTACCATACCGCGATTTGTAACCTTAGCAATTTCCTCCTTGAACGGGTTGAGGTTATCTCTGCCCTCGTAGATTGCGCCCGTTCTGTCGCAAAGGATAACGTCCTTAAGTCCAAGCGACATAAGCAGCTTTGCGATAGCCACGCCAGCTGCGCCAGAGCCGTTGATAACAGCCTTGCAGTCGCCGAGCTCTCTGTTAGTAAGCTTCATAGCGTTAATGAGCGCTGCCGAAACTACTACAGCCGTGCCGTGCTGGTCGTCGTGGAAAATCGGAATGTCGCAGATTTCCTTGAGCTTCTTTTCGATTTCGAAGCAGCGCGGAGCGGCGATGTCCTCGAGGTTGATACCGCCGAAGGAGCCTGAAATGAGGTAAACCGTCTTAACGATTTCATCAACGTCCTTAGTTCTTACGCAAAGCGGAAATGCGTCAACGTCGCCAAATTCCTTGAAGAGCACGCATTTGCCCTCCATAACTGGCATACCTGCTTCGGGGCCGATGTCGCCGAGTCCGAGAACGGCTGTACCGTCGGTAACAACGGCAACCATATTCCAGCGGCGCGTAAGCTCCCAGCTCTTTGTGTAATCCTCCTGAACTGCAAGACAGGGCTCAGCAACTCCAGGAGTGTATGCAAGTGAAAGCGCGTCCTTGTTATCAACCTTTGCGCGGGCAATAACCTCAACCTTGCCCTTCCACTCGCCGTGAAGTCTTAATGATTCTTTTCTGTAATCCATACTATAATCTCCTAACCTTATTGCCTCCCTTTAGTAAGGGAGCCAAATATGTTACTCGCTTTCGCTCGAACAATTATCTTTCAATATGCGATGAAACCTTATAGTCCTTGTCGTAGCCTGTATATCCGTCCTCCCACGGGAAGGTATAATCAAGACCGAGCTCGTCGCGTACTGCGTTGATTTCGCCCTGAACGGACTCGTTAATCGGAACGCCGTTCGGCTCACGCTCTTTCCAGATTTCGTATTCCTTTTCGCCTGCGATATAAATTCTGTCCTCGCCAGGAGCCTTGCGCGATGCGCGTACGGTGCGGATGATGTCGCCAGTCTTCTTGCGGCAGATTTCCTCGCCGAGGAAGTGGTTAGTATCAATAGCGATGAAGAAGTGGCCGAGGTGATAAGGTCTGATATTACCCTCCTCGTCCTTACCGTCGAGTGCCTTGCCGTACTCGCCGTCCTGAAGGACTGACGAAAGGAACTCAACGAACATAGCAAAGCCGTAGCCCTTGTAGCCGCCGAGTGCTTCGCCTATACCGCCGAGGGTAGTAAGAGCAGCTGTGCCGCCGCGGATTTTGCGGAGCGCTTCTCCTGCGTCGCCCTCAACAGGTGTGCCGTCGATGTTGATGATTGTGCCGGGATGAACAGGCTCGTCAATTCTTGCATAATACTCAATCTTGCCGTTTTGTGTGATTGAGGTTGCGCAGTCAAAGTTAAAGTCAAACGCCTCGTCTGACGGAACGCCGAGTGTGAACGGGTTAGTACCGAACATACCCTCTGTACCGAAGGTCGGAGCAACAGAAGGACGCGCGTTTGTACCAGTCATACCGATACAGCCGTTTTCGGTTGCCATCGAGGTGTAATAACCTGCAATACCGTAGTGGCACGAATTGCGTACAACAACCATACCCATACCGTATTTCTTCGCCTTGTCAATAGCCATCTGCATAGCTCTTGTGCCGATAACCTGTCCCATACCGTTGTGGCCGTCGACAACAGCTGTGGTTTCTGTTTCCTTAAGAATTTCAAAATTAGTTGTAGGTGACTGAATTCCTGCCTTAATTCTGTCGAGATAAATTGGCTTGAAACGGTTGCAGCCGTGGCTTTCAATACCTCTTTTGTCAGATTCAAGAAGAACGTCAGTACACATTTTTGCCTCTTCGCGGGGTACTCCGTATCCTTCGAAAGCGTCAGTTACAAAGTCTGTGATAAGTCCCCAAGGACATACTACTTTTGGCATAATTATATCTCCTTTTATTTTTATTGTTAATATTATAACATATAAGAAAAAATATTCAAGAAGTTATTTGTTGAATTATGAATTATTAATGTGTTTTGGCTTTAAGCTTTAAGTGTTGAGTGTTGAGCTTAATGGTGGGCTTAGTCCACACTCGAATTTAGGCTCAAGGAGCGAGCTGATGCTCGCAAGGCTCAAGACTCAAGGTGTCGGGTGGACGAAGTCCACACCTATATAATAGCCGTGCGCAGCACCAACGAGCTGAATACTGAATACTGAATGCTGAATACTGAAAAAAGGCTTCCCGAAGGAAGCCTTTTTGCTTAATATCTCTTTCTTACCACATATGAGGTATGGAGAGCTTCGTGCGCCTTATGGCCACCGAAGCCGTCGTACCATTCGGAGTAGAGAGTTTTGATTACAGGTGATTCGTGTGACATACGAAGAGGCATATCCTTATCCTGGTCGTAAAGTGCCTTTGCACGAACTGCCTTGAGGTCGATTGTATCGCGAACGTACTGTGGCTGAATCGGCTGTCCGCCGCCGTTTACACATCCGCCAGGACAACACATAATTTCGATGAAGCCCCAGCCCTCAGGGTTACCTGCAGCGAGCTTATCCATAACAATTTTTGCAGAAGCTGCGCCTGATGCAACACAGAGCTTAAGCGGTGTGCCGCCAACCTCAACGGTTGCTTCCTTAATGCTGTCAGTACCGCGTACTGCTTCAAGCTCGATAGCTTCTGTAGCGCCGTTGAGCCAAGCGTTTGCAGTTCTAACGGCAGCTTCCATAACGCCGCCCGTTGCGCCGAAGATTACGGCTGCGCCTGTGTCTTCGCCGAGAGGGGAATCAAATTCTTCGTCAGGAAGATTTTCAAAGCTGATACCAAGACGCTGCATCATTCTTGCTGCCTCACGGGTTGTGAGAGCGATATCAACGTCGGGAACGCCTGCTGCGTTCTGGTCAGGTCTGCCGATTTCGAACTTCTTTGCCGTACAAGGCATAATCGAAACAACAACGATGTTCTTCGGGTCAAGTCCCATCTTTTCTGCATAGTAGGTCTTGATTACCGCACCTGACATCTGCTGAGGTGACTTACAGCTTGAAAGGTGAGCGATAAGCTCGGGATAATAGAACTCGCAGAACTTAACCCAGCCTGGAGAACAGGAAGTAATCATCGGAAGTGTTCCGCCGTTCTTAATTCTTTCTACAAGCTCGTTTGCCTCCTCAACGATTGTGAGGTCAGCACCGAAGTCGGTGTCAAATACCTTGTCAAAGCCAAGACGGCGAAGAGCGGCAACCATTTTGCCCTCTACGTTAGTGCCGACAGGCATACCGAAGCATTCGCCGATTGTTGCACGGATTGAAGGTGCAGTCTGAACAACAACGTACTTGTCGGGGTCAGCGATAGCAGCCCAAACCTTATCTGTGTCGTCCTTTTCGGTAAGAGCGCCTGTAGGACAAACAGCAGTACACTGACCGCAGGAAATACAAGGCGTTTCGTTAAGTGAAAGACCGAAAGGCTGACCAATCTGAGTATCAAAGCCGCGGTCGTTAGGACCGATAACGCTTACGTACTGCTGCTTACAAGCGGCAACGCAGCGGCGGCAAAGAATACACTTGTTGTTATCACGAACGAGGTGCGCCGTGCTTGTGTCAAGCTCATATTCTGGCTTGCTTCCAGCAAAGCTCGTCTGGTCTACGCCGTACTCGTTACAGAGCTTCTGAAGCTCACAGTTTGTTGAACGCTTACAGGAAAGACACTTTTTGTCGTGAGTTGAAAGAATGAGCTCAAGAGTAGTCTTTCTTGCAGCCTGAATTGTGTCTGAGTTGGTAAGCACCTCCATACCCTCTGATACGGGGTAAACGCAGGCTGTTACCTGTCTGAAACCTCTGCCCTCGTTTGCTTCAACGATACAAATACGGCAGGCACCGATTTCATTAATATGCTTCATATAGCAAAGCGTCGGAATTTCAATACCAATCTGGCGGGCAGCTTCGAGGATAGTTGAGCCCTTTGGTACACTTGCAGCTATGCCATTGATTTTAACATTAACCATATCCATAATATATAGGCTCCTTTCTTACTGCTTGCTGATTGCTTTAACTTTACACTTAGACATACATACGCCGCACTTAACGCACTTGCTCGGGTCAATTTCATATGACGGAAGCTTGTGTCCGGGAGCGATATATTCTGTCTTGTGGATTGTGTTAACAGGACAGTTACCTGCGCAAAGACCGCAGCCGATACACTTATCCTTGTCGATTGTGTATGTAAGAAGGTCCTTACATACGCCTGCAGGACACTTCTTGTCCTGAACGTGTGCAACGTACTCGTCACGGAAGAACTTGAGCGTTGCAAGAACAGGGTTAGGTGCTGTCTGGCCAAGACCGCAGGCTGAGTTAGCCTTGATATAATGGCAAAGTCCTTCGAGCTTGTCAAGATCCTCCATAGTACCCTTACCCTGAGTAATCTTGTCGAGCATTTCAAGAAGTCGCTTTGTGCCGACACGGCAAGGAGTACACTTACCGCAGGACTCGTCAACCGTAAATTCAAGGAAGAATTTTGCGATATCAACCATACAGGTGTCCTCGTCCATAACGATAAGACCGCCTGAGCCCATCATACAACCCATAGCAAGAAGGTTGTCGTAGTCAATCTCTGTATCAATAAGCGAAGCAGGAATACATCCGCCTGAAGGTCCGCCCGTCTGAGCAGCCTTGAACTTCTTGCCGTTCGGGATACCGCCGCCGATATCATAGATGATTTCGCGAAGCGTTGTTCCCATAGGAACCTCAACAAGACCTGTGTGCTTAATCTTACCGCCGAGTGCGAATACCTTTGTACCCTTTGACTTTTCGGTACCCATTGACGCAAACCAGTCTGCGCCCTTGAGGAGAATCTGAGGAACGTTAGCAAAGGTTTCTACGTTGTTTTCAACTGTCGGCTTGCCGTAAAGTCCCTTAACTGCAGGGAACGGAGGTCTCGGACGAGGCTCGCCGCGGTTACCCTCGATAGAGGTCATAAGCGCAGTTTCCTCACCGCAGACGAATGCGCCTGCGCCAAGACGGATTTCCATATCAAAGTCAAAGCCCGAGCCGAAAATGTCCTTGCCTAAAAGTCCGTATTCTCTTGCCTGGTCAATAGCAATCTGAAGTCTGTGTACCGCGATAGGATACTCAGCACGAACGTATACGAAGCCCTTTGTTGCGCCGATTGCGTAACCGCAGATAGCCATAGCCTCGATAATACAGTGCGGGTCGCCCTCAAGAACGGAACGGTCCATAAACGCGCCTGGGTCGCCCTCGTCGGCGTTACATACTACGTACTTCTGGTCTGCCTGGTTAGGAGCGCAAAGCGACCATTTGAAGCCTGTCGGGAAACCGCCGCCGCCGCGTCCGCGAAGTCCAGAATCAGAGATACATTTAATAACGTCCTCTGGCTGCATTTCGGTAAGCACCTTACCGAGTGCTGCGTAACCGTCAACAGCGATGTATTCATCGATGTTTTCAGGGTCGATAACACCGCAGTTTCTGAGTGCTACACGGTTTTGTGATTTGTAGAAATCAGTATCGTTGAGCGATACCATTCCGTCTTCAATCTCGTCAATAGGTGTGCTTGTTTCGTCATAAACAAGACGCTCTACAACTCTGCCCTTTAACAGATGCTCCTCAACGATGTCCTTAACATCGCTCGGCTTAACCTGACTGTAAAATGTGCCCTCAGGGTAAACTATTACAACAGGGCCAAGCGCACAAAGACCGAAGCAGCCTGTCTGAACGAGCTTGATTTCGCCCGAAAGACCGTTAGCGTCGATATGCTCTCTGAAAGCTTCCTGAATAGCTTTACTTCCTGAGGAGGTACAGCCTGTACCGCCACAGATAAGTACTTGTGAACGAATCATTTACTCTACCTCCAAATTATTCTTCGTTATTTGAAATTGTATATTCACTGATAACCTTTCCGCCGTGCAGATGGATTTCAGCAACATCCTTTGCCTTTTCAGGTGTCATCTTGACATAGGTAACCTTTTCCTTGCCTGCTTCAAAGATTTCTACAACAGGCTCAAACTGACAGATACCGATGCATCCTGTCTGCGAAACAGTAACCTTGTCGTTCATACCAAGTCTGTTTACCTCTTCAACAAAGGCATTGAGTACGGGACGCGCACCCGCTGCAATACCGCAGGTTGCCATACCTACTACAACGCGGATGTCGCCGCTGCCTTCGCGAAGAACAACCTTGTCCTTCATTTTTTCTCTGATGGCTTGAAGTTCTGCTAATGATTTCATACTTCTAATCCTTCCTGTTCATTATTTGTATTTATAAAATTAAATTATAACCTTATTAATATTCAAGTTGAGCGTACTGCTCAGTCAAATATTCCTCAATCCATTTAATCACGTCGTAGGTGTCAAGAGGCACGTCGCCAAGCACCTGACGAAGCTCACGTGTATCGAGGTTGACCTCGCCGTTTTCAGTTTTGTGATTAAACAGGAAATCCGTGTCGGGATGTCCCTGAATAAGCGTTGTTATCGACGCAGTCACGTCGCCGAGCGGCGTGAAGTCGAGATGATTTTTATAAAATGTTGCTTTTACCTCGGTGCCGTGGTCGTCGGGGTATTCCTCGGCAGTTTTTGACTGAACACAAAGTGTGCCGCCCGTCTGCTCTGCCGCCAGCTTAAGAAGCGGAACGCCGAGTCCGACCTTGCGCGTCGTGCGCGTGGTATAAAACGGGTCGACTACCGAACGTACAACCTCCTCGCTCATACCGCAGCCGTCGTCCTTAAAGGTTAGAGTGAGCATATCGCCCTTTTCTTCAATAAGTATCTGCGTGAGCGACGCGCCTGCCTTGACCGAGTTTTCAGCAACGTCGAGTATGTTTAGTGATAGTTCTTTCATTTGCTTTTAATCTTTTGATTTCAGCTTTGCGAAAATCCTCTCTCTGACAAGCGCGCTGCTGTATGGCTCGTCGTCGATTTCAAAATAGTTTTCCTTGTCGCGCATATTTTCGAGGTAATGCGCGTCGGAGCTGATAATCACGAGCTTATCGTGAAGCTTATATTTTTCAACGTATTCGCTGACCTTGTCAGCCTGGTTGATTTCGATAATATCAAAATGCGGCGTTTCGGGGAACGTTCCGAGAACGGAGATAACGCCGTTCGCCTGCCTGTCAATATGCGCTGGATAGCATACGCCGTCAAAGCGTTTTACAAGCTCAGGTACTTCTTCAAGCGAAACAGTCGTCGCGTTTGAGAGCAGGTTTTCCTCCTCGCCTATAACGTTGTCCTCGCCGTCGGTGATAAGCTGATTGCCGAAAATTTCCTTCTTATTCTTAATAAGTATTCGGCGCTTGTCGATTTCGGCGTCAAACGCCATAGCGTCCTCGAGCCTTTCAAAAAGGCACACAACGTGAATGTCCTCGCTCGTCGTAAGCTCCATTCCCGCAACGGGTATCACGCCGTAGCGCTTGCACGCTTCAAAAAACGCAGGACAGTTCTTGCAGGTGTTATGGTCGGTCAGCGCGATAACGTTCAGTCCGCACAGAGTTGCCATTCCTGCGATATTATTAGGCGTGCTGTCGTCGTCGCCGCAGGGCGAAAGGCACGAATGAAGATGAAAATCGTAATAATACTTATTCATCAAACCTTACCGATAAGCTTTGCCGCCGTTTCGTACGCTGGAAGCGAGGAAGCGAGCACGTTAATATCCTTTTGCTCCGCCGTAGCCTTTAGCTCGTCGTCGAGCGTTACGCCCTCGGCAAGAATTACGCAGGCAACGTCGGACAGCGATGCAACCGCAATAACGTTTACGTTGCTCATTATAGTAATCCACGCGTTGTCCTCCTGCGCTCTGCCCATAACCCAGCTGAGCAAATCGCCGACGTACGCGCCGTGAACCTCGCGCTCGGAGTCAGGAAGACATACTGCTTCAAAGCCGCAAGAGTTCATAAGCTCGTTAACCGTCATTTTCCTGCTCCTCTCCAACCGAGGCTCCCGAGCGAAGAATGATACAGTCATCAACGCTTGCCCTGCCCCTTACAACGTCCTCGGCAAGCGCTCTGCACGACGGTGCGCCGCACGCGCCGCAGTCGATGCCTGGAAGCGTTTTCTTCAGGTTCTGGATATCCGCCATCATACGCATTGACTCCGCCATACTGTCGGACAAACGCGCGATAGGCTGATATTCGGGAATAACATTAAACAGGTACGAGCCCGGTATATAATTGTCGTTTACAAAATTCTGCGACACAGGCAGATAATGCCTGAGTGATTGCAGACGAGCCTTGGCGATAAACGGATTTTCCATCGCCATAACGCCGCCGACGCAACCGCCAGGACAAGCGTTAAGCTCAATAAATTCAAGCTGCGGAATGTTGCCGTTTTCCACCTGGTCAAGCACGCGGATTACGTTTTCTATTCCGTCAGCGGCAAGATAGTTTTCGTTAAAAATCGCTGCGGACTCACCGCCCGAGCTCGCCCAGCCGATACCGATAATGCCGCTTTCGCACATCGATTTAATCTCGCTGCCGTGTGACATTTCGCTGATTAACATAAAATATATGTCGCTAATTGACACAACCTCGTCAACCTGACTTTTGTAATCGGCAAAGCCGTTTTTAACGTAGCTCACCTTTGCAGGACACGGGGAGATAAAGCATACCCCGATGTCGTCGGGCTTAAGATAAGGGTGCTCACGCAAAGCCTTTTCTCTTGCGAGCCTTGCCGCAACCTCCATAGGAGGCAGCATATGTATAATGTTGTCGCTCAGCGACGGAAAGCGAAGTCCGATTAGCCTGACTATTACAGGACACGCCGAGCTTATTACCGGCTTTTTGATGCCGTATGTTTTCAGGTAAAGGCGCGTGTATGCCGATACAAGCTCGGCTGCCTTGCTTACCTCGAACACGTCGTCAAAGCCGATTTTTGTTAAACCGTCCAGCACATAATCCACGTCATCAAGATTGTCAAACTGACCGTAAAGCGTTGGTGCGGGGAGCGCGATTTTGTACTTGAAGCGCTCCATATTTTCGAGTTTTCCGCATACGGCCTTTTTCGCCTTGTGCGGACACATACGAATACACTCACCGCAGTCAATACATCTTGAATCGTTTATCACAGCGTGACCGTCCTTAATACGGATGGCCTCGGTGGGGCAGTGCTTCAGGCACGTTGTACAGCCCGTGCACTTGCTGCTGTCAAGTAAAACAGAATGTTCATATGTATTCATAATATCACTTTTTTATTCGGAATTCGGAATTTACTGAAGGTTTACCTTCATCGTAACAGTTGTACCGACGCCGACCTCGGATTCGATTTCGAGCGAGTCGGTATAGCGTTTCATATTAGGAAGTCCCATACCTGCGCCGAAGCCGAGCGAACGAGTCTGGTCCGAAGCGGTTGAGAAGCCCTCCTGCATAGCTTTATTAATATCCTTTATTCCCGGGCCCTTGTCGGCGAGGATAATTTCGATACAGTCCTCGTTAACCTTGACCTCTGCCACGCCGCCGCTTGCGTGGATAACCATATTGATTTCGCCCTCATACATCGCGATTGATACGCGTCTGATAATTTCGGGCGAAATGCCGAGCTGCCGTAAAATTTTCTTGATTTGTACCGATGCCTGACCTGCTGAGGTAAAGTCGTCGCCGTTTACGTCAAACTGGAAGGTGAGTTCTTCGCTCATTGTTTAACCGCGTTTGAGCCGAGTCCGTTGGAATAGATTATTCCGCACGCCTCGTAAAGTCGTTTGTCGCAGGACATAATTACAAGTCCGCTTTGTACGGCAAGGTCAAGCATATCATCGGTAGGCATTTTTGAGCGAACAAATACTATGCACGCCATATCCATCATTTCGGCAGTTCTTATTACTTGTGGATTAACAAGACCCGTGAGCAGCACCGCCTGGTCCTTAACGTATGCGAGAACATCGCTCATAAGGTCACATCCGCACGCGGAGTGTACCTCCTGGTCAAGATTTTCTTCGCTGCAAAGCACCTTAGCGTCAAGCAGGTCCCTGATTTCTCTGATTGTCATAGCACAAAAGTCCTTTAAGTAGAAATATTAGTTATGCTGAATACTTTGCGAGAATCTCCGGAATATCGTCCTTTGTGAGCTTGCCGTAAACCTCGTCGTTAACCGTAAGCACGGGACCGAGTCCGCACGCGCCGATGCAACGGCATGCTTCGAGCGAGAATTTTCCGTCGAGCGTACATTCGTCAACACCGATGCCAAGCTCTTCGCTGAGTGCGTCAACGAGTGACTGAGCGCCCTTAACGTAGCACGCAGTACCAAGACATACAGAAATGTTGTAATCGCCCTTCGGTGAAAGTGAAAACTGAGCATAGAAGGTTGCTACGCCGAAGATTTTTTCGAGCGGAATTTCCATTCCCTCTGCAATAATGTTCTGCACCTCGATTGGAAGGTAGCCGTAGATTTCCTGAGCCTCCTGCATTACTGCCATAAGACGGCTCTTGTCGTCCTTGTTTGCAGCGATGACTTCCTTGAGCTTAGCCTCCTGCTCGGGTGTGCCGCTGAAAGGAATTTTACTGATTTTCTTTTGCATAAGTACATCTCCCTTGTTTATTCCTAAATGATATTGTTAAAAAATTAACAATAAATATATTTATAGCAAAAATATATTAACATAAAAAAGGGCTTTTGAAAAGCCCTAAATTAAAAATAATATAAGAAATTTTTTCTTTTTTGTCAAAAAAGCTATAATCGTCTGCTAAATGTATTTCAACACGTCGATAATATCGGTAATTACGGGAACGTCAGGACGCAAATCCTGATTTTCAAACCAGCCCCAGTTCATACGGATTGCGTGCATTCCAGCGCCGAGCGCGCCCTCAATGTCATTAACGGGATGGTCGCCGACGTAGACGCACTCATCGGGTGCAAGTCCGTACTTTTCTGCCGTGTATGCAAACAGCGCAGGGTCGGGCTTGTGAATTCCGACGTCGCCGCTGACAACGATAATATCAAGGTACGGCTTAAGTCCGCTCGTGTCGAGCTTGTGGTTTTGAAGATACGACGGTCCGTTTGTGATAACGCCCGTGGTGTAGCCGCGCTTTTTCAGCTCCTTTAGAAGCGGAATTGAGTTTTCAAAAATCACGTTGTGGTCGCCGAACGTCACGTCGTAATGCTCGGCAAGCACCTCGGCAGGCGGAGCGTCCCTCCAGCCCCACATATCAATGAGTCCCTGGTACCACTCAACTCTGTTGACGTAGTCGCCCTTGCCCGTAACGCGCATATCCTCCTTGCACTTTTCGAGCTCATCGCCGCTGACTTCTGGACGGAATTCCTCAAAAAAGGTGTCCATATAGTCCTCAAACGCGAGCGTTCTGTCCTGCAGAGTTTCGTCAAAATCAAATAATACTGCTTTTATCATTAGTCAACTGTTCCTTCAATTCATCAAGCGAGGAAAAATGCTTCTCCTCCCTTAAATATCTGACGAGCTCAACCCTGAGCGTTCTGCCGTAAAGGTCGCCGTCATAGTCAAAAATGTGCGTTTCGCAAATCGGCACGTCAACCCTCCACGACGGACGGATGCCGATATTTGTAAATGCGTTATACTTTATTCCGTCAACAATAATCCGCGACTGATACACGCCGAATTTCGGCTGTACAAGACCGTCGGGAAGGTGCTGATTTACCGTAGGAAAACCGATTTCTCTGCCCCTCGTGTCACCGTGCTCAACCTCGCTTTCAAAGGTAAAGCAGTAGCCGAGCATTTTGTTTGCCTTTTCAATGTCGCCCGACTTTACGCATTCGCGTATACGCGACGAGCTGATAGGCGCACCCTCGAAGTCCTGATGCTCAAGAATACGCACCCAAACGTCGCGCTCTTCAAGCATTTTTCTGAGGTCGATAGCCGACCATTTCGCGCCCTTGCCAAAGCGGAAATTATAGCCGCAAAGGAGCATTTTTGCGCCGAGCTCATCGATAAGAATACCGTCGATAAACTCATCAGCCGTCATATTTTTAATTTTGTCAAAATCGGCAAAAACTGCATTA
This sequence comes from Eubacterium sp., assembly GCA_017514345.1. Lineage (GTDB taxonomy): Bacteria > Bacillota > Clostridia > Oscillospirales > Acutalibacteraceae > Eubacterium_R. The sequence continues at coordinate 34,817 of JAFWKC010000042.1, forward strand.
GGATACCAACGCTCAAAAATGCTTTTCTGAAGCAGGGAAAACGTATTGTTAACGCAGTAAATCATAACCCTCTCACCGCCCGTAACAACGGTTTTGTGGGCGAGATGCATACCGTCAAAGTCGCCAAGTGCGACTGCTTTTCTGTTTTTCATATTAATTGCTGTGCGGCAAAAGGCGAAGCGCCTTAAGCTCGCCGTCTGAATTTTGTGCAAGCCCGAGAAAATCGTCGTTATCACCGTAAACGGTGCATATTTCATCGGGTGCTGTTTTAGTTTTTATTCTGTTTATATCAAGTGCGCCGCCGTTTGAAAATCTGCGTGCCTGAGCAGCGCTGACGCACACCTTTTTGTACGGTGAAAGCAGCCTTTCAACAGGTATTATAACGCCGTCGAAGGGTTCGTCATAGTCGCGCATTTCCTGCAGCTCGGCAAGCGTTTTGCAGTCGTCGAGCGTAAACCCGCAGGCGTGCGTCCTGCACAGCGCCGTCATAACTGCGCCGCAACCGAGCGCGTCGCCGATATCAGCGATAAGCGAGCGTATATACGTACCCTTTGAGCACGTCACGTCAAGCGTAAATTCGCCGTCGTTTTCGCCGATAAGCTCAAGCTTTTTTATTTCAACCTCGCAAGGGGTACGCTCAACCTCTACGCCCTGCCTTGCAAGCTCGTAGAGCCGAACGCCGTCGACTGATTTTGCGCTGTACATAGGGGGAAGCTGCATAATTTCCCCCCTGAAATTAGGCAAAACGGCTTCAATATCACCTGCGCCGAGGCTCGTTTCGCACCTTGTCAGAACCCCGCCCGTAATATCGAGCGTGTCGGTTGTAACACCGAGCCTGAACGAAGCGCGGTAGCCCTTGTCGCTGTCGGGAAGATAGTTGAGAAACCTTGTGGCTGTGCCGAGCATAACTGGCAGAACTCCCGTTGCCATAGGATCGAGCGTTCCCGTATGTCCCGCCTTTTTTTCGCGCGTAATGCCGCGCACCTTTGCCACAACGCCGAACGAGGAAATATCCTGCGGCTTATTTATACAAATTATTCCGTTCATACGCGTTATTTTGAAGCGAGCACTTCTTCTGCTCTTGCTAGAAGCAGCCTTTTAGCCTCGTCAACGCCGCACTCAAAACGGCAGGCAGCAGCCTGCTTATGTCCGCCACCGCCGAAATTAGCGGCAAAATCAGCAGCGTTTACGCTGTCAAGCGTTCTTATTGAGCACTTGCATTTTCCGTCGGGCTTTTCGCGTATAGTTAGTCCGAGCTCAACGCCCTCTATTTGGCGCGTAAGCGGAGCAATACCCTCTGTTTCAAACTCTGACGCACCTGTTTTTTTGTACATATCCTGAGTAATCGTGATTACACAGGCGCGGTTGTCACAGTAAAATTCCATACCCTCGATAGCAAGACGCTCAAGCGCCGCATACGTCCTCGTTTTTGTTTCGAACATAATGCGGTTAATCGTCGCGTTGTCGGCGCCCAAATCGATAAGCTCAGCCGCCGCGCGGTAAGTATTCGAGGTCGTGCTTGCATACCTGAAGCAGCCCGTATCGGTTGTAATACCGATAAAAAGCGCGTTTGCAATCGGCTTGTCAATTCTCACCTTCATCGCCTTGATTACCTTAAGGATAATCTCGCAGGCTGCCGCCGCGTCGGCGTTAAGGAGCAGATATTTTGCATAGTCGGAATTTGTACCGTGATGGTCGATGCACATATCGATTTTTCCCGCATACGCGTCAGCAAGCGAGCCGAGCAGATTTTCGGTCGCAACGTCTACGGCAACGATAAATTCCTCTTTGAATTCGGGCATTTCAAGACAGCCGTCAATAAGCGCCGTGTATTTTGGAATAAATTCATCGGCGCAAATAACGCGAGCTTTTTTGCCCAGCTGTTTCAGCGCAAGACAAAGCGCAAAGCCGCTGCCGACGGTATCGCCGTCAGGGTGCGCGTGAGTAAGGATAAGGATATTATCCTTTTCCTTGAGTATTCTTGCACATTTTTCTACGTTAATTTTCATTTTTCTCCTCGATGCTTCTGAGCTTGTCAAAAAGCTCGAAGCCCTTTTCAATAGATGTGTCCGCAACAAATCTTAGCTCTGGCGTTTTGCGAAGATGAAGGCTTTCGCCAAGACGCCGTCTGATGAAGCCCGAGGCGGCCTTAAGTCCCTTGACGGACTCCTTTGCAACCTCCTCGCCCTCTAATGAGGACACATATATTTTTGCATAACTCAAATCGCCGCTGACGTCAACCTTTACGATGCTGAGCATACTGCTCACGCGCGGGTCCTTCACCTCGCGCAGAATAGCAGTCAGCTCACGCTTAACGTCCTCGGTAATTCTGTCGATTCTGTAACCAGCCATAGTTCCTCCTAATTCGGATTTCCGAATTAATCGCGGTATTCCTCAACGATATACGCTTCGAGGATATCGCCCTCGCGGATATCGTCAAAGTTCTTCAGCGAAATACCGCACTCATAACCCGACGAAACCTCTTTAACCTCGTCCTTGAAACGCTTAAGGTTAGCAAGCTCAACGTCGGCAATCTGCTTGCCGTCACGGATTACGCGTACCTTACCGTCGCGCTTGATGTTACCCGAGGTAACGAGCGAGCCAGCAATAGTACCTGCAGAGGAAATCTTGTAAACCTCGCGCACCTCAACCGTACCCGTATCAACGTCACGGTACTTAGGCGCACGCATTCCGCGCATAGCGTTTTCAATATCTTCGATAGCGTCGTAGATGATGTCGTACGTCTTGATTTCAATTCCGTCGCGCTCAGCGCTGTCCTTAGCAACTGCGTCGACGCCGATATTAAAGCCTACAATAATAGCGTTTGAAGCCGCTGCAAGCATTACGTCGGATTCGCTTACGGTACCTACTGCACCGTGGATAATCTTTACGCGTACCTCGTCGTTTTCAATTTTGAGAAGCGACTGCTTAACTGCTTCAACGGAGCCCTGAACGTCAGCCTTGACAACGATGTTGAGTTCCTTGAGCTCACCCTCCTGAAGCGTGTCAAACAGGGTGTCGAGAGTAACCTTCTGGAAGGCCTTGAATTCCTCTTCCTTAGCCTCCTCCTTACGCTGCTCAACAAGACGGCGCGCAAGCTTTTCATCAGATACGGCGTTAAACAAATCGCCGCTCATCGGCGCTGAGTCAAGACCCATAATCTCTACTGGAACGGACGGGCCTGCTTCGTTAATCTTTCTGCCGCGGTAGTCGGTCATAGCGCGCACCTTGCCGACAGCAGTACCAGCGATAATAACGTCGCCCGATTTAAGCGTACCGTTTTGTACAAGAAGAGTTGCAATAGGACCTCTGCCCTTGTCGAGCTTTGCTTCGATAACAACACCCTTTGCAGAGCGGTCGGGATTAGCCTTGAGCTCGCACATTTCGGCAACAAGGTTGATTGTATCAAGAAGCTTGTCGATGCCCATTTTTGTCTTTGCAGAAACGGGTACGCAGATAACATCGCCGCCCCACTCCTCGGGAACGAGGTTGTGTTCGGTGAGCTGCTGCATAACCTTGTCGGGATTTGCGCCCTCTTTATCCATCTTGTTAATGGCAACAATGATTTCAACGCCTGCTGCCTTGGCGTGGTTAATAGCTTCGATAGTCTGAGGCATAATACCGTCGTCAGCCGCTACAACAAGCACTGCGATATCGGTTGCCATAGCTCCGCGGGCACGCATAGCCGTAAACGCCGCGTGTCCAGGAGTATCAAGGAAGGTGATAACGTCGTTATTCGCAGTTGTAACCTGATAAGCGCCGATAGCCTGCGTAATGCCGCCTGCCTCAGTCGAGGTTACGTCAGTATTACGGATTGCGTCAAGAATAGAGGTTTTACCGTGGTCAACGTGTCCCATTACGCAGACAACTGGGCAGCGGGCGATTGCGTTCTCATCGTTTTCGTCCTCTTCCTCGATAATCTGCTCTTCAATAGAAACTACAACCTCTTTTTCTACCTTAGCGCCGAGCTCTGTACCTACGATTTCAGCCGTTTCGTAGTCGATAACCTCGTTAACGGTTACCATCATACCGAGCTTCATAAGCTCCTTGATAACCTCTGTTGCCGTAATACGAAGAAGTGAAGCAAGCTCGCCGACTGTGATTTCCTCTGGAACCTCAATCTTAATCTGCTGCTTTTTACGCTGCTCTGCAATACGCGCAAGACGCTGAGCCTCCGTTTCCTTTTTGCGCGAAACGGGTCTTTTTTTGCGGTACTGCTTTGACTTCTGGTTAAGCTTCTGCTTTTTCTGGTTGTCGTTGTAGTTGCTTGCAGGAGCAATATCCTCGTACTTCTGATTGTATTTTTCAAGGTCAACGGTGTTTGCACGCGTGTCAATTCTGCGCGCCTCGCCCTTAGTTCTTGCCTGGGGCTCCTGCGTTGCCTTTTTCTTTGCTTTTTCCTCAGCGCGCTTAGCTGCCTGCTCTGCCATCTGAAGAATAGCCGCCTGGCTCTGGTGCTTCTTTGACTTAGAGTCAGTCTTTTCCTTTGCAGGCTTCTTTTCCGCCTTTTTTTCCTGCGGCTTGCGCGTAGCGAAATAAGCGTCAAAGCTTTCGACGCTGTTTTCCTGAGTTAATTTATCAAAAAGAACATTGAGCTCATTCTCCTCAAGAACTGACGCGGGCTTTTTTGCTGCGCCCTCGCAGTAATCGGAAAGAATTTGTACAATTTCTTTATTCTGCTTTCCGAAGTCCTTTGCGACATCGGAAACCTTAACCTTTATTAGCATAGACATTTTCCTCCTTGATTAACTCGTTTATCCGAGTGGAAAAATTAATATCATCAACTGTAAGCACACCTGCTTTGTAGCCGATAAAACGGTGAATATCGTTTATCGTTTCGTCAATATGAACGCAAGGAACGGTGCGTCTGCTGTCACAAACGGCTTTTTCAAATTCGCCGACAAGTCTTTGTGAAATGTCGCTCGCAAAAATCACAAGCTCTGCCTTGCCGCCCTTTACTGCCCCGAGCGCCATATCGTGACCCATCGACAGCTTGCCTGCCCGTCTTGCCATACCGAGCATCTGGATGTACTTTTTATTATTCATTGTTGATTTCTTCTTCCATCTTATCGTAAACACTGTCGTCAATCTGGACGTCAAAGGCGCGCTCAAAGGCTTTCTTTTTGCGAGCCTTTCTTAGGCAATCGGCATTTCGGCATACGTATGCTCCCCTGCCTGATTTTTTGCCCGTGAGGTCAAGACTGATTTCGCCCTCGGGAGATTTAACGACGCGTACAAGCGTACGCTTGTCGAACATCTCGCCGCAGCCAGTGCACATTCTCATCGGTATTTTTTTAGCTTTCATTTTTAACCCTCATAAAAGCCTGATTCTGGCTTTATGTCAATCTTCCAGCCCGTAAGCTTTGCGGCAAGGCGAACGTTCTGTCCCTTGTTGCCGATTGCAAGCGAAAGCTGGTCGTCGGGTACTGTTGCTCTGCAGGATTTTGCGCTCTCGTCAAGAATTTCAACGCTTACCACGTCTGACGGAGCAAGAGCCGCTGCAACAAATTCCTGCGGGTCGTCGCTGTATTTGACGATATCAATTTTTTCGCCGCCCAGCGCGTCAACGATATTTGAAACACGCTGACCTCTCGGTCCGATACAGGAGCCTACTGGGTCTACGTCGTCCTCCTTTGACATTACGGCAATCTTCGTTCTGCTTCCTGCTTCACGCGAAACGGACATAATTTCGATTGTGCCGTCGAAAATCTCGGGAACCTCTGTTTCAAAAAGGCGTCTTACAAGTCCTGGATGAGTACGCGAAATCATAATCTTCGGTCCCTTGTTGCCCTCGCGAACGTCAACTACGAATATCTTTGTGATGTCGCCCTCGTAAAGCTCCTCGCCTGGTACCTGCTCTGCCTTTGGAAGAACAGCCTCGTTCTTACCGATTTCAAGCGTTACGTTGCCCGTAACGGGGTCAACTCTGCTGACTCTTGCAGAAAGAAGCTCCTGATTTTTGCTCTGAAATTCCTTGAGCATCTGTCCGCGCTCAGCCTCGCGTATGCCCTGACGGATAACGTGCTTAGCCGTCTGTGCAACGATTCTGCCGAAATTCTTCGTTTTGAGCGGTATGTCTATTGTTTTGCCGACCTTTGCCGACTTTCTGATAAGCTGCGCCTGTTCAAGCGTGAGGTCCGTATCGGGGTCCTCAACCTCTTCAACAACGTTCTTCGTAACGTAAACCTTGATTTTCTGCTTTTCGGGGTCAATGTCACAGTGAACGATGTCCTTGCCGCCGAAGTCGTGCTTTGCGGCAACTACGATTGCTGCAGAAATCTTTTCATAAAGATAATCTGCTGGTATGCCCTTTTCCGTTTCGAGCATTTTTACTGCTTCAAAAAATTCCTTACTCATTTTCCTATCATTCCCTTCCTGTTAATTATACAAAATCGTCTATATCAAAATCATCAAGCTTGACGTAGTTCGTATCCTTTTTGTCAAAGGATACTTCGCTTCCGTCCTGAAGCCCGACAGATAATTTTTTATTTTCATAGCTCAGCAGCGTTCCGACAAAATCGCGTACGCCGTCAACTGGACGTATTGTCCGTACCATAACGGGCTAGCCTATATACTTTTCAAAGTGCTCGTCGCGCGTCAGCTCGCGTTCAACTCCAGGAGAGCTGATTTCGAGCATATAGTTCTGAGGTATAGGGTCGGCGTCGTCGAGCGGCTTAGACACAGCGTGCGTCAAATCAACACAGTCGTCAATGCTCACTCCGCCCTCCTTGTCTATAAATATTCTGAGATACCACTGGCTGCCCTCTTTTTTGAACGTGACGTCCCAGATATCAAGACCGAGCTCGTCGGCAAAGGGCTTTATAATTCCCTCAACCCTCTGCACGGTGTTTGGCTTTGCCAAATTATCACTTCCTTGATTATTACATTTTGCAAAAAGAAGAAGCGGACCGCTTGGCCCACCTCACTCTAATTAATATTCGTATACTGATATTATATATAATAATTTTGTTTTGTCAAGTGTTTTTTATTCTGTAATCATTTTTTTGCTTTTTGAATACAGTACGGCGGTAACTGCTATAAGTCCTGCAAAAACGATTATCCAGCCGAAAAGGCTCTTGCTGATATGCTGATGCGTAACTGCAAAATAGCAGATTTTGCCGAGCTGACGAACGATGTTGATACCGAACGCGCAGAATTCAAAATACGCCGCAAAGCGCATAGAAGCCTGGCCGCTTCTGTACGCAACGTAAAGAATAACAAGCGAAGCCGCTATGTAGCACGCATAGTTCGATAAGAACGGCATAATCATAGTTCCCGTCTTTGTTTCAAAATACGCGCTTGTGAACGCCGAAATCTGATTAAAGAACGGAACGGCAGCAAGTATCATCAGTATCGTCATTCCTCTGATGTGGTCTACTTCAAGGTCCTGCTCACGGTAGAATTTGTACGCAAGCAGAAGGAATAGAACAACGCATACCTTTGTTACAATAAAGTAAAGCATCGCGCCGTCAACCGAAAATCTTGTAATATACGTGATGTTCGGCGGCAGCATTTTTACCGCAAGAATTGATACAAAGATACCGACAAACGAGCTTTCGTTCTTCGACATAATGAAATATACTACCGCAACGAGCAGAGTATATACCATAGCGCAGATAAGCGCCGTCGCCTGGCTCGGGGTTACAGCAACCTCGAAGATTTTCTCGAATGCCTGAGCGAGCACGATAAGCGCTACGCAGATACTGCCTATGTATTGGCTTTTATTTAGTTTCATCTTTCCCATAAATCTCATCTCCTTCACTCATTATAATAATTTTAACATTATTTGTCAACAAGTTTGACATTCATAATAAATAGTGATATCATACACAATTAGCAAAAGCAAACTATATTGAGGTGATATTATGTTAAATAAGAAGAAGCTTATTCCCGTTTCGCTGCTCACGGGCTATCTTGGCGCAGGCAAAACGACCGTGCTCAACCACGTGCTTGCAAACCAGGAGGGCTACAAGGTTGCAGTTATCGTAAACGACATCGGCGAGGTTAATATCGACGCTTCGCTTATTGCAAAGGGCGGCAACATCACACAGGAGGACGGCGAGCTCGTTCCTCTTTCAAACGGCTGTATTTGCTGTACGCTCAAGGTTGATTTGATGAATCAGATTATCGACCTTGCAAAGTCGAAAAAATTTGACTATATCTTAATTGAGGCTTCGGGTATCTGCGAGCCTGGACCGATTGCAGGCTCAATTTGTATGCTCGACGGCACCGACAAGAACGTAAAACTTCCAGGCGTTGCGTATCTTGACAGCATCACGACGGTAGTTGACGCAAAGCGTATGGCTGACGAGTTCGGCTCGGGCAAGGCTCTCTTAAAGGACAATCTTGACGAGGAGGATATCGAAAACCTTCTTATTCAGCAGATTGAATACTGCACGACAATCGTACTCAACAAGATTGACGACGTTACGGAAAAGGAGCATCAGGAGGTGCTTGACGTAATCAAGGCGCTTCAGCCCGAAGCAAAAATTATCGAAACGAATTACGGCAAGGTTGACGTGTCTGAAATACTGTCGACGGGCAATTTTGATTACGAAAAAATCCTCGAAAGCGCAGGCTGGATACAGGCTATGGAGCGCGAGGAGGGCGAAAATTCCGCCGACCTTGAGGAGCATCACCACGATGAACACGAACACCACCACGACGAGCACGAACACCATCACGACGAGCACGAACACCATCACGACGAGCACGAACATCACCACGACGAGCACGAACATCACCACGACGAGCACGAAGAGCATCATCACGGCGGTCATCATCACCATCACCACCATCATCACGACGAGGGCGAGGCTGAGGAATACGGCATTTCAACCTTTGTATATCAGAACGTAAAGCCGTTTTCAAAGCAGAAGTTTGAGAACTTCGTTTTCGCTCACTGGCCGAAGGAGGTAATCCGTGCAAAGGGTCTGTTCTGGATTGTCGAGGACCCGATGACGGCATATATTTTTGAGCAAAGCGGCAAACAGAAAACAGCAACCGACGACGGCTACTGGATTGCCTGCTTCCCCGAAAAGGACAGAAATGAGGTGCTCAGAATGAACCCCGATATCGCCGCTTCGTGGCACCCGCTCTACGGCGACAGAGTAAACAAGCTCGTTTTCATCGGCAGAGGTATGGACAAGGAGGCTATCATCAAAGCGCTTGACGAGTGCATATCCGACGAGGATGTAAAGCTGTAATAGAAAGAGAAAACCTCTCCGACGCTGTGCGGAGAGGTTATTGTTATTTGCTATTTAACGGCTGTTCCGTTTACGTAGAGCGTATAGCCGTTGAAGTTGATGTTGCTGTTTGTTGAGTCAGCGTTATCAAGCGAGGTAACGTATGAGTCGCCTGTGAGTGTAATTGTCGAGTCCTTGTCGAGCTTGAGTGCTACCGACTTTGCGGTGTTTTCGCCGTTGATTGTGCCTGTATATTCAGACGCTGTAAGGTTGATTGAAGCTGTCGAAATGCTGTCAATTTCAACATTTCCTTCAAGAGTTTGATTTTCTGCATTGAGCGTAACATTGCCGCCGTTTGAGCCGCTGTTGCCCCACTCGTCAGTACCCTTTGCGCTGATAAGAATGCCACTGCCGTAGCTGAGCTCTGTCTTTGAAAGGTTAATCACTGCGTCGGTGTTTGTGATGAAGAACATCGGCGCGCTTTTATATACGTCGCTGTCTTCGCTGATAGAGAGTGATGAGTTCTTTGCAGTAAAGGTGCCTGTTCCCTCGCTTGCGTCGCCGCTCATTGACTGATAAATCATAATACCTGCCTTGTCAACGTCGCCGCGGTTGCCAGCGCCGCTTGCAACGAGCGTTGAGTTAGTAACTGTAGCTGAGTTTTTACCCTCGATAACCACCATCTGGGCGCCGTTCGCGGTGCCTTTTGTGTTGTCAATGCTGATATCGCCCGTTGAATAAATCACAGGCGAGCCTGCGCCGTTTGTCGTAAGCGTTGAATTGTTGGCAATTACCGTGCCTTCGCCTCTGTCAGTAGCAAGCGCCGCGCAGGAGCCGCCCTGAGTTGTAATCGTTACGCTGTCGGCTTCGATGTAGCCGCCGTAGGTTGCGTCAAGTCCTCTTGACGACCTTTCGCCTGTTGTTTTGATAGTTGTATTTTTGACGTAAATCTTTGAGTTTTCGCCTGTTGAGAACACAGCGTTTGCGCCGCCTGCGCTTGTGCTTATTGTTGCGCCGTCAATCGTTGCGGTGGAATTTGCTTGTACAAGAACACCTGCGTTTACGCCGTAAAACTCAGAGTTTTCCGTGTTTGAGCTGTCGCCCGATTTCTTGTCAACAGTACCTGTTATTGTAGCGTTTCCGCCGTTTGTTACAAGAATTGCGCTTTCGTCGCTTTCGGTCGAGGTGTATGAATCGCCGAGCGTTTCCTCTTTGCCGTCAACGGTCGTTGCGCCGCTTGCGTCAACGCTTTCTGACGAGTTGTTTCCGCCATTCGGTAGCCCATTCATTTCGCCTGCTGAGAAGGACGGTCTGCCCGAAACTGATACCGACGTAACGTCAGCAAAGGTGATTGCCGATGCGATAATAATTGATGCAAGAGCGAAAATCAGTATTCTTTTGCCGCCCTTGAGCGTTTCTGTCAAGCCCTTCTTGTTGAAGCCCGAAAGAATGAGATATACTGCTATTGCCGCCATTCCAAAGCTTTCAACTGCAAATGCTACGTAATACCAGGTTGAGAGCGACTTGCCGCCGTTCATCTGAGGTGCCTGCGGAAAGCCTCCGCTCGGCATTGATGGTGGCTGATTTGACGAGCTGCTGTCTGAGCTGTCAGTGCTATCAGCGTTGTTTGTGTTGCCGTTCTGATTGTCACCGCTTGGCGGTGTTGGCGGCTGACCGTCTGTGCTGCCGCTCTGATTGTCGCCGCTTGGCATTGACGGCGGCTGATTTGATGAGTTACTGTCGGAGCTGTCCGTGCTGTTTGTATTACCGTTTTGATTGTCACCGCTTGGCGGTGTCGGTGGCTGACCGTCCGTACTGCCGCTCTGATTATCGCCGCTTGGCATTGACGGCGGCTGATTTGATGAGCTACTGTCGGAGCTGTCCGAGCTGTTACCGTTCGGTGCGCCGCTTGGCATTTCACCCATCATCTGCATAAAGCCGCTTGATGAAACGCTGTCCTTTGCAGAATCAACTGTAAGATACGTTCCCATAGCGAGTGCCGCTATCATTATTATCATTATAATGTTTCTGAATGTTCTTTGCTTCTTTTTCATAAATTCCATCTCCCTTTTATTTTTCAAAGGCTGTTCCTTTGTTGTGGTAATCATACACAACGTTAATTAAACGAAAATTAAAAAACGGAAGTTTTTCAAAAAACTTCCGTTTGTGTTATATCAGCTCTTAAAAACTGCTTTGAATACCGTTTTGCCGTTTTCGGATTTTGCAGTAATCGTTCCGCCGTGAAGCTGGCAGATATTCTTTGCAATCGCAAGTCCGAGTCCGTAACGGTTTTCGTTTCTGTTACGCGACTCGTCGGCGCGGTAGAAGCGTTCAAAGATTTTTTCCTCTTCGCCCTTCGGTATTCCCTCGCCCTCGTTGATAACCTCAAGGACGATATCCTTATCCTTTTTCAGCAAAACGTTAACCGTGCCGCCCTTTTCGCTGTGCTTAACTGCGTTGTCAAGAAGTATCGACATAAGCTGCTGAATTTTATATGAATTCATATTCATCTCTATTCCGCTTTCGATGTCCTCGTCAAGCGTAACACCGTTTTCAAACAGCACGCCCTCAAACGTGAGCGCAGATTTTTCGACGAGCTTTGACAAATCGCCAACTGCAAATTCGCTCCTGTCGTCGATAGCCTCGCTCTTTGCAAGGTCAAGCAAATCGGCAATCAGCTTGTTCATCCGTTCGCTTTCCGTCTTGATATTAGTAAGCCACTTTTTTTCGCGTGGATTGCTTTCGAGCGCGTCGGCGCTTGCAATAATAACGGCAAGCGGCGTTTTCAGCTCGTGCGAAGCGTCGGCGATAAACTGCTTTTGCTTGTTAAAGCTTTCCTCAACGGGCTTCGTGATTTTGAGCATTAGTATATGCGCGGCGATAAATATTATCGCTTCAAGCAGAACGTATAGCAGTAATGAAATTACGAGCATGCTTCTGAGCTGCTCCTTTGTTGAAGCGTTGTCAACAATAACTATCGACGATTTTTCGTGATACGAAAATGAATAGTCGGCAATATACAGATTTCCTATTCCTTTCTGTAAGCTTTGCGACATCATAGTTACTGCGATTTTTTCAATCTCGTCAGCGGACACGTCGTTGTTTGAGTGATTTATTATCGCTTTTATACTGTCGTCGCTGTCAAGAAGAACTGTGTAAACCGTTCTGTCGACGAATTTGATGTCGTCAATTTCGTCCAAATCGTCAGGCCGTTTCGGTTTTTCGCCATTTTCGCTATCGTTCGGAGGCGTTCTGTCAAAGCCTATTCTTTCCGTCTGGTTGAGCGAACGGCTGATTGCGTTGTACTCCTGACGGTAGCCCATAACGTTGAAGGATACGAAAATTGCTGTTACAAATATAGTCAGTATCAGAAATATGACCATAAAAACCTGAATTCTCAGCTTTTTCATTGAACAATCTCCATTCTGTAGCCCATTCCGCGCACCGCCTTGATATTTACGCCCGCACCGACAGCCTTAAGCTTTTTACGGATAAAAGACAGATATGCTTCGAGGTTGTTAGATTCTATTTCGTTATCGTAACCCCATACCTTGTCGTAAATCTGTTCCTTTGATAAAATTCTGTTAGGGTTATTAATAAAGTATTCAAGTAACTGAAATTCTTTATTAATTACATTAATACTCTCGCCCGTCGTCGTACACGTCAGCGCAGAGGTTTCGGTATTAAGCTGAATATCGCCGAATTCGATATAATTTTTCTGGATATTCGTGCTGTCCTGACGGAGCTGAATATTTACGCGCGCCATAAGCTCGTCCATATGAAACGGCTTTGTAACGTAATCGTTAGCGCCGCCCGTCAGTCCCTCAAGCTTGTCCTCGAGCAAACTTTTTGCTGTAAGCATAATAACCTTGGAGGTAATGCCCTCCTCCCTGATTTCGCTCAGGATTTCAAAGCCGTTCATCTTCGGCAGCATTACGTCAAGAATTATCAAATCGTAAATTCCGCTTTCGGCGTTATAAAGTCCGTCCTCGCCGTCAAGCGAGATGTCGACCTCGTAGTTTTCCTTTTTCAGCCTTTCCGCAATTACGTCGGCAAGCTTGTATTCGTCTTCTACTAATAGTATTCTCATAAAATCACCGCTTTTATAATATCATATATTAACTTTATAGTAAAGTTAATAGCTTATTTCTTGATAAAAGAGTGCAGACCTGCGGAAAACCGCAGGTCCGCCGTATGAAAGGAGAGTGTTTTTCAGGCTGTTAGAGCCTCTCAGGGAAGGGGGTTTCTTCCCTCTGGCTAAATAATAAAACACGAATATTAAACGAACATTAAATGAAAACAA
>JAFWKC010000043.1 GCA_017514345.1 Eubacterium sp.
AATGAATATCAGCATTACTGCAATAAGCTTTTTCATCCGCTGCTGATATTCCTTTGAGCTTTTGTCTGGAAGCTCCTCCTTTGGCTTCGTCAGCTCAGGAACGAGGTATTCCATCAGCATAAGCATAAGCAGGAACAGCGCAGGAATTGAAGCGCGCATACAAAAGTCAATCGAATTTCCGACTGTTATCAGCGGAATTACAAGCAGCGAGCAAAGAATAACAAGCGAATTAAATCTGTTTTCCTTTTTCTTAAGCGCAAGAAGCAGAAAGCCGAATTCAAGAAGCACGAACATAAAGTACATAACGTAAACGTACACCTCTGAAAACGCGAACTTAAATCCTGGTGTGCCGCTACCCGACGTGTCTGTTGATACGGCGTTATTGCTGTAGTACAGAAGATAAACAACGCCGAGCGTAATAACGGCGATGATATTCTGTAGCGTGAACACGTTTTTGAAGAACTGCGCCGTCTGCTTTTTCTTAACCGAAATTACAAGGTCGCGTACTGCAAACGCGAGCATATATACGGCAAGTCCGACAAGCGGAAGCGGCGAGGTTGGAAGCAGAAGAAGTCCGATAAGCGCGAACGATTTTTCGTCCTTTTCGTTAAATGCAACGGCGCACGCAAGCCACGCTGGAACTGCCTGGTTGAACACCCAGCAGAGTTGCGTTGACATACTGCTGAACTGAAAGCTGCCCGACCACCATTCGATATGCGACAGGAAATTTTTTGGCGCATAAATCGCGCCGAGAGCGTCCATACCGCTGAACAGAATAAATATCGCAAGCGTTATAAATACTGCCCTGCTGTTACCCTTGCCGACCTTGAACAAAACGACAAGAACGGTGACATAAAGCAGAATAACAGTCCATATAAGAATAGAAATTCTCGCAACAAGCCAGCCGAGCTTAAAGCCGCCGATTGCTACGCCGAGCTTGCCGAAAAGCGCGGGAATAAGCCAGTAGCCTATATAGTAAACAAGGCTTTCGTCGTTGCCGTTTTTGTACCTGACGGGCCAGCTGAAATTGATTAAATCCCTGAAAATTACGTTCCTATATTCATAATCTCTTTTCTGTGTGAAAAAGCCGCCCTGTCCAGACAGAAACGCCCACAAAACGAGTAGCGCCGCAAGCGCGATAAGCGTAGATTTTTTTATCTTTATTTCTCTGTCCTCGCATTTTGAAGCAAGAAAAACGACGATCGCAAGCAAAATCGCACACGGTATTCCGATAAACAGCTTAAGCCAGGTAACAAAGAAAACTATTGCAGGAAGCGCAAGCAGAATAAGCGCCGTAAGCCTGATTTTTTTATAATGCAAAGTTATCATAATTCATCCTCAAAATTCAGTCTTTCTTCTTCAATTACAAGCGGTCGGTTCATCACTCGCGTGTTGATGTTCATTATATATTCCCCGAGGAAGCCGAGGAAGAACAGCTGCACGGAGCCGAGGAAGGTAATGCTGATTACAGTCGGCACCGTTCCTCCTGGAAACCTGTCCCACCAAATCAGCTTCATCACAAGGTAAACAATGCCGATTAGCGCGCTTATCATAGCTACGATAAAGCCTGCAAACGAAGCAATACGAAGTCCGATTTTCGTATACGACGTAAAGCTGAGCATAGCGGCGTCATACAGCGTAAAGAAATTATTGTGCGTTTTTCCCGCGGCGCGCTTCGGCTGAGTATACTCAATGTCCTTGCGCTTGTAGCCGAGCTCGGCAACAATTCCGCGAATAAACGGCGTCGGGTCGTTAAGCTCACGAAGCACTTCGATAAACGATTTATCATAAAGCGCAAAGCCCGTAAAATGCTCAATCTGCTCTACGGGTGACATCTTCTTTATCAGCCTGTAGTAGCAGGTGCGGGCAAAGCGAACGAGCGGATTTTCCTTGCTTGCGCTCTTTATTCCGCACACGATTTTGTAGCCGTTTTCCCACTCCTCAACAAAGCGTGGTATCATTTCTACAGGGTCCTGAAAATC
>JAFWKC010000044.1 GCA_017514345.1 Eubacterium sp.
CCTTTCCTGCATTGACCAGGCGGCTCACGGCGCAAATATCATCCTTATCGGCAACGGTAAAAAGGAAACGACCTTCGTTCATTCAATTATCCTCAAAAAAGAGCTTAACATCTTTGGAAGCAGAAACGCTTTCACAAAGGATTTTGAAGAGCTTATAGACCTTGTTTCAACCAAGGATACAGGCGTTCTCAATATGATTAGCGGTGTTTATGAGGTTGATAATGCAAAGGACGCGTTTGACAGCCTTGCTAACAACGACGGCTCGCTTGCAAAGCTTTTAATTAAATTCAGCGACGGTGAATAATATGACGATAATTGACGCACACGCTCACCTTTGGAAAGCGCAGACGGGCAGACGCGATAACGTGCCCGTACGTTCGCTTACTAACGGACAGAGCGACTTCGGCGGTGAGATAAGACAGATGATGCCGCCATATATGCTAAGCGGCGAAAACTCGCCCGATATGCTCATTTCAAATATGGATTACGCAGGAGTAAGCGGTGCCGTTATCGTCGGCGAGGTTATGGACGGCAATCAGGACAGCTACTTTCTTGATGCAAAAAACAAATATCCAGACAGGCTTAAGGTTTGTGCGTTCTTTGACGAAGGCGAGCCTTACACGCTTGACGGCTTTGACGGAATTAAGATTTGCGCCTGCAAGCTGAAAACTCCTGGAATTCAAAAGCATTTTGATATTTTTGAAAAGGCAAACGAGCAGAACAAATTTGTTTGTATCGAGCTTGAGGACGGTGACGCGCAAACTGGAGAGCTTGAAGAGATTATCCAGCAGCTTCCCGACCTGAAAATCGCTATCGGACACTTTGGTATGGTAACGCGTGACAAATGGCAGGAGCAGATCAAGCTTGCGCGATACAAGAACGTTTTTGTAGAAAGCGGTGGCATAACCTGGCTGTTTAATGAAGAATTCTATCCCTACCCTTCTGCTGTTAACGCGATTAACGAAGCGGCTGACATCTGCGGGTTTGATAAGCTGATGTGGGGCAGCGACTACCCGAGAACGATGGTTGAAATCACATATAAAATGAGCTTTGATTTCATCACAAAAACTAATCAAATAAGCGACGAAAGCAAAGCGAAGTTCCTTGGTGAGAACGCAATTAAGTTCTACGGATTTGACAATCCGCCAAAAATTACACCTATACCTAATATGCTATAAAAATAATGGCTGTCAAACGACAGCCATTATTTTTATACTTATTTATAAAGTGGACCGTAGGTTGCACAGGCTCTGTAATCAGCAGACTGCGTATCCTCTGTACCGAAGCCCGACCAGGAATGCGGACGGAATATGCAATTATCGTCAACGTTGTGCATATTAACTGGTATGCGAAGCATAGATGCAAGCGTAATAAGGTCAGCGCCAACGTGTCCGTAAACTGTAACGCCGTGATTAGCGCCCCAGTTAGCCATAACGCTGTATACGTCCTTAAACGCGCCCTTGCCCGTTAAGTTGGGAACGAACCACGTTGTCGGCCAGGTCGGGTCAGTACGCTTGTCGATAACGTTATGAATTTCGTCTGGAATATCAACCGTATATCCCTCGGCAAGCTGAAGCCCGGGACCTATACCGTCAACAACGTTTACAC
>JAFWKC010000045.1 GCA_017514345.1 Eubacterium sp.
GACCGAGCGGGTTGATATCTGCTCCGCCCTTTGTTTCATATTCTTCACAACGGGTACAGTTTCTTCTTTCAACTGCCGTCTTGCCCTTGTTTGTGCAGGTTGGCTTAACTTCTTCCTCTACTACAAACCAGTCGCCGAAGTTGTGACCTAAAGCGTCGATATTATGCGGCGTTCTCGAAGTTTCTGCCTTGCAGACTGTGCAATAAGTCACTTCGTCGTAAGAGCCGTTAATTAAGCATTTTGCTTCAACCTCGTTTTCGCGTACGGGTGCGCCGTCGGTATGACCTAGCGGGTCAGTATACGTATCAACAGAAACGTAATCGCAACGCGTACAGGTATGAGTCGTGTAGCCCTGTTCTGTACAAGTCGGTTGAGTTACTGCGTCAACAATATCGTGACCGAGTGCGGGAACTTCAGTACCGCCGCGTGTTTCATATGCGTCACAGCGCGTGCAGGTTCTCTTGTCAACAGCCGTCTTTCCCGCTTCTAAGCACTTCGGTGCAACAGCAGGAGCTTCCTCCGTCCAGTCGCCGAAGGCGTGTCCGAGCGGATCAACGTAATCGTCAACGTAGCTGTCGTCACAACGCGAACATTTATACGTTGTATATCCCTGCTCCAGACAGGTCGGGTCTGTTACAGTTGCAACGTAATGATGGCCGAGTGCTGGAATAACAACAGTAATAACATCAGAATACGTTACGCTTTCAAATTCAGCCGTAACCGTATACTTTGTTTCGCCATCTGTAACGCAACCTGCATCAGTAGTTACAGAAGAAACGTCTGCGTCAAGCACGTGCTCAAGACCGCAAATCTGACATTTAACCGTAAGCTTTTTGTTTTCCTTGTCGGAAGCGGACACGGCGTAAGTATGAGTATGATACGTGCTTACAGACACGTTCATTTCTGCACAGCCGCTTTTTCCAGTTGAATAAAGATACGAAAAGCCGTTTTCGACCTTTGAATAATCAGTAGTGAAAAATGCGCCGTCTTTGAACGCTTTTTCATCTTCGTCAAGGCTTGTGGAATATACAGAAGCTGCATCAAGGTCAATCGGCGCCTTGATTAGTCCGTCCTCGTATATTAATTCGAGCGAAATATTCTGATTACCAAGATTATAGTCGGTAAGCGAGCTGATGTCCGTATTGCTCAAATCGAGCTTTGAAAGCCTGTTATATGAACAGTTGAGTGCGTCAAGCGCTGTATTTGTCGATAAATCAAGCGAGGTGAGCTGGCATACGTCGCATCGAAGCTCCTCGAGATTTGTAAGCGAATTTACGTTAAGGCTTTTCAAATTGAGATTTGTATAACAGTGTATAAGCTCAAGATTGCTGTTAGCCGAAAAATCAAGCTCAGTAAACTCGTTTGACATACAGTAAAGCATTTTCAGCTCTGTATTTGCGCTTACGTCAAGCGAAGTCAGCCCGTTATCCGAGCAGTTGAGCGTTTCGAGCTGAGAAAGCGAGGACACGTCGAGCGATTCAAGCTCGCCGATATGGCCGCAGTAAAGCGCTCTAAGATTATCAAAATACTCTATACCCTTTAAGCTCGAAATTGTGAGCGTATCAACATCAACGCCCCGACTTTCGGCAAGCTCATCAACAAGTCCCGAAACGAGCATAGTAGTTACGTTTCGTTCCTCAGGGCTGAGCTTGTCGTCGTTGTCAAGGTCGTAATTCAGCTTAATCGCCGCCCTGAAAACAGGGTCTGTAAAATTAGTTTCGTTAATATCGATACTGTCGTCCGCGAAGGAAACAACCGAGGTTACTATCGACAGTACAAACACAAGGGCGACAATTATCAATGAAATGCGAGTTTTTTTCTTATTCATAATGCCACCCCCT
The DNA here is from genome assembly GCA_017514345.1 of Eubacterium sp. Taxonomy (GTDB): domain Bacteria; phylum Bacillota; class Clostridia; order Oscillospirales; family Acutalibacteraceae; genus Eubacterium_R. Next base: position 1,842 of record JAFWKC010000045.1, read on the forward strand.
ACTTCTTAACAACCTTAACCTTAAAGCTCTTCTGAACAGTAGTTGAGTCTGAATTTGTAACGGTACACGTAATTGTAGCCGTATAGCTTGAAGCGATAGCAAGCGTTCCGCTTACTGTAATCTTACCCGTTTGGGAATCGATTTTCACATAGCCCCACGTGCTTGAAGCGGAATAGGTTATGCTCTCAATCATATTTGCGTTTGCAGGAAGCGGTATGCAGTCAATCGTCAAATCGCAATTTGAGTAGCTTCCGCCGCAGGAATACGTGTAATCACACGTGATTTCCTCGCCGTTTGCCATAAGCATAATATCGGTACACGGAACGAGCTTTTCAACAAGCTTAACTGCAAATTCAAGCATTTCGCTTCTGTCGTAATCGTCAACAACAGTGAGCTTCAGGGTTGCATTACCAGTCGTTGCCGTACGTGTAAGCGTAATGCTTCCGTCGCTGTTCTTAACAGCCTTTGCGTTTTCAAGTCCCTCTGCGCTAAGAGTGTACGATTTCATCATCGCGCCTTCGGCAAACTGAGGCGTAACGGTTACTTTTCCGTCATCGTCAGTTTCGACAACGTCGCTGATTTCAAGCTCCTTGCCGTCAGCAACAAGCTTAGGCGACGGTGCGATAAACGGATGGCCTTCAAGCGCCTGCATAGCGGCTGAAAGCTCACTTTCGGCAGTATCAATAGCCTCCTGTGATGAAGAAGGATTATCCAGAACGCTTACGGCGTTATCGTATTTCTGCTTAAATGCTGTGCCGTAGCTGTATTCATAGTCCGTATAGGTTAGCGCTCCTGCAACACCTACAGTACTGCGAAGCGCGCGCATATCGTTAGTCGTGTATACGTCAACGCTTGCGGTATATCCGCCGTCAAGCGTGGTAACGGTAATTGTTGCCTTGCCGAAGGATACAAACGTCACAACGCCGCTTGAATTTACAGTTGCAACGCTTTCGTCGCTTGAAGAATACGTGCAGGTGCTTACGTAGTATGACGAGGTGTTCGTACTGCTTGAGTAAGTGATTTCAGGCTTCAGCGAAGCAGTTTCACCGTTATAGCCGTAATACTTATCCCCGTCGTTAAAGCTGATACCCGTCACGCCGTATCTTACGAACGATACGTATACGTCATAGCTGTATGACGTCATATCGTAGTTGGTGATTGTGCAGGTAATCTTTGCTACCTTAGAGGTAGAATTAGTGCTTTTGACAGTTCCGTCCTCAGAAACCGTTACGGCAGAATTATCGCTGCTGAAGGCAATCTGCTCATATCTTGAGCCTGCGGGAATCGGATTAACCTTAAGCTTGAAGCTCTTGCCGTTAAGCGAGGTGCCCGTGTATCTGATGTAGCCCTCGTTAACAACTGTCGGATTTGTTTCGCCGTCCTCTAAGCCGAGCGTAAGTCCCTCGGCTTTGACGTAGAGTTCAAGATTATTGCGCGCTTCAAGAATAGCATTGAGCTTTTCGTTAACAACTGCCTGCTTAGCCGTCTGAGCCTGGGCAATCGGTTTTGCATCGTTAATTGCACTTTCAAGAACGTCAAGCGATTCTTCGGTGTAGATATACTTACCTCTGCTTTCGCTGATGAGCGTTTCGTTTTCGCTGATAGCGTTAATAAGTCCCTCGTAATCGGCGATAACCGTTACAGTTACGCTGTCGGTATACCCGCCGTCGGCAGTTCTTGCAGTAATAACAGTTACGCCCTCGTCAAGAGGTGTAACGACGCCGTTTTCATCAACGCTTGCGATACTGCTGTCGCTCGAAGTCCATTCAACATCCTTGATATCAAGCGACGAAACCTTTCCGTTTGAGCTTGAAAGCGTGTACTGGATTGTAACAGGGTCGTCAGTAGCCTTTGTAGTATAATCAGCCGTGTCAATCGAAATACCCGTAACGTATGCGTCACCGATAAGAACGCTGACAGTTCTTGAATATTCCCTGTCGTAATCGTCGGTATAAATAACTCTGAATATAGCAAACGCGTTGGAAGCAGTAGAAATAATGTTCTTCGGCTTAACCGATATAGCGCCATTCGACTCTGTGGAAATATTTGCATTGTTTTGCTTAACAGTTTCCCATCGTACGCTCTTGTACATCGCGTTATTCGGCGAAACGGAAGGTGTAATCGTAACCTTTGCATTTGTCGAGAAAGTTGCTAAGTCACTTGATTTCACCTGAATTGAATTATTGTCGCCGACAGTTCCGCTGAGGATAACCGTGGAGCTGTTAGAACCGGTCCAGTCAAGAGAAATATTTTCTATCTTTACGTACGGATGCGAATACAAATCGGTCGCCGCCTCAATCAAATCCGAGGTTGCCGTGTCAATATCCTCCTGCGATACAGAATAGTCAGTCATTGCATTTTCGGCAACTGCGTATGCATCCCTGAAAGCAGTGCCGTATTCGTATTCATAATCGCTGAATTCAATATCCTTGTATGCGTTCAGCGCAGCTTCAAGCGCGCTTCTGTCGCCTATGGTTGTCGCCGTACACGAAGCCGTAAAGCCGCCGTCGCACGTTGTAACTGTAATCACAGCCATACCAGCAGATACAAAGCTTACAAGTCCTTTGCTGTCAACGGTCGCAACGTCCTCATTGTCAGACGTCCATATTACGTCGCGGATATCCGCTTTGCTTAACAGGCTGTTCGGTTTAACGGTAGCGGTGAGCTGTGCAGTAGTTCCCGGCTCGCCAGATATAACAGAGCTGTCGAGCGAAACGCCCGTTACAGGAGTCTTTGCAAACGATACGCAAACGCTGTCGCTGTATGCGTTGCCGAAATGGTCGGTTACGGTACACGTAATAATTCCGTAGCCCGCCTTATTACCCGACGGTGAGCAAACGCCGTCAGAGCTTACCTTGATAAGCGAGGTTGAGCTTTCCCACGCAACGCTTTCGTATGAGCCGTTGTTCGGGTATAGCCTTACGTTAAGATTAAGCTTTGCATTTGAATAGCTCGAAAGTGCGCCGAGGTCGTACTGATAGTATTCAGATGCAGCTTCGCCGTCAAGATAAATCTCAACTTTGTTAAGGTAAACGTATTTTTTGAGTGAATTGTACGAAGCTTCGAGTGCAGAGTACATCGCGTCAACCTCGTCCTGTGACGCAGTTCTTTCCTCTAACATCTGCTTTGCTTCTTCGATTTTTGAAGTGAAGGCATTGAAGGTGTCGGGATAATAATCCTCAGCCTTAAGTCCCATATTTTCGTACGTGGAAACGAGAGCTGAAAGCTGACTGTAGTTAGTTACTACGTTAACGCTGCACTGAGCAGTATAGCCGCCGTCAATAGTTCTGACAGTGATTACGCAGTCGCCGCCTCTGAGGAAGTGTACCGTTCCGTCGCTGTCTACGCTTGCAATACTGCTGTCACTCGAAAACCATTCAACGCTCTTTGTGTTTGCGCCGTTTGGTTTAACGGTCGCAGTAAGCTTTTCGGTATTTCCGATTTCACCGCCTGTGATGCTCGTTTTGTTCAGAGATACGCCCGTTACAGGAGTTTTTGCAAAGGTGATGTATGCGCTGTCGCTCGTTTCGTGTCCGAGATAGTCCTTTATAGTACAGGTAATCTTTGCAGAGCAAGCGCTGTTTGAAGTCGGAGTGCATTTGCCGTGGCTGTCAACCTTAACGCTGCTGTTATCGGACGTCCAGTAAACTCTTGAATACATCGAGTTTTCTGGAAGCACTTTGTAGCCGAAGGTGTAATTTGAATTTGTGTAAGAAGCTAACGTTCCTACGTCAACCGTTACGTAATCGCCGCTTGCTTCGTTACCGTTTTTGTCGAGAATTTCTATCGTTCCTACGCCAACGTAGCCGCCGACGTTAACGAAAGCTTCAAGCAGGTTGTCGGCAACAGTGTCGCATACGCTCTGCGCCGCCATAGGAACCTCATACAGCACGTAATATGCCTTGTCAAGCTTTGACATATATTTGCTGTAAAGCTTTTTGTTTTCATCGTTTTTCACGATTACCGTGTTATTACAAAGCTCAATAACATTGTAAAGGTAATCCTTGTTCGGATAAACTGTAACCGTTTTTGAATCGGTAATGCCGCCGTCGGCAGATACGCAGTATACAGTTGCCGTACCAACGTCAACACCAGTAATAACTGCGTTACCCGACCTGTCGTCAATAACGCTTACGGTAAATATGTTTTCATCGGACGAATACCACTCTGCTTCGTGGTTTGCGTTATAGTTTGCAGTAATAAGACCGTCGAAGGAAACTGTATGCGTAACGTTAACGTCCTTGTTAACCTCGGCAACTATTTCGTCGCCGTCAATCTTGTTATCCGTTACGTAATTTCTCGTTACGGTCAGCACCATAAGCTCTGATTTGTGCTGTCCGTCGGCAGTTTCGCACCAAACGAGCGTATTAGTCGAATTCTGTACGCTTGAACGCGCCCTTACCTGAATTGATTTGTCCTTTTCATTTTCAGTATAGAAATCATCGGGGTTGCTGATATGCCACTTTATATCGGTGTTGCTTGCTCCTGCAGGCTCGATATTAGCCGTAACAGTCGCACCTCTGCCGTAGTAAGCTGTAACTGAGTTCAGCTTAACTGTTGAAAACTTAACATTTTTGCCGTTAACGACACTCTCTTTCGTTGTGAGAGTTCCCACATAGCCTGCGTTAACAGCCGAAAGCGTAATTTTTTCTATTGGAACATCGTTTTGAACGTCAAGCGTAGTAATAACGCTTGAAATCTCGTGAAAGCTTCCAGCAACGTCATATCCTGTTACTGCTTTAAGTGCAATCGTAGAAAGTCCGCCCTTAACAGACGTATAAGTACCGTCGTTCGAGATTGAGCCTATTCCGTCCGACACGTCGTTGTCCGCGTCAGCCCAGGAATAAACTGGCTCGCCCGTTTCGCTGTCGGTGCCAGTAACTATGCCCCAGCTTACGGTAAGATAACTTGAAGAAGCGTTTCTCTCTGGAAAAATATCACAAGTGTATTTAACGTCCTCGCCAACGTTAACGAAGGTCGGACCGTTAATATCAGCGTCAGATATATAATTTCCCGTCTTGCCCGTTACGGTAATCGTTACGGTTTTTGATATACCACTTGAAGTTGTGGCAGTGATATCACATTCCTTTTTTGAAAGGCTTCCAAGCGAGCCGCGTGCATCACGGCCTGTAACAGTACCCGTTTTTTCGTCAACCGTTGCAATTGACGGGTCTGACGAGCTCCAGATAATATCCGAAACGTCGCCCGTTGTAGGAACGATATTTGCAATTTCGAGCTGAATCTGAGCGCCCTCCTGTACAGAAGTAGGACCTTCAATAGTAAAGTCCTCAAGAGGAAGCGGGTCAATAACAGTAAAGGTGATTTTGTCGTTATATGCATATTTCATAACGCTGTCGGCAATAGATGTTATCCAGTTTGACGACGAATCATTAGAAGAATTATCAACATATTCGGAAACTCTGATAACACCATTAATAAGTGCCGTAAGCACTGTTTTGTTCATATTAACGCCGAAGTTGTTAATCAGAATATCGGCAAGCTGCTCGGCGTCAATATCACCCGACGCAATAAGCGAAGCCGCCTTGTTTATGAGGTTGCGTACGCCTTGTGCAACGTCCTCGCTTCGCGGAGAAGCAACCACCGTTACCGTACCTTTAGCCTTAAATTTAACAAGTCCGTCCCCGTCAACCTCGGCAATGCTTGAGCCCTGATTAAATACTGAGGTGCTCTGAATACTGTAAGTTACGCCGTAGTTAAGTCTTTTCGGCGTGGTGAGCGCTTCAAGCTTAACCGTTGAGCCGACTGCAACCGTTGTTTCGATTGAGTCCTTGTTTGTGATATGCGTGCCGTTAGGCAGGAAGTTTGCGTACCATTTGTCGCTCTTGGTAACAAGAACCTTAACCGTGTCGTCGTCAAGAAGCTTGCCGTCACCGTCATAGAGCTCTACGTGAATGGTACAGTTGAGCTTTTTGAGGTATTCCTTAAGCGATGAAACAAAGCCGCTTGTGTAAGCGCCGTACTGCGAATTTTCGCCGAACAGCGCTTCAACTATCGCGATTATCTGGTCGGTATCCATAGAGTCAACGTTAACAGTATCGTTAAACAGCGCGCTTTCAAGCGCAGAGCCCATAATACCGCCGATAAGAGGAATGGTCTTTACCTCGTTATCAATCCAAAGCTGAATAACGGCGCCCTTTGACGAGTCATAAGCCGTCACAAGACCGTTGTCGTCAACGTCAACAAGCGTCGGTGTATCGCTGTACCACTTTACGTATCCGCCGTCAGGGATAACAGAGCCGTCGAGCATATACGTAAGCTGCAGCTTTTCGCTTTCCATAATATTGATTACGAAATCCTCGCCGCTTTCGTCCTTATCGGGAACAACGGTGCCATCCTCGTAGCAAATCTCCATTTCGTAAACGTCAATAATGCCACCGTCAGCATACGCAGACAGCGTAGGAATAACAGACGTTACTGCAAGCAGTAATGCCAGCGCTATGCTTATTGACCTCTTTTTTAGATTGTTTTTCATTAGCTTCACAGCCTTTCATCGAAATCTAATATACTAATTCTTAATATACAAAAACAAAAACTTGTCTATTTTAATAATACTAAAATTAAAGAACAATGTCAATATCGTGATTTTATACAAAAATCGGACAAAAGCTTCTGCAAACAACGCATAACGGGATTATCAAATTATACAGCGATTTGATTTTTATTGCTTTATAGGATATAATCCTTATGCACGGTGGTGATATTATGAAAAACAAAGTAAAGCTTATTGCTCTTGATATGGACGGCACGCTGACATCAGAGGACCACTTAACCGTCAGCGAAGAAAACAGAGCGGCATTAAAAAGAGCGAGCGAAAACGGCGCAAAGATAGCGATTGCAACGGGAAGAACGCGCTCAATTCTGGGCGACGTATGCCAGCAGGTTCCCGAGATTGACTATATCATTCATTCAAACGGCGCGGCAGTTTTTGACAGAAAAACGAACGGCACTATATATGAAAATCCTATGCCGTGGGATATAGCAAAAAGGCTTATCGACTACTTCAATAATTACGAGATTTTTCTTGAGATTTACGAAAGCGGGATGAGCTACGCACAGGAGGATAAAATCCCCTATTTTTCAGAAGAGGTACTGCCGAAGGAATTTCTTGACGAGGCGTTAAAGGGTATGACGATTTGTGACGATTTTCTTGAAACGCTCGGCGGAAAAAGCATAGAAAAAATCACAGCGCATATATTCGACAAGGAGCTTTACGGTAGCGTCTGGGATTACTTGTGCAAATCTGACGATTTGGAGGTTACAAAATCGTTTTCCGTCGGTATCGACATCACAAAAGCAGGCGCCAACAAAGGAACGGCTATGAAAAGCCTTTGCGAAAAGCTCGGTATTACGCCTGACGAATGTATGGCGTTCGGCGACGAGTCAAACGATATACCGATGATAACCTTTTCTAAATACGGCTTCGCTATGGAAAACGCAAGCGAGGCGTGCAAAGAGGCGGCAAGCTATATAACAAAAAGCAACGCCGAAAGCGGCGTCGCACACGGAATAAATCAAATAATGTTTGAATAGCGTCACACAGAAAAAGCCTGAAGCCAAACGGTTTCAGGCTTTTTAACTATTCAATTATCTCGTATTCGCTGATTACCCAGTCGTATTCAAAAAGATTAAGCTGTGCGCTGCAGTATTCGCAATATCCGCCGCTCAGAAGCGTTATGCTGTTGCCGCAGCTTTTACACTTGAATACAGACGGAGCGCAGACAGCCTCAGTTTTGCAGGTGGCAGCTCTTATCAGCGTAAGCGCAAGCTTTTCCTTTCCGCGCTTGAAACGGTTGTTATCATAAAACAGAAGATTAAGCGAAACCTCCATTTTAACGGTGTATTTTTCCTCGTCCTTATGAGAAAAGCTCAGGATAACGTCTGTTATTTCCATATCAACGACGTTCTGATACTGCTTAGTGTATTTACTGAGGTCCACAAGTGCAAACGCCTGCGCCTCTCTGCCGTCGGCAAAGTGAATTGCGGCGAGCTTGTTCTGTACGTTACTGAGGAAATTTTCCTGCGAAAAATTCCTGTCAAATCTTTTGATTTCAGCGATAACCGCGTCGTTTTTACTCCTGATTTCGAGGTTCTTTTCGTATTCCTTTCTGAACAAATGCGTCGTAATACTGTCTAAAAGCGTGCCGAGCGGCTCCACAATAAACGCAACGATGTAAGAAGAAATAAACGCCGATATACCCGTTATAATCGCAACGCTGAAAACGCAGGCAGTTATCTTCATAAAGAAGCCCGCGTCAAGCTCATCCCAAGCAAAAATCATTCCTATTGAGGAAGCGATAAAAACGGGAGCGACTAAGAGCGTATAAAGATACGGAATAAGTCTTTCCTCGTAATCAGCAAGCTTTGAAAGCTCCGTTCTCAAATCCTTTCTAAGAACAAAGCTGCTTACGCGAAGGCCTAAATCCTCAACCGTAAACTTAGTGCCGCAGTAATCACAGCCGTCAAGCAGGTTTTCCCTCGTCGTTTCCATACCGCAGTTTGGACAGATGACGTTATTATCCGTAGTCGTAGTCCTTGCTCTTGCAAGCGCATAGTGCGCGAGGTCGTTGTTCTTTATCTTCATCACCTTGCCGCCCGAGGCTTTGTAGGTCCTTAGGGCTTTAATACGCTCGTTGATTTCAGTAACCGTATACTTTGCGTCGGAATACACATTTTTTGAAACGGAAACGCCGCCGTAGGTCATTCTTTCGGAGTCAAATTCAAGCGTAACGCCCTTCGTTTTCATACGCTTTTTCTGCAGATACAAAATGTGCCAGAACATTTGCGTTGCAGTGCTTTGAAGCGTTGAGTTTTCAGTAATACCAGGCGAGGCGAAAAAATCTCTGTACGTCTGTTTAAATTCTGTTACAAGCGATTCCTTGTCGTTTGAATCCTCTTTTCCCTTTCGTTCGGGAAGAAAAATTCTTTTCAAATCCTTCTTTACGCTGACGTTTTTGTCCTTGAATTCTGGAATTACAACCGCAAAAATAAACGCAATTCCGCCTGCAATCATAATACCGCCGATAATTAACGTAGCAATAAAAGAAGACTGATCGTATTCTTCCCTGCTGTGAAGCGCGGTGCTGATTAATCCGCCGCCTATCAGTATCGGAATAAGTGAAATCAGGCTATTGATAATTTTGCTCATACTCTCTCCTTATTAAATAGCTTAAAGTAAATTCACTCTGTGCTTTTCAGCTGTTTTACTGTATCTATTACGCTTTTGTGTTCAATTTTTCTCGGCTCAAATTTTATTATATGATATATAATCTGCATCACAATTCCCGAGCCGAAGGTGCTGACAATCGTGCCTATTCCAACTGGACCGCCGAGCAGCCAGCCGATAAGCAGAACGGTACCCCAAAGTATAACCTGTACTGCGCCGATAGGCAGCTTATGAAGCCTTTTACCTAAGCCGACAAGCAGAGCATCCCTCGGTCCGCAGCACTGCGCCGAAAGCATATAAAAGTACTGACCGATTGCCATAAGCGCAAGTCCTGCAATTATGATTATTACGCCTGCCCACACGCTTTTTGTTTCGGGAAACGGGTCGATATCGTTAAACAGCTGAACAAAATTACCAGTCAGAAGCGCGTCGATAATCGTGCCGAAGCCGATTTTTTCCTTTAGCAGAAGGTCGATAATCAGTATAATAACAGCCATAGCTGTCATAGAAAGACCGTAATTCAGCGGTGTGTGATAAGATATTCCCATTCCGAGGCAGTCCCAGGGCGCAAGTCCGAGATTTGCGCGGATTGTCATATGCACGCCGAGCGCAAAAATCAGAAGTCCGAAAACAATCCTGAGCCAGCCAAAAATCGTTTCCTTATATTTTGAAAAAGCCGTCATTATGAATTTAAAAGCTCTGCATTTCCCCGTTTGATATGCTAACGCTTCGTCCTCCGAATAAAAAATAACCGTAATGCATTACGATTATAACACATTACGGTTACGTTTTCTACTTTATTTTTTGTTCGGACAGGAGTGCGGACATTCGGAGCACTTGCAGCCGCAGGCTCCTATGCCTGACCTCTTGTCTTTAACTACTTTTCTTATTGCCAGAAAAATCACAAATCCCAATACAGCAATTGTAAGAATTGTAACAATTACGTCTGACATATTATCATCTCCGTTTCTGAAGTCGGTTTTCGTCGTACTTGTTCTTCCTGAACAGCATATAACAGAGCGCCGCAAGCAGGATAACTGCCGCAATAATGCCGATAATATGGCTCTTTATATCGCCTGTAAACAGACAACCGAGCTGATAAACTATAAGCGAAATAACGTACGCAAAGCCGCACTGATAACCTATTGCAAACCACGTCCATTTTGCGTTGTTCATCTCTCTTTTTATCGCGCCGATTGCCGCAAAGCACGGAGCGCAAAGAAGATTAAAGATAAGGTATGAATAGCCTGCAAGCGCGCCGTGACCGCCGCTGAAGGAATTGAAATCTGCCGCAAGATTGCTCCAGATTTCGTCGCCGTTTTCAGCAAGCTCGCCGCCAAAGTGATAAAGCTGACCGAAGGTACCAACAACGTTTTCCTTTGCAATCAGGCCTGTTACTGCGGCAACGGCAGTTTTCCAGCTGCCCCAGCCGAGCGGGATGAAGAGCCAAGCAAAAATATTACCGATTTTTGCCATTAAGGAATTATCAATATCCTCAATCATACCGAACTTGCCGCCCTCAACGCCGAAGCTGAGGAAGAACCACACAACGATTGTTGAAAGAAGAATAACCGTACCTGCTTTTTTAATAAACGACCAGCCGCGTTCCCACGTTGAGCGAAGCACCGTGCCTACAGTCGGAAGATGGTATGCTGGAAGCTCCATAACAAACGGCGCAGGGTCGCCCGAAAAGCGTTTTGTCTTTTTGAGCATAATGCCCGACACGATAATCGCCGCAACGCCGATAAAATATGCCGAAGCTGCAATCAAGCCCGAGCCGCCGAACAGCGCACCTGCAATAAGACCGATAATCGGGAGCTTAGCGGAGCAAGGAACAAACGTCGTAGTCATAATTGTCATACGACGGTCGCGCTCATTCTCAATCGTTCTTGACGCCATAACGCCTGGAACGCCGCAGCCAGTACCGATAAGCATAGGAATAAAGCTCTTTCCAGACAGTCCGAAGTGGCGGAAAATTCTGTCCATTACGAACGCAACGCGCGCCATATAGCCGCAGCCCTCAAGGAAGGCAAGCATAACGAACAGTACAAGAATCTGCGGAACGAAGCCTAATACAGCGCCTACACCAGCAACGATACCGTCGTTGATTAAGCCGAAGAGCCATTCTGGAATTCTGCCTTCAAGAAGCGCGCTGACTGCTCCAGGAACCCATTCGCCAAACAGCACGTCGTTTACCCAGTCAGTTGCTCCCGAGCCTACAGTCTGCATAGCAATATAGTATACAAGGAACATAACGACTGCAAATATCGGCAGTCCGAGAAAACGGTTTGTTACAACTCTGTCGATTTTGTCAGAGGTAGACAGCTTACCCTTGTTAGCTTTTTTGTAGCAGGACTGCAAAACAGAAGCAATATAAACGTATCTTTCGTTTGTGATTATTGACTCTGCGTCGTCGTCGAGCTCGGCTTCCGCCGCGTCAATATCCTCCTGAATATGACGTCTGTCCTCCTCGCTGACGCTGAGCTTTTCAAGCACCTTTTCGTCGCTTTCAAACAGCTTGATTGCGTACCAGCGCTGCTGCTCATACGGCATATCGTGAAGCAGTCTTTCTTCAATATGAGCAAGCGCGTGCTCCACGACACCGCTAAAGGAATGTCTTGGAACAGCCGATTTGCTCTTTGCCGCATCTATTGCTATTTCGCACACCTTGTCTATGCCCGTACCCTTCAGCGCAGATATTTCAACAACTGGACAGGCAAGCTGACGCGACAGCTCTTCGCAGTCGATTTTGTCGCCGTTTTTCTTTACGACGTCCATCATATTAATAGCAATTACAACTGGTATGCCGAGCTCAACGAGCTGAGTTGTTAGGTAGAGGTTTCTTTCAAGATTTGTTCCGTCAACGATATTTATAATCGCGTCGGGCTTTTCGTCAATAAGGTAATCTCTTGCGACAACCTCCTCAGTCGTGTACGGTGACAGCGAATAAATACCAGGTAAATCAGTAATAGTTACGTCGCCGTGCTTCTTCAATTTACCCTCTTTCTTTTCTACAGTTACGCCCGGCCAGTTACCGACGTACTGATTTGAGCCTGTCAGGGCGTTAAACAGCGTAGTTTTGCCGCTGTTCGGATTGCCTGCAAGTGCAATACAAATACTCATAATATATCCTTTCTTAGTTAGTCTTCGCTAACTCTCAACGCAAAAAAATTTATTCAACCTCAATCAGTTCGGCGTCTGCCTTACGGATAGACAGCTCATATCCCCTGACGGTGATTTCAACGGGGTCGCCGAGCGGCGCAACCTTGCGAACGTATATTTCTGCGCCCTTTGTAATTCCCATATCCATAATTCTTCTTTTCAGCGCGCCTTCGCCGTGAATACGCTTTACTTTACAGCTTTCACCAATTTTTATATCCTTTAGTGTCATAGCCAGCTCCTTTCTATACATAAATCCTCGTTGCCATTTCTTTGCTGATTGCAATACGGGATTCCTTTACTTTTACAATAATATTTCCGTCCTGCTCCGAAATCACGGTGACAGTATCGCCGACGATAAAACCGAGATTTTCAAGATGCTTTTTCACTTCGGGCTTACCAGATATTCGTTTAATAACGCCTTCATTATCTGTGCCGAGAACGCTGAGCGGTATCATAATTTCCTCCTTGTGTTAGCCGACGCTAACCTCGCGGTCAAAAAATTATCGTTAGCCTTTGCTAACCAATTACATTATAGTTAGCGTATGCTAACTTGTCAAGCATTTTTTTGAATATCTTGAAAAAAACTTCATATTATGATAAGATGTTGCTAACTAAGGAGGACTTTTTATGGATAACAGAGAATCTATGGAAATGTATCTTGAATCAATTTACGTCCTGTCGCAAAGTAACGATATAGTAAGAAAAATAGACGTAAGCAAGCATATGGGCTTTGCTAAGCCGTCCGTTACAAGAGGGATAAGCCTGCTTGAAAAGAACGGTCTTGTTACTGTAGACGAGGTTGGAAACATATCGTTTACCGACGAGGGCAAAAAGCAGGCACAGAAGATTTATGAACGCCACACCGTGCTGACAAAGATGTTTGTCAAGCTCGGCGTAGATGAAAAAACAGCAACCGAGGATGCCTGCAGAGTCGAGCATTTTATAAGCGACAAAACCTTCAATGCCATAAAAAAGCATCTCAATACATACGATAAATAAACTAAGAGCAGGACTTCTCAAAACGAAAAGTCCTGCTTTTTTGTTATAGTTTTAAGCCTTTACTTCTGCCTTTATGCCGTAATGGTCAGAGATATAACCGTTTTCGGCATAATCAAGCACGGCGTAATTACTGCTGTCTGAGCTTGTGAAAATGAAATCAATCGGCTTGTCGCCCGTATCGGTATAACCCCAGTCCTGCCAGGTGGCGCGAGTCTGATTGCTGTCATCTGCATTATGAAGCACGGCAGACACAGCTTTGTACGCTTCTCCGTCGTCAGTCTGGTTGAAATCGCCAGTAAGAATGATAGTAATATCACCGTACTTTTCTTTAATTCCGTTTATTCTTTCAACGAGCAGTCGCGCGCTGAACTCAATCGCCTCCTCGCTTGAATTATCAAGATGAGTGTTTAGAAAGGCGATTTTTTTATTTGTTTTGTTTTCGTTCAAAACGGCATAGCTGCAAATTCTGTTACAGCCTGCCTCCTGCTCCTCGCCGTTTTCGTCCGTGTAGGTGAAGCGGCTCTCCTTTTCGGGAGTCTGCGACAGCCAGAAGGTATTAGTTTCAATAGCCGTAAACTCCTCCTTCAGCCAGAAAACGCCGTTCATTTCGCTCTTGTTTTCGTCCTCGTCGCCGCCGCGTTTTACGCAGTAGCTGTCGTATTCATGCATATCGCTGCTGAGCTTTTCAAGCCACGCTGAATTAAGCTCCTGAGTGCCTATTAGCGAGGGCGAAACGTTCTTCATATAATCGACGAAGCGTTCTGCTCTGTCGCCGCTTGCAGTATCGTCAAGCGGAGTTCCCCACGGTGCGGCAGTATTAAAGCTTACAACAGTTATTCCGTCGCCCTTCGTCAGCTTGGGATAGTCCTGCTTTGCGGGAACGATAAGCGAACAAACGATGGCAAACACTACGCATAGCGCAACTGCCGCAACGGTAGGGAGCTTAAGCTTTTTGCCACCCGTAAAGAAGTGAAGCAGCAGCTCTGCGGCGTATATCGCAAGCGTAACGTAAAAGCCCGCTCTGACTGCTCCGCCGCTTACGCATACAAGAAGCGAAAGTGAAACGAACACAGCCGTGTTAACAAGGCTGAAAGCGTAGTTTCTGACGTATCCGTGTTCCGTCGCAGAAAACAGCGAATTAATTATCACAGCAAGCGACAGAACGATTACAAGCACGATTGCTAATACCGAAAACAGATAGTCCCTGCTCCACGCACCAATATCAAAGCCGTGATTTACAATGCCGAGTATGAATGAAATCAGCGAAACCTTTTTGTGGTCTGCTATGTACATCGTCAGGCACATCGAAAGAAGCGGTGTAAAAAACAGCACAAGCCTGATGATATGAAGCGGCGTCGAAACTGCAGACGCTTTTAATATATCGGCAAAACGTCTGATTTTTTCAACCTGTCTTTCAGACTCCGCCGCGTCTGCTTCGAGCCGTTCGTCAAGCTTGTAATAAAGCAAATCAACGCCACAGTGCGGACAGTTCTGTTTAAGATAAAACGGGCTCAGTTTTTCTCCGCATTTCGGGCAGGTATTATTCATTTGCTTCACCTCCTGACACTTGCTTTGAAAGCTCGCTTCTTCTCTCCTCTAAGTCAGAACGTATCGTGCTGAGCTTTTTGCCCGTAAGGTCGTACCAGAAGTACGGTATCAGGCTGAGCAAGCCGAGTGCATACGGAATAAAGCTGAAAAATGCCCATATCCACAAATCCGTATGTTCGCCCTTTACAGTCGTCTGAACACCGTTTGTCGTTGTATACGCAAGGCCAATAAGCGGCAGAACGGCAGTCGCAATTGAAGTTGAAACCGAACCAGTGAGCTTGCTGACAAACGTAAGCACAGAAAACGAAACGCCCTCGTTTCGCTCGCCCGTTTTCCATTCCATATAGTCTATGGTGTCGCCAATCATTTCGGTCGGGATTACCAAATTGATTGTATCAAAGAAGCTGAAAATCACGTTTCGTATCATCAGAAGCGGCAGTACGACGGCAATCCTGTCGAAATACTTAAAACCGATTATAAATACGAGCGTTGCAACTGCAAATTTTGTAGTAATATTCAAAAATACAATCTGTCTGTTATCAAATCGCTTTTTGAGCTTAGGTATAACAAGATAGGTCGCCCAGCCGATTATCGTGCCTGGAAGTCCGAGCAGAAGCATAAGCGAATTTATGTTGATAACCTCGGCAAAATAGTACGTCTGAAAAACGCCTGCAAGTCCGCCGAGCGTTCCTATTATGTTGCCGATAACGATAAGAAGCAGAGGCTTGTTTTTGAACATAACCTTAAAGCCCTCGATTACGCTCGGCTCCTTTACAGTCTGGACGACTCTTTCCTTACAAAAAATTCCCGCAAGCGAAAACAGCGCCATACCGAAGGTAGCTGCAATAACCGACATAAGGCAGAACACCTGCTGCAGCGAAAGACCTATTATATTGTTATTGCTCAAATCCATAAGCGCAACGAGAAGCGTTATCGAAAGTCCGCCGATAATTCCTGACAAAAACCTTGCGCTTGAAATGCACCGTGTTCTGTCGGCAGGATTGGGCGAAATCGCCGCGCTCATACCCCAAAACGGAATATCGCCGATTGTATAGAAGAATTCCCATATAAAATAGGATATGTACATATACACGATTTTTACTGCAACCTTCTTTGTGTCCGCTAAAATCAACGGACCAGAAAACAGCAGTATCGTTGTAATCGCAAGCGGAAGCGGAACGAACAGCAAATACGGGCGCAGCTTGCCGTAGCGCGTCCTCGTCTTATCAACGAGCGCGCCCATAAGCGGGTCGTTAACCGTATCCCAGATTCCAAGAAACAGTATCATTGTCGATACTGCAGCAGGCGGTATTTCAAACACCTTTGTGAAAAACATCGACAAGTAGCCGCCCGCTACAAGATTGTAGCCGAAAACCTGTCCGCTGTTTGCAAAACCGTACGCAAGCGTTTCCTTAGGGCTGACGTAGCGTTTTTCTTTTTTATCGTTCATATTTACCTCGATTATTTATT
Source organism: Eubacterium sp. (assembly GCA_017514345.1). GTDB lineage: Bacteria > Bacillota > Clostridia > Oscillospirales > Acutalibacteraceae > Eubacterium_R. Next base: position 18,205 of record JAFWKC010000045.1, read on the forward strand.
CCTTGTAGAAAAATATCTTCCCTTGTCATTCATCCTTGAATAACGCTTATACTTTTTATACTCTTTGAGCTCATCTCTGCTCATAGTGTAATCAAATTTTCGTTGCTCAACCTTTTCAAAAAGCTCGCTTTTAAGAGCACAGCTTCGCTCGTCGGCTTCAGCCGTTATTGCAAGAATTAAAATATCGTCGTTCGGCAGTATGAGCATATCGTTTTCAACGTCAACCGTAACAATCCAGAAAAGCAGCGATTTTGCGATTTCGTCGCCCTTGTCGGAATGACAGTGCGTAAACTCAAAGCCGACTCTGCCGTCCTTGATGAACGCCGTTTCGCCGTAATCGTACAAATCCCAGCCAGCATACCGTTCGGATATCGAATTTACGCGGCATTCCCTGCCGTTTATGTAAACCGTTTTGTCGGTATCAAGACTGCCGCAAAGCAGATGGACCTTTTTCGTTCCCGTTGGTAGCTTTATGCGCTGACCTCTTGTCATCAGCGCCTTTTTATCGGCGTTAAGCTCAAATTCAATTCCCGAAGTGAAAACGCGTTTCGGCGTTAGCTCGGTCGGTATCGACAGCTTTACGAAGGACAGCAGACTCTTTTTTGCTGAGTCGTTTGAGGAATATGCGTCCGCGTTTCCGTTAAGCTCTACAGGTGTCTGGGTGATGACTTCATTACTGCTTTTTTCGAGGCTGACGCTGAAGGATTTGATGCCGTAGCCGTTCATATCAAAGGTGAGCTTATTTGCGTTATACTGAGCATCGCTAATCGCCTTTTCGCTTGCAAACACCTCTTTAGCAGACTTGATTTTGCAGAAGAATTCAAAGCTCGCGTCCTGTGCGTTTTCATCGTTAATCTCGTTAAAGCGAAGTATTATGTCGTTTGAGTTTTCTGCCTTCTTGACAGCGCGCAAAAGCACGTTGTCGCCGCAAAGCTTACCGAAGGAAATTAATGTGCCGTACTCCCCTTCGTGCTTTGACGCTTCAAACGCCGTAAGCCTTTGGTGGAAATTCTTTGCAAGTCTGTTCGTCTTTACAAAATCATTTTTATCGTGAGCAGTTATCGCAAAGCCGTAGCGGTTGAGCCCTAAATCCATCATTGACTGCATCGAGTCAATCCTGTAATTGCGCTTCGGAGTGTGAAGCACAGTCAGCCTGAGCGTATTGTCGTTATACTTATCCCAGCTGTATTTTGAGTCGCTGATTATCGATACGTTAACGTCGCCGCCGCTGATGTCCGCCCACTTCTGAGCGGGAACCTCGTACAGCTTTTCAGTTCTGTTCGGTCGTTTTATTGCGCCTAAGCCCAAATCAAACGTCGCGTACTCATCTGACGCGTTAAGCGAAAAGATTTGCTTTGCGATTGCGGCTTTTTCGTGCCACATTATTTCATTCTGGAATTCGACCATTTCGCCGTTTTCAGCAAGAGAAACTATCGTGCAAAAACGGCTTTTATTATATTTGTACTCCAACTTAACGGCACATCTTACGCAGCCGTTTTCGATTATTTCGCTTCTGACAAATTTGGGATAGTGCGCCTTGCCCGTTGCGGCGTTGCTCGGAATTTCCCAGGCTGGCCAGCTTGTGCTTCCCTCATAATCATAAAGCGCAAGACGAACGGGCGCACTTAAAAGCTCAACGTCCTTACTCTTATCGATAATCGAGCTTATCAATCCGTCCTTAATTGTCACCTTAAGCTTTGCGTTTTCAAGGCAGTTTTCAGTAACTGCAAGCGACGAATCAAACTCTGCCTTACCTTCGCATACGTCAAATACCTTGTACGCAAGCGGCGGCATATCGGCTATAAAGACAAGTCCATTTTCCGTTTTCTGACAGGGGTAACAATCTCCGTTTTCACCTCGCGCAACGTAGCTGTCAATATCAAAGCTTCCGAGCACCTCAACGACGTCACGTCTGTCGTATTCACACGGATTGTTTACTATAATTGCCCTGCCCTCGCACCACGAGGTGTCGAGCCTGTCAGCTATAAATTTTGAGGAAGCTTCATATTCGCCGATAAGCTGATTTATGCTCAGCGCGTAATCGTTCCACACGCGGCGGTACGCGCGCTGTACTGACGTTCCTGTTATATCATCGTGAAACTGATGACGTATAATTCTTTTCCAGCAGCTTTCAAGCGTTTTTTGAGGATATTCCCTGCCGATAGCATATGCAAAAGCTGCGCTTTTTTCCGCCATATCGGCAAGCTCCTCGCCGCGTCTGTTCCATCGCTTTGAAATAGAGCGCGAAACGTAGCTGCCCACAGCGTGCGTGGACATAAGAAGCTCGTTATTCCACGTCGGCAGTTTGTCCTTAACTTCGCTGTCAAGCGCGTCAAGCGCGTTATAAATATCATCGGGAGCAGAGGAAAAGACCTGAACGTCTGATACGCCGTTTTGCGCCATCTCCTTTTCGAGAACGCGAACAGACTCCTCGTCGGGCGCGCCGCCCCTGTCACCCGTGCCGTAATAAACGGCTGTCATATCAAGTCCGATTTTTTCATTTTCCTCGAGCTTATCAGTAACTACGCCCCAGTTTCTAACCTTTTTGAGCGTCTGGTCATAGCTGTGCATTTTAAGTGCGGCGTATATATAGTTTCCGTCAACGCCGTACCATTTTCCCAAATCAAAAGGCACCTTATACGCGCTGCCCCACGACAGCTTCTGAGTAGAAAAGCCCTTGAGCTGAGCGTGATGAGCAATACTCGGCAAAGCCCAGCCGAAGCCGAAGCAATCGGGAAGAAAAATATCGCTGCTCGTAGTATTAAACTTTTTGCTGAAGTAATTGTTGCCGTAAAGGAAATTACGAAACAGCGCTTCGGGCGACGGAACGTTTACGTCGCCGTTTTCATACGCCGAGCCCGTAACGTTCCAGCTTCCCTCTTTGATTTTTCTTTTTACAGATTTGAAAAGCTCGGGATAGTATTCCTCCATCAGCTCATATCTGTAAGCGCCCTCAAAATTGAATTTATAATCGGGATACTTGTCAAAAAGCCTGAGATTGTCTTTGATAGTATTATATATGTATTCGCTGACTGTCGTTTCAAAATCCCAGCTCCAAATAGTATCAAGATGCGCGTTTGCTATTGTAAAAACTTTTTTACTCATTTTGTTCTCCTCGCAATCTCAAGCAGCTCCTGCTGAGTAACGTATGCGCTCAGCGCGCCAATTTCTGTAACGCATTTTCCGCCCGTAATATTCCCGAAAAGCAGGCAGTCCTCAAACGGATAGCCGTTAAATATTCCATAGGAAAAGCCAGCTAAAAAAGCATCTCCTGCGCCCGTTGAATCGACGCAATCAAACCCGTCAATACTCGGAATATATATTTGCTTTCCGTTTTCTCTGCCGACACATCCGTCCTTATCAAGCTTTACGACAGGCTTTTCAAAATACTCGCCGAGCACGCTTATCGCGTCTTCTTCGCTGTTTGTGCCCGTTATTTTCAGCGCCTCTTTTCTGTTTGGCGTGTAGTAATCGGCAAGCATAAGGTATTCGCGGTATTTTTCAACTGACAGCTCGTCGTCCCAGCCCGTGTCAAGAATAAGCACAGTACCCTCGTCGTGCAGTTTTTTATACACTTCCAGAAAGCCGCCCGTCTGCATAAGCGTTACCTTTGAGCCACTTGCAAGCTTGTAAAACCTTTCCTTTGCTTTATCGTCAGGCTCAATATTGCCCCTGCCGTACGTAACAAAGCTTCTGTCGTCACTCAGGATAATCGCAGAGGTTACGTTAACGGGTATACCTCCGCCGCTATACAAATTTTCGATTTGCACGTTGTTTTCGCTGTATTTTTCCTTTGCAAAGCAGGAAAAAATATCCTCGCCAAGCTCAGTCACAATCTTGACGGGCGCACCGAGTCTGCTAAGGTTAATAAGCGTAGCAGGAAGCCCGCCGCCGAGCTGAAGCTCAAAGCCTTTTGAATAGACCTCCTCGCCGACGTCGGGTATTCTTTTTACTCCTGTGTAAAGCAGGTCGATGTTTGTCGTGCCTGCGCCTGCGATAAACGACATTTTATTTCCAATCCTTCGTGTAATTTTTGTTAAGCTCCATATACTCGCCAATCAGCTTTTTTGCAAGCGAGTATGAGTTCACAAGCGGGTGAAGCGTCAGCGCCTCAACAGCCGCTGTAATCGATTTTTTCCTGATAGCGTATGACGCAAGACGTTCATAAATCTTTACGCGCCTGATTATTTCGAGATGCTGCTCGTCAATATTATCAAAGCTGTGCGGAATTACTCCGTTTTCTGTGACGTCGCACGTGATTTCAACAACGTCATCGTCACGCAGTCCTTTGATTGCGCCGCCATTTTCGGTGCATAAAATCATACTGCCGCGCTTGCCGCTTTTTTGTAGCCTGATGTACTCGAGCGCAACGCCTGCGTAGCCGCCGTTTTCTTTTTTGTAAACGTCAAATTTCCACGGCGCTTCGCGTTTCACTCCCGTTTCGCTCGCCATATAATTGTTTTCTCTGATACCGTACCAGTGTTCAAATATCTGAAGTGCTTTTTCAAAATCGTTTTCGACGTCAACGCCCCTTAGCTCGTCAGTCATAAAACGGTTAATTTCAAGTATCTGCTCGCCGCGCGTTTTGTCGGCGTTAAGGATGTTTTCGAGCGCCTTTTCTCTGTAATAGAAATAATAGAGATACTCGTTTAAAACGCATTTGCGTTCCTTAAGAAGCTCCTTTTCAAAATAGCGCATATCAGTTTTGACGTACGCCTCGTCGTTGTCGATAATATCCTGCATTACCTCTTTGCCGTCAAGCGTAATTGAACTGAAATACGACAGGTGATTAAGCCCATAAACCTCGCCTTTCATTGAGCCTTCGGGCACGCCGTACAGCTTTTCAAACGAGCGAAGCATACCAGTCGGCGCGTCGCAGATACCGTACGTAAAGCCGTAACCCATATCGCGTAGAGTCTGGCTGACAACACCCGCTGGATTTGTAAAATTGAAAACCCTGCAGTCGGGCTTTGCATATAGCTTAATAAGCTCGCAGTATTCGGCAAGCGCCTGCACGCTTCGAATTGCGAAGGACAGCCCAGCCGCACCCGTCGTTTCCTGACCGAGAACGCCGTGCGACAGCGCAATACGCTCATCACGCACACGCATTTCATCGCCGCCCTCGCGGATTGTAGTAATCACGTAATCGGCTTGCGAAACGGCGTCTTTTGCGTCTGTAGTCAAAGCAAACTCAATATCGGGATTAATAATAAGCGCAGTCTGCTTTGCAAGTCTGCCGTAAATATTCAGTTTTTCGCTGTCGCTATCCATAAACGCAAGCGTGCTTATTCCAAGCTCATTTGCGTTTTGCGCCAGACTTTTTGCCAGAAACAGCGAGCGCACTCCTCCGCCGCCAATAACCGCAAGCTTCATATTTCCTCCGAAACAAGTATTAATTATGAAAAGTTAAGCCAGTTTATATTTACGTCGCTCCAGCCTGTATCATAAGTGATATACACGCTGTGAACGCCCGAAGTTTTCGGTATTTCGTAGTCAAAGCTCTGGTATTTATCCCAGCCGCCCGTATCCGTTCCGCCAACCGTGCAAAGCACCTCGCCGTCGGGTGAATCAAGGCGGATATTACAGCTCTGTCCGCTTCCTGCAAGACGCGCCGTAAGCTTTTATCCGTTAATAATGCTGATAGCGTCGACTTTGTCTGTGTTCCAGCGTTTTTTGTTCAGAGTCGTGACGGAAATCGTATTGTTGTCAGTTTTTCCAAGAGCAGAAATATACAGATGCTTACCGTCCTTGCTTTTTGTAAAACGGATATCCTTGCCCGTGTACTGATAGCTGTCGCCGCTGTTCTGCGTTTCGCCTTCGCCGTAAACTGTCCACGGACGCGTTGCGTAAATCGCGTCGCCATAGGTGCTAAGCCAGCTTCCGATAGTGCTCAGTATTTTTTGAGTTTCATCTGGAATAGTTCCGTCGGCTTTCGGACCGATATTAAGCAAATTGTCATCAATAATACTGCAATTAATAAAACAGCAATTTTTTTCATAACACGCACCCTCTCTTTTTGATTTTAGTAGAACTTAGCCGAGTTTATTATATCACATTAATATGCTATACTCAATATAATAAACGGTAAAATTGACGTCTATTGACTAAAGAATATCCCTGTTATATAATTGGAGTAGCAACTTCCGTAAAGAACAAGGAGCACACTATGGAAAAGAACAGACTCGAAGCCTTCAGCGACGGCGTGCTTGCTATCATTATCACGATTATGATATTAGAGCTAAAGCAACCCGTCAGCGACAGATTACACGATATTCTTGCACTCGGTCCTACCCTGCTTGCATATCTGCTAAGCTTTATGTTTATCGCGATTTACTGGGTTAACCATCATCTGACCTTTCAGATGGCAAAGCAGATTAACGTAAAAATTCTGTGGTGCAATATTGCGTGGATGTTCGTAATGTCCTTTATACCGTTTACAACGGCGTGGGTTGGTACTTACCCGAAGTCGTGGGCGCCGCTTTCGGTCTACTTTTTGGATATGACGCTTGCGTGCATAACCTTCCATCTGATGTATTGCCTTATTCTTAGAGAAAACGGGCAAAAGATCAAGCTCGGCGCACGAAGCATAATCAGCCTGTTTACGTATACAGCGGCAACCGTTCTCGGCGGCTTTTGTCCGATTGCGGCGTATATTGCCATAGCCGTCGTATCGTGCTGGTGGATTTTCCCCGAAAAGAAACGCAAGAGCAAATAACAAAATAACAGGCAGGGAACGAATAATTCCTTGCCTGTTTTATTCATATTAAAGTCTTGCACAGAACACCTCATAGGTGTTTTTTATTTCGCCGTTTTTGTCCGAAACCTCAAGCTCATAAGTCATTATGTCTTTTTCCTTGATACGCATGGTACAGCCGTCTTCAAGAACGAGGGAATCAGCAGAATAGTAAAATTTATCCGTGTCAATCATTCTGAAAATATACAGTCCGTCGTCGCCCGCGTCGCAAAGCGGCGCCTGTCGGCTTTCGCCAGTTTTGACGTCTGACGCAGTTGCCGTTCCCCACAGGGTTGTTTTGAGGTTTTCCTGCGTTCGTGGCAGTATCCATATATTTGCGTCATTAACCTCGTTGATAATAGTTAACGTCTTGCCGTTTATAGCTTCCATATTATTTTGCTCCTTTGCATTACAGCCGCACAAAAGCAGCAGTACAAGTATACATAAAAAAATTGATGCCGCAGTTTTTGTTTTTACCCTTTGAGTTTTCATTTTTACTCCTTAAACTTAATAAGCTTATGAATCGAAAAAGTGCTGACCGTCATCCGTCACAAGGCGTTCAGTCTTCGGGTATTCAAAAATCTTATCATTATCGGCGTTTTCTTCGAGATATGAAGCAAACTCAGCCGCATACCATTTTGCCATACCAAGGTTGTGCATAAGGTAATGTCCGCAGTTTATCGGCGCAGTACCTGGAACCTCGTCGTTATCCTCTACTGATTTAAACGCGCTGAGCATAAGGCTGTACAGCTCCTTTGGCGCGCGGTCGCCCTTGAGTATAAGATAAAAGCCCGTCAGACATCCCATAGGTCCCCAATATATCACCTCATCCTTCCACTCGCTGTCGTTACGAAGGTAGGTAGCAATAATATGCTCAAGCGAATGCATAGCCGCAACGTCGATTACGGGCTCCCTGTTCGGTCGTTTGAGTCTTATGTCATAGGTCGTAATCGTATCGTTTCCGATATAATCCTTTCTGCTTGTAAATATACCAGGAACAATTTGTGTGTGGTCTACCGAAAAGCTCTGTATTAATTCCATATTTTTCTCCTTTTACTAATAGCAACCATCAGGTTTGTTATTACTGTTTTAAGCTCAGATACAGGTATTATATCACAATCGGACGATAAACACAAACGATATAAATAATGTTGTTTGTATTTCATATATTGAAATGCTGTCGGGATATGTTATAATAGTATTATTCTTAGTACTTTGGAGGAATTATGGGCATTTTTAAAGCTGCAGGCGGCGCAGTCGGCGGTGTTCTGGCGGACCAATGGCTTGAAATGTACGTCTGCGAAAGTATGCCGTCGGACGTTCTCGCTCAGCGCGGCACTAAGCGAGTAAACGAAAACTCTTCAAACACAAAGGGAGAAGAGAATATTATAAGCGATGGCTCTCTTATTATTGTCAACGAGGGACAATGCGTCATTGTCGTGGAACAGGGCAAGTGCATAGGCGTTTACGACAAGCCTGGAGAAAATGTTTACCAGAGCAAAAAAACTGGCAGCATTTTTTCTGGCGGCGGACTTAAGAGTATCGGAAAGCAGACGATAGAACGTATTGGCTTTGGCGGCGACGTTGCAATACATCAGTTTGTAATGTACATCGACGTCAAGGAAAAGATGAACAACGAGTTTGCTGTTTCGGTGCCGCTTTCTGTAGTGAACAAAGCGA
>JAFWKC010000046.1 GCA_017514345.1 Eubacterium sp.
ATACAAAGAGCCTGAATTTATCGTAGTACAGGCTAACACAGAAGACATCCTCACCGCTTCAGGTACGCTTCCGACAGCAAACTCCAACTGGGACACAGGCGCTAACGGAAACAACGGCGGCGTAGGCTTCGGCTTCACAATTTAGTTATTACAACTATTTGATTATCAAATTCTTTTTTATCAATTAATTAACTGCCCTGCAGAAATGCGGGGCAGTTTTTTTGCGCTATATATAATAAAGCTGTATGATTGAATGAATTGCGCTTTTCAGCGCATGATTTGCTTATGGCATGATTTGACCTACGGTCATGAATTGCCTGCGGCATTAAAAAAGCCCTATGGGCTTTTTATGCATAACGCAGCCAATGATTATTCACAATAAGTTAACGATTTTTGTACACTTTGACTGTTGACAAAAGTGCGCTTCGTTGCAATAATAATAGTGTAATTCGTTTATGGTTTTTGGTTATTTTACGGGGGATTTACTGTGAGCGATAACGAAAGATACGATTTAGCGCTTGGTTACGCTACAAGAATGCACGACGGACAGTACCGTATCGGCGGCGACGAGTATATTACTCATCCCGTTGCCGTTGCAGAAATTGTCCGAAAGCAGGGCTACGGTATTGATTACCAGATAGCGGCGCTGTTCCACGACCTTCTCGAGGACACCGACGCCACCGAGCACGACCTTATGGTTAACGGCGCGAACGCCGAAATTGTCGAGGCTGTACGCCTTTTGACGAAGCATAAGGACTGCGTTATGCGCGACTACGTCAGCAAGATTAAGCGAAACGATATGGCGTTTGTCGTTAAGTGCGCCGACAGGCTGCACAACCTCAGGAGCGCTAATTGCACGAGCGACGAATTCAAGCGTCAATACGTTTCTGAAACGGAAAAATGGTATATCGATTTTTCCGACGAAATCAAGGAGGCAGTAAACAGCCTTTCACGAATGATTAAATGTTAAAACAAAATTTAACGGGCGGATTATCCGCCCGCTTTTTATATTTCGTTTGCCTTTTTTATGTAATCCTTTATGACGGAGCAGGTGTAGTCCATCTGCTCCTTTTCGCTGTCCGAAAGGGGAAGCTCGATGATGTCCTCAATTCCGTTTCGCCCGATAACGCACGGAACGCCGCAGGCAACCTCGCTTTGATTATACTCGCCGCACAGCAGCACGGAAGCGGGGATAACGCGCCTTTCGTCGTGATAAATCGCCTTGATTATATCGGCGCACGCCGCGCCTATTCCAAATTCCGTCGAGCCCTTGCCGTCGATTATTTCGTGTCCCGTGTTGCGCGTTCTGCTGATGATATAATCCTCGGTAAGCTCGCCGTATAATTCGCTTTTCTGCTCTCTTAGCTCGGCGTAGCTTTTGCCGCCGATTGTAAGGCTCGAAAACGGCACAAACGAGCTGTCGCCGTGTTCGCCGAGCGCGCAGGTCGTGACAGATTTTCTGTCGACTTTCGCAAGCTCGCCGACAGTTCTTTTCAGCCTTGCGGTGTCAAGACTCGTTCCCGTCGAAAAGCATCTTTCGCGCGGAAGGTCAAGCTTTTCGCGAAGATAGTAACCGATTATATCCGCAGGATTTGTAATAGAAATAATTATTCCGCTAAAGCCGACGGGCTTGAGGCTTTCGATAACGTCCTTTAGCATAGTTATCGAGTCGCCGAGCATTTCAAGCCGCCTTTGTCCAGGCTTTCTCGGCATACCGATTGAAACGACGATAATCTGCGCGTCCTTGCAGTCGGAGTAATCGCCGACCTTGATTTTTGTCGCGCTGCCGAGAAAAAGGCACGCGTCAGAAACGTCGAGCATATTTGCCCTTGCCTTGTCGGCGTCAATGTCGATGAAAACGATTTCGTCTACCGTTCCCTGAAAGCACAGCGCCATCGCCGTATGCGAGCCGACGTGGCCTGCGCCGATAATTACTACTTTTCTTTTTTCCATAATGCCACCCTTATTTATTAAACCTGTAGCCGCGTCCCCACACGGTGTTTATGTATTCAAAATCGCTGTCAATAGCGGAAATCTTGTCGCGTATTCTGTTGACGTGTACCGTAACCGTTGAGGTTTCGCCCATCGAATCGTATTTCCAGATTTTTTCAAAAAGCTCGTCCTTTGAAAAAATCCTGTCGGGGTTTTCTGCAAGACACGCGATGAGGTCAAATTCCTTGTTGGTGAAAACGATTTCCTGTCCGTTTACGTAAACTCTGCGCGCGTCGATGTCAACCGTAAGCGTACCCGCTTCGAAGACGGTGCGCTTTTCCTCCGTCGGCGACGTAAGACGCTCGTATCTGTTAATGTGCGCGATAACTCTTGCCGTAAGCTCTGACGGGCTGAACGGCTTTACGATGTAGTCGTCCGCGCCGAGCCCTAAGCCCTTGATTTTGTCAAAATCGTCCTTCTTTGCGCTGACAAGAAGTATGGGAATGTTGCTCGTTTTGCGTACGCGGCGGCATATTTCAAGACCGCTTACGCCTGGAAGCATTATGTCGAGCATAATCAGGTTGTAATCGCCTTCAATTGCCATTTCGAGTCCGTCGTTGCCATTGTCGGCGGAGTCAACCGAAAAGCCGTTTGCTTCAAGATAGTCGGTTTCAAGTCTGAGTATGCTTTCGTCATCCTCGACGATTAGTATTTTCTTATTATTCATCCTTATCAGCCTCCGTTTTCGGCAGGGAAATGAGTATCGTCAGTCCCTGTCCCTCCTTGCCAGTTGCCCAGATTTTTCCGCCGTGCAGCTCAACAATCTGACGCGCAACGGAAAGCCCGATTCCAGAGCCCTCGCTCGTCCTCGTACGCGCAGGGTCGGCGCGGTAAAAGCTTTCAAATATCTTCGTGAGATTTTCGCCCTCCAGACCGATACCGTTGTCGGAAATAGAAATGATAACCGATTTCTGGTAAGTCTGAGCCGACAGCTCAATTTTTCCGCGCACGTCCTTTTTTGCATATTTAAGCGAGTTTGAAACTATGTTCCTGATAACGCGCTGAAATCTGTCGGTGTCAAGCTGAACGACAAAATCGCTGTCGCAGTTGTTGTTATATTCAAAGTCAAAATCCTGCTGAGCAAGCTCGATTTTCAGCTCCTCGGCGCAGTCGCTAAGAAAGTCGTTTATGTTGACTGCTTTACGTTCAAGCTCGATGTTGCCAAGCTCAAGGCGCGATACCGTCAGCAGCTCGTCGAGCAGACGCTCCATATTAAGCGTAGAGGTGTAAATCGTTTTGAGGTAAAGCTCCTGCTTTTCGGGCGTGTTGGCTATGCCGTCGCGCAGTCCCTCAACGTATCCCTTTACCGAGGTGAGCGGCGTTCTCAAATCGTGCGCCACGCCTGCAATCATTTCCTTACGCGATTGCTCAATGCGCTGTTCGTTTTCTATGAGCGTTTTGAGTCTGCCCGTCATATGGTTAAAGGATTTTACAGTCACGCCTATCTCGTTTGTCGAATCGTAGTCAATTTCGTAGTCAAGGTTGCCGTTTGCAATCTCGTTTGCGCCGTACGAAAGCTCCTTCAGCGGCTTGCTGATGGTCTTTGAGGTGATAAAGGATATTACAATAATCGCGATGATGAAAACGCCTGCAACGAGAAGCAGCAGAAAGCCCGTTTTTGAAAACAGCAGATGCGTAATATTCTGCGGCGCAAATCTGTTTGATACGTCGCTTACCGTGTAGTCCGTGCTCGTTATTATCATCATATAGCTTTCGTCGTCGTCAATGGCGTGGGTGACGATAACCATACCGTTTTCGCCGAAGTAATTTATGTTCTTTTCGGTGTCGATGTTAACAATCTGGTTTGCGCGCGACAGCACGTCGGCTTTTTCAGTAGTGGCGTAAAACGGCGCGCCGTTTTTTTCGATATATATTACTGAGCCGAGCTTTTCAAGCGGCGTTACGAATTCCGTTATGCTCGCCGCCTTCCGTTCGGCGCTGCTGTCGGACACAAGCTCGTTAGAAATAGAGAGCGTCGTCTGGCTCCACTGAATCTGATTGAGCGTTGAATACGTTTTTGTAGTAACGGTAGAAAACCCGAAGTACGACGCCATAAACGACATAAACAGCGGCGCGAACGCCAGCAGGATTATCACGGGAACGAGTATTCCCACGACTGCCGAAATCGTAATTCGAGTACCGATTTTCAGATTTTTTGAGCTTCTTTTCTTCTTTTCCATAAGGTATATTATATATTTTTAATTCTTAATTGTAAATAGATTGCTGGACAAAATAAAATATATCTGTTATAATTAAAGTGGATTAATTTACAAAGGGGGCGAGGCTGTGAAAAAAGCGACTCTTACGAAAAAGTTAACAGCGGTATTCCTTGTGGCAGCGCTTTTGGTAACAAGCCTTGTCTGCGGAATAATAAACGCATATGCGATGACCGTTACAATTACCGACTCAATGCTCGGTATCGAAATTGCAAAAACAACCTCGGGCTACGACGACAACATATGGTACGTTTATACGCCGAGTCAGTCGGGTATTTACACGCTGTACGGTCTGAGCTCAAACGTATTGGCGACCGAAGCGTATCTTCTTGAAAAAATAGAGGACGAGAACGGAAAGAAGTATTATAATCAGCTTGCGTATTCAAACAGTAATCCAGATTATTCGCAGTACGACGGCGCGGCAAAAAGGCAGTTCTGCCTTAAATATCATCTCGAAAAGGACAAGACGTATTACTATGCGGCAGGCTGGAACAATCCCGAACAAACGGGAAGAAGCCTTGCAGTTAAGTTCATAAACGAATCGTACGACACGGCAAAAATAGTCAGCATTACGCCGAGCTGCTCCGCTGAGCTTTCGTGGTATACCGACGGTAGCTGGGAAAAGGACAGCCAGGGCGAGTCGTACTACCTTTACAGCATTTCAAAAATCATACAGAATATGGCGCTTACCGTACAGTTTGACGACGGCACGGTTATTTCGTCAAACCCAGGCGACAGCACCGTTCAGGGCTATCCGATTACCTACACCCATAATCAGCAGGAGGTTCACTGGTACAACAGCCAGAATGAGCTTTATACGGCTAACACGCTCAGGATTTCCGTGCTTGATATGACCGTTGATTATGAGGTTGTAATTAACCAGAGTGCGATGTTTACCGTTTCGGGCAAGGTTGTCGACGATTACGACAGCACGGCGCTTTCGGGAGCACAGCTTTATATCGGAAGCAATCTCGTTGCTACCTCCTCGGACGACGGCACGTTTTCGTTTGCGTATCCTCCAGGAACGTACGTCCTAACGATAAAGGGTGCAAATATTCTCGAACGCAACCTGAGCCTGACGGTTGACACGTACGATTTGTCGAAGAACGACCATAGGGACACTCCGTTCGGCGTAGTTACTATTGATTACGTGAATGACGGAATTATTAACGGCAGGGATTATGCGTATATCAAGCGTAAGCTCAGCTCGTCGGAGCTTGACAAAGCGAAGAAAAAATTTACAAGGTATATTAACTTCACGTCTGACGATTATAAATAGAGGGATTGTATGAAAATCAAAAACGGATTTGCAAAACGCAATATAGCAGGCTCGAATATAGTTGTTCCCGTCGGCAAAAACGCAGTCGATTTTAATGCGATGATTACGCTTAACGATACGGGCTCGTTTTTGTGGGACGCGTTTCAGAAGGACATCACCGTTGACGACGCAGTTCAGTTGATTACCTCGGAATACGAGGTCGACGCTGACCTTGCGAGGACTGACATAGAAAAATTTGTCAGAATGCTTCAGGACAACGGCTTGCTTGAATAATAAAGAACGGTATTTTAGACGGCGTATAAAAGCGCCGTCTTTTTTATTCACATTTATTAAAATATATATTGACAAATGCAATTTTATTGCGTACAATTAAATTGTTCAATTTTTGCAAAAGAGGATTATATTATGAGTGAAAATTATGAGTCGCTGAAGCTTGAAAATCAGCTTTGCTTTCCGCTTTACGCCTGCGCAAAAGAGGTTGTAAAGCAGTACAAGCCGTACCTTGACAAGCTCGATTTGACGTATACGCAGTATATTACGATGATGGTGCTTTGGGAGAAAAAGAGCATTAACGTCAAGGAGCTTGGGGAACGTCTTTTTCTCGACTCGGGAACGCTGACGCCGCTGCTCAAAAAGCTCGAAGCAAAGGAATATATAACGCGCAAACGCTCCGAAACCGACGAGCGCAATCTTGTTGTGACTATTACGGACAAGGGCGAAGCGCTGAAGCAGGAGGCAGTTAAAGTTCCCTCCGAGATGGTAAAATGCGTCAAGCTGACGCGCGAAGAAGCCGCCACGATGTACAAGCTTTTGTATAAGCTGTTAGGAAATATGTAAACAAAAATGCAACCTCATTTTTTGAGGCTGCATTTTTTTGTTTTGCTCCAGGCTGAATAGTATTTTTTTCCGTCAACCGTTTTGTAGGTGCGTATACGAACGAAGTAACGCTTTTTTGCTTTTAGCTTTTTCAGCGTTTTTTTCGTTTTTTTATTTGATTTTACCGTAACGGTTTTTGTTGCCTTTTTTGAAAAGCGTTTATTTGTGCTGTACTGTATCTGATAGCCCGTCACCTGCGCCGTTTTTTTCTTCCAGAAAACAGTAATGCTCTTCTTTTTTGCGGTCAGCTTTTTTATCGAGGTAGAACTCGGCGCGACCGTGTAATAAAGCGTTTTCTTGCCCGTGTAATTACCTAACGGCTCAACGGTAACGGCGTGAACTCCGACCTTATCTCTGTTATTGTCATACGTCAGGGTATACGACTCTCTCGGAAAAACGTAGCTTCCGTCGAACACCTTTACACCTGGTGATTTCAGCTCGCCGTTGTAAACGTAGCTTGTTCTTGAAAGCTCGGCGCTGAATTCGCTTTTCGGCAGTATGCGGTATTCGCGCGTAAAATCACCCGTGAAGCAGTTAATGCCCTCAATCCTTACGCTTGCCGTACCGACGTTGAGGTTGTTTTTGCAGGTGATTTTGTAATCGGTGTTTTCGCGAAGCTTGCTGCCCTTGTAGGTTACGCTCAGCTTTGGGATTATCGGTGAAGCGCAGTAGGTGTAATCGCTCTGCTCAAGCGTTATATCTTCGTTAGATATCACGCCTGCAACGCCGTAACAGTACGCGTCCTCGCCTGGGTACATATCCCAGTTGTTCTGATTTACGTCTATCGCCATAAGCCGTGCAAGATACCAGTAACCAGGATAAGTGTCGTCGGTGGTTTCAAATTCCGCCTCATAAATATCCTCTGCGCTGTTGTAGGTCGGATAAACGGTAAAGCTGTCCTTGCCGTTGTATGAGCAGAAAACGGCAAAAACGCTGTCTATGCCTTCCTTATCCGTAATGCTTGCAGTCAGCCTGATAACGTCGCCGCTTATGGTGAACTTCCGTCCGCTTTTGACTTCAAGCTCCGTCCACCAGACTATCGGCGCTTCCTTGTCATCGTCTGCGAGCGCAGAAAACGGCGCACAGCACGCGGCGAGCATAACTAACGTAAGAAAAATGGATATAACCTTTTTCAATCAATCACCTCTGCAGATATTTAACAGTCTTAACTATATTTCCGTCCTTTTTGTAAACGCGAGGAACTCTGCGCGAAATGCGGCAGGGAAGCTCATAGTTGAAGGAGTGCGCCTTTTCGCTGACCTCCTCCATAGAAAGCGTTTCGCCTCCCTGTGAGCCGACGAGCACGACCTCGCTTCCAAGCTCTGCGCCATCAACGTCCGTTACGTCAATCATAAACTGGTCCATACATATTCTGCCGACGATTTTTGCGCGCTTGCCGCAAACAAGCACCTCGCCGATACCGCTCAGACAGCGCGGATAGCCGTCAGCGTAGCCGACGGGAATTGTCGCAATAACCGTGTCGCTCGTCGTGACAAAATCGCCGCCGTAGGAAATCTCTCTGCCTGCGGGGAGCGTCTTGATATGCGATATGCTCGTTTTCCAGGTCATAACAGGCTTGACGTCGAGCAGGGCTTCGTCAACCTCGTGCGACGGGTAAAGTCCGTACAGAATAATACCCATTCGGCACATATTGAACTGCTTGTCAAAATTCATAATTCCCGCGCTGTTGTTGATATGCTTTATCGGTATGTCAAAGCCGAGCTTATCGCAAAAGTCGGAAAAGATTTCCTGCTGCTTCAGCGCTTTTGTCAGGTCGCATTCGTCAGCCGTTGCAAAGTGCGAAAAGATACCCTCTGCCGTAATGCTCGGGAGCGCCGCAATCCTTCTGCAAAGCTCAACGCTTTCGTCGTCAGCCTGAAAGCCTATTCGGCTCATTCCCGTGTCAAGGCAGAAGTGAAACGGAACGTTTTTGCCCTGCTTTACTGCCTCTTTTGACAGCGCCTCTGCGTCAGAAAAATGAAAAATCGGAATTCGTATATCGTCTTTTACGACCTTTTCGTAATCCTCTGGAGAAACGTAGCCGAGTATCAGAAGCGGCGTTTTTATTCCTGCTTTTTTCAGCTCAAGCGCTTCCTCAATACACGCAACGCCGAAGAAATCAAAAGCCTTTTCAAATTCGCGCGCAAGCTCAACGGCACCGTGACCGTAAGCGTCAGCCTTTATTACGCCGAGCAGCTTAACGCCGTCGTTCAGCTTTAAGCGTGTGTTGTTGATATTATATTTTACTGCGTCCAGGTCAATCTCTGCATAAGTTCTTAAGTACATAGTCGTACCTCCGTATATTGCTATTTTATTACTTTTACATATAAAATTCAAGTATTATTGTAAAAGCGTTTCATATGTGATATACTAACACTATTATGTATATGAGGTGACACGTATATATGAAGCTATTAGTTCTTGACGGAAACAGTATAGTCAACCGCGCGTTTTACGGTATACGCCTGCTGACAAATAAGAAGGGCGAATACACTAACGCGATTTACGGCTTTTTGAATATTTTGCTCAGGCTGCAGGAAATGAGCTCTGCCGAGGCTGTTGCCGTGGCGTTTGACGTTCACGCGCCGACCTTCAGACACGAAATGTACAGCGAGTACAAGGCAGGACGAAAGGGTATGCCCGACGAGCTTCGCGAACAGATGCCCGTGCTGAAAAATCTGCTTTCACTTCTCGGCTACAAGACTGTGGAATGCGAGGGCTGGGAGGCTGACGATATCCTCGGCACGCTTGCAGCGCAGTGCCGCAAAAACGGCGACGAATGCTTTATTGCGACGGGTGACCGCGATTCGCTGCAGCTTGCTCACGACGGCGTAAGGGTGCTTCTTGCGCGTACTAAGGGCGGTCAGGCTGTGACTGACGTATACGACGAAAAGGCGATTATGGACGAATACGGCGTTACGCCGCGTCAGCTTATTCAGGTAAAGGCACTTCAGGGCGACAGCTCCGACAATATCCCAGGCGTTAAGGGCATAGGCGCAAAAACTGCGCTTGACCTTATTTCGCGTTTCGGAAGCGTTGACAATATTTATGAAAATATCGACACGATTGACGTTACAAAAAGCGTTCGCGCAAAGCTTGTTGCCGACAGGGAAAACGCTTATCTTTCGCTGAAGCTCGGCGAAATTGTATGCGACGCGCCTGTTGATACCGATATTAATTCTTATGTGGTTGCCGACGGCGATAAAAGGGCTGCGGCGACTGAATTTGTACGCCTTGAGCTTTATTCGCTCATTGACCGCTTCGGTCTTGACGGCAACGACGCCGCCGAGGTCGAGGAGGAAAAGCCGCGCAAAATCACCTGTACGCCCTGCGCGGACACAAACGCGCTGCTTGAAAAAATCGGCGGCGCGGCGTACGTTTATCCCGTGATTATCGACGGCGGAATCAGCGATATGCTGTTTTCCTTCGGCGACGAGGTTGTTGCTCTGCCGTCGGAGCATTCGGGCTACGACGATTTTGTAAAAGCGTTTTTTGAAAACGAAAGCATAAAAAAATACACCTACAATTCAAAATATCTTCACCGTCTTGCGGCAAAAACGGGCATTGAGTGCAAAAACGTGTGCGGCGACCTTATGCTCAGCGCTTATCTTCTAAAGCCGTCGGACAACAAGTACGATATTGAGCACCTGTGCCTTGAATACGGCGTTGCGCTTCCAAAATTTGACAATCCGCTCGGCGGCGAGGACGAAAACGTATCGTTTGCCTCGGTGCTGAAACTGCTGTTTGAAAAGACAGACGAATTGCTCGCCAAAGCTAATCAAACGAAGCTACTTGATGAAATTGAGCTTCCGCTTGCGCGCGTGCTTGCAAAAATGGAGGTCGAGGGCTTTTCTGTCGACAAAGAGGGCATAGAAGCCTTCGCAAAACAGCTGTCAGTAAGGATTGACGAGCTTACCGAGCTGATTTATGACGCAGTCGGCTACGAATTTAACATCAATTCACCTAAACAGCTCGGAGTTGCGCTTTTTGAGGATTTGGGACTTCCCGCGAAGAAGAAAACGAAGAGCGGCTATTCTACTAATGCCGAGGTGCTCGAGGGACTTCGATATGAGCATAAGGTTATCGAATACATCCTCGAATACAGAACGCTGACTAAGCTGAAATCGACATACTGCGACGGTCTGCTAAAGGTTATTGGAGCGGACGGAAGAATACACACCTCGTTTAATCAGGTCGAGGCGAGGACGGGACGTATCAGCTCACTTGAACCGAATTTACAGAATATTCCTATCCGCACCGAGCTCGGACGCGAAATGCGTAAGTTCTTTGTTGCGAGCGACGGCAAGCTTCTTGTCGACGCCGATTACAGCCAGATTGAGCTTCGCGTTCTGTCCGACCTTGCCAACGACGAAAATATGATTAACGCCTTCAACAATGGCGACGATATTCACACGATTACTGCGTCGCAGGTGTTCGGGCTTCCCGTTGAAATGATAACGAAGGAGCTTCGTTCGCGCGCAAAGGCTGTTAATTTCGGTATCGTTTACGGTATCGGCGCGTTCAGTCTTGCAAAGGATATCGGCGTTACGCGCAAGGAGGCGCAGGAGTACATCAATAACTACCTTGCGACGTACAGCGGCGTTGACAGCTATATGACAAGAATGATTGAGCTTGCGA
>JAFWKC010000047.1 GCA_017514345.1 Eubacterium sp.
ACTATTTCCTCCTAAATATCATTACGAGCATTAAGCTCATCATTTAAAATATTATTTATAGTATTAACGCAGTCCTCAAGACCGTCGTTTACGACATTGTATTTATATAAGCCAGCCTGTTCTATTTCGTACTCAGCTGCCCTCATCCTGTTGTTAATATCCTCAATATCGTTAGCTTCGCGTTTTTCAAGGCGGTGCCTAAGAACTTCCATATTAGGCGGAAGTAAGAAAATTGAAACGCAGTCAGGCACCATCTTCATAATATTCTGAGCGCCCTCAACCTCGATTATCAAAAAACAGATATCGCCGTTTTCAATTGCTTTTTCAACGCCTTCTACAGGAGTTCCGTAATAGCAGTTGTTATATCGCGTGTATTCAAGCAGCTTTCCGTCATTAATCATCTGAAGAAATTCATCCTCAGTTCTGAAATAATAATTAACTCCGTTTATTTCGCCCTCACGCGGCTTTCTTGTAGTAGCAGAAACAGACTCAACAATATCGTTTCTTAGCTTTTTCAGCTCTCTGAAAACGGTATCCTTGCCACACCCGCTTGGCGCAGATAAAACTACGAGCATTCCTCTTTTATCGTTCATTAGCCACCTCCGAATTAAACCTGCTTTCAATCTGAGAAAGCTCCATATAACTAAGTATTACGTTATCGGAGTCAGTAATGATAACGCTTTTTGTCTTTCTGCCGTGAGTGGCGTCAATCAAAGTTCCGTTTTCCTTACTTTTCTGCACCATACGTTTTACTGGCGCAGATTCAGGCGAAACAATAGATATTACCCTGTCAGCGTTTATTAAATTGCCAAATCCAATGTTAACCAGTGTCATATTGCTCCTTATTCGATATTCTGAACCTGTTCTCTGATTTTTTCAACTTCACTCTTGATATCAACTACTTTGCGTGCGATATCTACGTCATTAGCCTTTGAGCCGATAGTATTTGCTTCGCGGTTAATTTCCTGAATTAAGAAGTCCATCTTCCGACCGATAGCCTCCTCTGCTTCAAGGAAAACTTCAAGCTGGTCAATGTGAGAACGAAGTCTGACAGTTTCCTCTGCTACAGCAACCTTATCGGCATATATAGCAACCTCCTGAATAATACGGGCTTCGTCAAGCGAAATGTCACCGATTAAATCGTGAACTCTTGTTACAAGCTTGTCGTTATATTCCTTTACCGTATCAGGCGAACGCTCTTCAATAAAGGAAACGCATTCAATAATGTATTTTGCTCTCGACTTTATGTCACTATACATTTTTTCGCCCTCAACCTTACGCATCTCAACAAATCTGTCAAGTGCTTCGTCGCAGACGATTTTGACGTAAGACCATATTTTGCCCTCGTCCTCTTCTGCCTTTTTTACAACAAGGACGTCCTGATATCTGCTGACGGTTGATGCGCCGTAATCCTCTTTGAGGTCATATTTTTCTGAAAGCTCTTTAAGTGCCTTGACGTATGCGCTTGCAAGCGTGTTATTAATAACAACGTCTGCATCCTCTGTATTAAGTGCTTCTATGCCAACAAAGCAGTCAACCTTGCCGCGTGCAACCTTTGAGCCGATATGTGATTTTAGCTTGTCGTCAAGAAAACCGTAAGTACGCGGTATTCGGGATGAAAACTCAAAATATCTGTGATTAACAGATTTTAGCTCAACTGTGATAACGTAACCGTCAATTTCTTTTACAGCTCTACCAAAGCCAGTCATTGATTTAAGCATATGAAGACCTCCTGTTAAATATTAATTGATATTATAATTACTGCAAATCGCAAGGTCAATAGTTTGTTAACACTTTATTTACAAACTTAATATTAAGTTTACAAAAAAGTAAGGACGCCTGAGCGTCCCTACTTTTAATATAGTTGTTTATTTAACTTCTGGTTGCCGTAGCAATTCTTGAATAATCAAGTCCGTTAATCGTAGCAGAAGTGCCGCCTGCAGAGTACGTAAAGTCATAGTTTACATAGCCTCTGAAGGTTACGTCGGAATTAAATCCATTCTTTGACGAAAGCGTATAAGTAAACTGTCCGCTTTCGAGCTTATTCGTAACAGCTCTTCTGTAAGTTCCTGTACCGTTAATGAACATCTGTTCGTCAACTGATGAGCCTGTACCCTGGTGATAAAGAATACCGTAGCTTGTAGGTTCGTGTTCGCTGTCACAGCCTTGCGTAATTCTTACGTAAACACGGGCTTTGCGGTATTTGCCGTCAACAAGGTTTGTCATCTGAGCTCTTTGAACTGATACAAACGGGTCTTTATTCTTAAGCTTGCTTGTAATGAATTCGTCTGTCGAAATGCTGCCAGTTTCAGTTATCTCGCTGTCGATGTTAGAAGCATTAAGTGTAACGCCGTCAACTGTTTTATAAACTGGAGCCTCGTCAGTACCGTCGTTAATAATAACAACATACGTTTCAGCTTCACAAGCATAGAAGGTGTAGCTCTTGCTGTAGGAAGCAATCTGATACTTATTGTTGCTTGTCTTTACTGCCCAAGCAGCGAATTTAGCGTCGTTTGTGTCAGATACTGTAATATTGAACTTCTTATCATACTGAACGTTTTCAGTAGTAGTTGTTCCGTTGTCAATTACAGCCATTGTAAACCTTTCGGCAACATCATACGTCGGTCTTACAGTAAACAGCGTGTCGCTCTTCCTTGTTACCGTCCAACCTGAGAGTGAATAGAAGATCGGAAGAGCACACGTCTGAACTCCAGT
>JAFWKC010000048.1 GCA_017514345.1 Eubacterium sp.
ATTTGTTTGTGCCGACCTTCCAGTGCTTCTTGTCCTGCGTATCATTGATAAATATATCGCTGATAGGCGCTTTTTCGTCCTTTTTGTTTACGAAGTATACTTCGTCGTCATCAAAGTTGTACGTTGCCGTAAAGGTATCTGTTGTAGTATCGCTGTAAACCAGAGTCAGCTCGTTACCTTCGGTAAAAACGTCAGGCAAATTATAATAATTGTACCTGTTATCATCGTCGTCCCATCTTTCTCTGCTGTCGAAGCCCTCTGTATAGGTAAGAGCGTTTGCTTCGTCGAAAAACGTGAAGGAAAAGCTGCTGATTGTCGCTTCAGGGTCAGCAAAGGCTGCAAAATTCACACAGAATACTGACGTTATTGCCATCACGAGCGCGATGGCGAGTGATATTGTTTTTTTCATAAAAACACTTCCTTTTTGTTAATTATTAATTATTTGTTTTCGTTAACTTCTGTCTGCTGACCGCATATTTAATAATATCAGACAAGCCGTTACTATTATTTTAATGCTAAATCCGACGATTGTCAATTAATCGTCTGTTAGAAATAGACATTGTTTTTTTGTTAAGAATAAACAAAAGGAGCTGCCGTCTGGCAGCTCCTTAAAGTTGTTATTTCAGATTTTCCTTTGCCTGCTTAATCAGCGTTTGGTGTTCCTCGTCGACTTTGAATTTCTGTCTTGCCATATACTTTTTCGCTTTTTCATCTGTGTTCTTTTCAAGCTGTGAGAGCCTGTCGGAAACAGACGCGATTTTCTTCAGGCATTCAGTTTGCTTTTCGCTGTCGCCTGTCTTTGAATAATACTCAGACGCTTTCTGACAAAGGTCGATGTAGTTTTCGTAATTGTCCATATCGCGCGGACTCTTTTTGAGCACAAGCTCCATCTGCTCAATCGCTTCGTCATAACGGTCGTTAGCTTCGTAAACGCGCGAAAGCGTATAATTGGCTTCAAAAACGTTATCGTTTATTTCGAGCAAATCGGTTGCAAGTTCATACGCCGCCTGCTGCTCGTTTGTGTTCTGAAGCACAATCAAAAGCGCAGACGTATTTTTGTAATAATACAGCGATTTTACCTGACGTCCCGTATGGTTGAAATAACCCGACAGTCCCATAATCACGTTGAAAACAACAAGTGCAATACATATCATAGATGGGAAAAACTTGTTTTGTATTTCAAACGTCTTTTCGCGTTCAAATTCAAGGCAGAGAACGAGGATAAGAAAAACTGACATAAACTGCAGGTCAAAATCAAAAAATGCGTGAAGCGAAATTGCAGCTAAAACAAATTTACTGAGTACGTCTGTTTTTCTTGAAACAAAGCTTTTTACAAGCATTACAACAAATGCTATTGTCGGAATGAAGCCTATTTCTACGCACATCTGAATAAAATCATTATGTACGTCAATCGCATAATATGACGCTGACTGTATTTCTGGCTGAACGTAATAAAAAGCGTATTCGCCCTTGCCGAACGGGTGATGAAGCGCATATAAAAAAGCGTCCTTCCAGTATATCTGCCTTTCAACAACCGTGCCGTACGTCATAACGTATGTAAACAGCTTTGATAAAATACCAGTTGCCGCAAGCACAATAAGCGCAATAACGCCAAGACCTGCAACGGCACATATAAAAACTGTTTTCTTTTTGCGCGTTTTCTGCATCCTGAGTACAAAAACAAACGCAATCATTACGATAGTTGCCGCACTCAGCGCAAATACTGCTTTAGATTTTGTCAGATATATTCCTGCCGCACAAACCGCCGCGCAAACTGAATCAAGCGCTATTATTTTTGCGTTCTTTTTCGGTTTGAGTACGGAAATAATTACTGCAATTAACAGATAAATCGCAAAACCGTTAGCATATTCAAACAAGCCGTGAAAATCACCCGCTTTATCAAAAAACACGCTGTGTAGCCTGTCAAGCTGTCCAAGTAAAAGACCGATAACCGTCATCAGCGTTGCCGACGCAGGAAGCGAGTATAAAATTTTCGGTCTGTCCTCGCTGTCGACCTGCCACAAGTTCAGCGCAAACAGTATCGGTACCATAAATTTTGAAAAGCCGTAAAGGCTCATTGATTTGTCGACTGCCCAGAACTTTGTGACAAGATACGATACTGCAAAAAGCGCAAGCACTGCCGCCGATAAGCTGAGGCTTACAGTCAGCTTTTTTGTGCGAAAGACGTTGATTAGCAGTAATACAGCAAGCAAAATCGCGCCGAACGCACAGTAAAAGGCATAGTATCCGCCGACAAAATACTGAAACAGCGTAAATATTGCCAAAAGCGAAAAAAAGTGAAATTTGTCTGTTTTCATTATGTACCTCTATTCCAAGTTATCAGTTAACAGCATTATCGCGCTGAGCGCCGCAACGGGCGCCGTCTGGGTGCGCAGAATACGCTTGCCGAGAGTTGCGATTTTTGCGCCGCTGTCGCGAAGCAGAGCAACCTCGCCTTCGTCAAAGCCGCCCTCGGGACCTATATAAACCGAAACGCTGTGAACGTCGCTGTTTACAAGGCTTTTCAGGCTTTCGCCGCCGCCCTCATAAAACAGGATTTTCAGCTCGCTGTCGTCGTTTTTGACAGCCTCGCTTAGTGAAATCTGCTCGGATATTTCGGGAATTATGCCGCGTCCGCTCTGCTGTGCCGCCTCAAGCGCAATTTTTCTGTAACGCTCGTTTTTTCGTTTTGCGCCCTTTTCGTCGGGACGGCTGACGCACCGCTTTGTCAGCGTCGGCACAATTTTTGTAACGCCGAGCTCCGTGCATTTTTGTATAATATCCTCGAGCTTGCTGCCCTTCGGTACGCCCTGATAAATCGTAACCCTGCAGTCAGGCTCGCTTTCGCATACCTGCTTGTAGCAAACGGTCAGCACAACCGCATCCTTGCTGATTTCTTCAATCTGACAGCCGAAGTCGCTGCCCTGCCCGTCAGTCACCGTCAGCATATCGCCGACCTTCATCCTGAGCGATTTTGCAATATGGCGCGCCTGCTCGCCTTCGAGTACAATTGACTTGTCGGGAGTGTAATCTATAAATAATTTCTGCATAATATATACTATTTAATCCTCAGTGACCTTAGTGAATTAAGTATTGCAAGTCCTGCTATGCCCACGTCGGAAAAGGCGGCAAGCCACATCGGCAGCTCCTTTTCCATAAACACCGCAAGCACAAGCACTACCGCCTTTACGGTAAGCGCAAGGATGATATTTTCGCGCGAAATAATGACAGCCTTTGACGCGGCTTTTTTTGCAAAAGCAAGACCGTGCTCGTTCCCGTCGGGAACGATAATTCCCTCGCCGCTGCCGTTTTTGTGAAGCTTTTCGAGCGCGTTCGTATGATAAATATAGATGCCCTTTCGCGTACACGCGTCAATAGCGCACGAAAACGAAAGCGGAACGGAAATCACTATCGCGCAGGGACAGCCGATAACAAGTACAGACAGTCCGCGGTAAATCCATTCCTTCCACTCGCCGCCCATAAAAAGCGGCGGAATTACGATAACAAGCAGTGAAATCGCGCAAATTACGGGCGTGTAAATCTTTGCAAAATGCGCTATAAAGCTTTCCGTATCGCCTGATTCGTGGACGTGCTCGCCGTGGTCGTTATGTTCAATTTCGCGTATCTGCTTTTTGCTCTTTGACAGCGCAAGACCGTGAATATATTCGCCGACAGCGTACAGCAGCATTACTGCACAGCCCTCGTCAAATTCCTTTATTGCAAACGCGCCGAGCGAAGCAATACTAATCATAAAACACTCGTTGAAAATCTTGCCCTCAAATATGTCCTCGATAGCGTTTCTGACTACGCCGAAGCCGACGGCAATATACGAAACGCCGAAGCAGATAAGGTGCATAAACGCAGGCAGAGAGGTAAACTCGCCGATTATGTAGCCCGCGGCAAAGAACACCGCGGAAATTATGATTTTTGTAAGCTCCTCGCGCTTTACCGCTTCAAAATTTTCGTGGTTGTGGGAGTGGTCGTGCGAGTGATTATGTGTGTGCTCGTGTTCCATATGTATCACTCCTCGATATGCTCAATCGCCATATTAATTATCGTTTTTACGTGGTCGTCGGCAAGCGAATAAATCATTCTTTTGCCGTCGCGGCGGCATTTAACAAGATGATTTTGCTTTAGCGCTCTGAGCTGATGCGAAACAGCCGTCTGTGATGCGCCGATTTTTTCTACAATTTGCGTTACGTTAAGCTCGCTTTCAAAAAGCGTAAGCATTATTTTTATCCTCGTAGGGTCGGAAAACATCTTGAAAAGCTCCGCCATTTCGTAGATTTCTTCGTCTATCATAATGCACCTCACTTGCAGGTTTTATTCATATGACTCATATGAATCATATGAACGAATGCATTATATATCAATTTATATTAAAAGTCAAATATTATCTAAAATACCGTTACCCTGCCGCTTTCGCTGACAACAATCAGCTCCGTTTCGTCAAGCGTATAGCCGCGCGAAGCAAGAAAATCGCGCAGCTTACCCTCGCTGAGTCCTACGGCGCGAAGCCCCTCGTCGCTTAGCGTTTTGTTCTGATATACGATGTATCCTGCGCCCTCGCGGACGGGTGCAAAGTTGAAATCCTTTGGATTAAGACGGCGCTTTTTCGCCTGCGGCAAAAGGCTTATGCTTCCGTCGCGTTCAAGCACGGCAGTATCAATGTCCGCAATATTAAAATAACCCTCGCCCCTTGCGGCAGCCGCAAGGTCGGAATACGACACGCGGTGCTTTTTCATATTTTCCGTAAGAAATCTGCCCTCGTGCATAAGAAAAACCTCTGATTTTCTTCCCCGTCCGTTAAGCAAAATTACAATCTGTAATATAATCACAAAAACCAATAACGCGGCGTATAAAAATTCCATATCATCACCGTTTTTATTATGCTCACAGCCACAAAAAATATGAATTGCAATTTGGAATAAATAATGTTATAATCTAAAATAGAGGAGTTTTTATGAAAAAATATTATTTTACGGCAGGAATTGCTGGAATTGTCGTTAACTTCCTGCTGTTTGCCGTTAAGCTTTACGTTGGAAACGCTTCGTTTTCGCTGACAATATACTGCGACGCCGTTAACAATCTCGGCGACACGTTTTCGTGTATGCTCGCAATGCTCGGCTTTGTGTTTGCAGTAAAGTTCGGCGACGATATACGTTCAAAGCGAACTGAGAGCCTTATAACGTTTGTCATCAGTATGATTATCGCGTTTACGGGACTGTTTTTCGTATACCGCGGACTCGACAGGCTGATGTATCCGTCGGGCGTAGTTTACGGCAACAAATACGTATTGATAATCATAGGAACTATTTTTGCAAAGGCGGCGCTCGGCGCGCTGCTTGTGAGGCTGAACAAAAAATCGCCCTCGCCGATAATTGCGGCGCTGGCGCTCGACAGCTTTCTTGACTGTTTTGTAACGGCGTTCACGCTGATGGGAATGACGCTCGTTACAAGGGTGAATTTTGCATTTGACGCTTATTTTGCATTTCTGTGCGGGGGAATTATTACGGCAGAAGCGATTAAGCGAATCGTAAAAGAAACTAAATTTTTAATTTTCGGAGAGTGAGAATATGGCTAAAAACAAATCTAACCATCATCGACGCAGGCATACGTTAAAGGTTTTGCGTATTATTGCGCTTGTTCTTGTGCTTGTTGTTACTGCTATCGCGGGTAGCACCGCCGTGCTTAACGTTGTCGGCAACTCGTCGAACTACGCCTTCATAAGAGAAAATATGAAGCCTGTTCAGTATGAGCGGCAGCTCGTTCCAGAGCTTGACAGCAAGGGAAGATACAGCTTCACCACCGACGGCGATTTTAAGGTGCTTCAGCTTACAGACGTTCATATCGGCGGCGGCGCTCTCAGCTCAAAGAAGGATAATATGGCGCTCAATGCCGTTGCAACGATGATTACAGCTGAAAAGCCAGACCTTGTTGTCGTAACGGGCGACGTTGCATATCCCGTGCCTTATCAGGCAGGAACGTTCAACAACAAGGAAAGTGCAAAGCTTTTTGCCGAAATGATGGAAACGCTCGGCGTATACTGGTGTCTTGCCTTCGGTAATCACGACACGGAGGTTTATTCGTACTTTAACCGTCAGCAGATGGCGGAGATGTATGAGGATAAAGGTAAATACAAGCACTGCCTGCTTCTGTCTGGACCCGAAGAGGTTGACGGCTTAGGCAACTACATAATTAATGTAAAGAACTCGCAGGGTGCAATCACACAAAGTCTGTTTATCCTTGACTCGCACTCCTACGTTGACGGCGACTATTTTGGAATTAAGTGGAAATACGACTGCGTACACAGCAATCAGGTTGCGTGGTACAAGAGCAAGGTTAAGGAGCTTACAAAGGAAAACGGCGGCGTTCAGCCAAAGTCGCTCGCCTTCTTCCACATTCCGCCCGCCGAGATGAAGGACGCATATGACGAATACAAAAAAGCAGGCAACGCGGACACCAACGACGTTAAGTACAAGTACGGCAAAATCGCCGAGGGCGGCGAACTGATTTGCTGCAGTAATTACAACTACGGCATATTTGACGCGTTTAGTGAAAACGGAACGCAGGGCGTATTTTTCGGTCACGACCACCTGAACAATATGTCGCTTAACTACAAGGGCGTTCAGCTTACTTACGGCTATTCGATTGACTATCTTGCTTACAGCGGAATTTCGAAATTCGGACTTCAGCGCGGCTGCACGGTTATCACAATCAAGCCCGACGGCACGTTTGATAACGTAGGCGAAAATTATTATCAGAGCAAGTATAAGTCGTTTGCAGAAAAAGAGTCAGTAGACCTTGAAAATGAAATGAGCGAGGTAACAGGCGGCATTTCAAACCCGCTTGCAGAGGAATAATTCATAAGAAAACAAAGGGAAGGCGACGCCTTCCCTTTGTTCTTTATAACCTTAGCCAGAAGCAAAAAAGAGCCTGTCGGCTCTTTTTTAAACGTATTTTTCAATTGATACAACGCTGCCCTTGAATTCGTCAAGCACGCCGTAGTTGCCAAGATTTCTGATTTTTCTCGGCATTTTTGACTTTTCAACGTAGAACTCGATAATATCGCTGTTATTAACTGCGTACTGATGCTTGCTGTCCGTGTGGCGGTCAGCCTTCTGGTCACAGAGGATAACGTTGATTTCCTTACCCGTTGAAAACGTAATCTTATACTTTGTACCGATTTTTGTACCGTAGTATGAACCGAGAGCTACGCAATAGCAGCCGTCAACCATTCTGATGCCCGTTTTCTTGTCAGTATAGCACTTCTTTGAACGAAGAAGCTTGTACTGCGGCGAGCTTTTGAGTGTAACTGCAGTATAAATTGCATAGGTCTTTGTTCTGCCGCTTACAGAAGGAAGTCCCATCTTTTTGAGGGTCTTTGCCTTTGTAGCCTTAGAATAACCGCTGTTCTTTGTAACGGTCTGGCCGTCCTCTTTGCCCGTTGCTACAGTCTTTGCCTTGTAGTAATAGGTTGTTGCGCCCTTGAGCTTTTTGTCAGTATACGACGTGTCGTCTGATGAAAGAGTAGCAATTTTCTTGTACTTCTTGCCCTTCTTCTTTCTGTAAAGCTCTACCTTTGCGCCCTTCTGAACGTTACTTACCTCAAGCTCAACGGAATTGCCGTTGCGCTCGCTGATTTCAATAGTCGGCTTGTTAAGCGCCGTTGTGAACTCCGTAACGCCGAGGAGTTCGTCTGTTGCTGCATTAATAATGCAATATTTGTAATTAGTATTCTCTTTTAAATCTGTGAGCTTAAGCTCTGTGTTCGGTGTGTAGATAACATCTTCCCATTTGTTCTGGATGATGTTGAACCTGCAAATTCTGTAGCTGATATAAAGGTCGCTGCTGCTCCAGCTAAGAACTGCGTTTGTTGCGTTTACATTTGATACTTTGATTGAAAAATCATTTTTCTCCTGTTCGGCGTTTTCAATTGAAGAAATAATATCAAATTCGCTCTGCACTTCCGCTGCTGTGCCGCCTGGTGCGTTTGCATAAGAGTTTGTAGGTTCTTCGGCGTATGCAATTGCCGCTCCTGAGAAACAAAACAGAGCCGCGAGCGCTACCGAAACTACTTTAATCTTAAAATGTCTGATAGTATTAACTCCTTTGTAATTTTTTGTTACCAATTTGTAACGGTTAGGTTTATAACATAATTTCACCTCGTTGTCAAATTTTCGCAATTTTATTAGACTGATTTAAGCCTTTGTGTCTTTTATTTTCGATTTTTGGCTGACAACTTCGCGTTTGTGTCAGTTTTGCGACATCTGTAGAAAGGAGTAAATGTGTTCAATTGTTACAAAAACCTTGACTTTTTTTGTGCATATACTATAATAGTATTGCAAATATTTCGGGGCGGAGTGAAAATCTCCACCGGTGGTACAGTCCACGACTTCCCTTTGGGAACTGATACGGCGAAATTCCGTAACCGACGGTAATTAGCAAGCTTTTTGCTATAAGTCCGGATGAGAGAAATGTATTTATATAGGTATATAAATATTAACGCCCCCGAATTTCGGGGGCTTTCTTCGTCTTATTTGCAGAGGGAGGAATAAATATGAAAAACGAAAACAACAAAAAAAGAATAAGCACGCGCGTGCTTGCTGGCTGCGGTATGCTTTCGGCGGCTGCAATCGTTTTGCAGTATCTTGAAATACCTGTTCCGTTTATACCGAGCTTTATCAAGCTTGACTTTTCGGATTTGCCCGAGCTTATCGGTGCGTTCGCTTACGGTCCGCTTGCAGGCATATTCATCGCGCTTATCAAAAACGTCATTCACCTTGCCGTCAGCCAGAGCGGTTATATCGGCGAGCTGTCGAACTTTATTTTAGGCGCTTCGTTTTCTGGCGTCGCTGGCTTAATCTATATGAAAAACAAAACTATGAAGGGCGCGTTTGTCGGCGGCGTTGTCGGCACACTCGTTATGGCGGCAGTTAGCTTTCCGTCAAATCTCTTTATCGTTTATCCGTTTTATTATAACTTTATGCCCAAGGAGGTCGTACTGCAGGCATATCAGGCAATCGCTCCGCCAATGAAAAGCATCGAACAGTCGTTACTCGTTTTCAACGTGCCGTTTACTTTTATCAAGGGCATACTGTGCGTAGTAATATGTATGCTGATTTACAAGCCGCTTTCGCCCATACTTCACGGAAAAAAGCAATAATATAATGTATATAATAATATAATTTATTTAATACTTATTTAACCTTCCTGTATATCATCTTGCATACAGGGAGGTTTTTATTATGAAAAAACTGTTCAAAAAACTCAAAGGCTTAAATAAAAAACAAAAAATACTCACCACGATTGTTGCACTGATGCTCGTTGCGGCAGTAGCGGCAAGCGCCGTATTTGCATCGGCAGGCAAAAAAAGCAGTCAGTCATACTCCTTCGTACGCACTACGACGCTTGAAAAGGGTACGCTTGAGGACAGCATTTCCGCAACGGGAACCGTTTCGAGTGCAAAAACGTCAAAGGTAACGACTAACCTGAACTACACGGTCAAGGAGGTTAACGTTTCCGTTGGCGACGAGGTAAAAAAAGGCGACACGCTGATTACGCTCGACTCCTCTGAGCTCGAAAAGCAGATTGAAAAGGAGGAGGAAAATCTCTCAAAGGCAAAATCCACGGCTCAGACTCAGTATAACAACGCAAGCTCGTCATATAACAAAGCAAAAAGTAAGCTCAGCTCTTACGCTTCAACGCTCAGCAGCGCTGAATCTGCATACAACACAGCAAAAACTCCATATGACAACGCAGTTGCAAGCCTCAAATCGTATCAGACGGCATACGACAAGGCGCTTTCTGACTACAACACCGCAGGCTCAAAGTATATCAAAAGGCTGTCGGAATACAACAGCGCGCTTGCAAAATACAAAAACGGAAGCGCTTCTGCTTCTGAGCTTCTGAAGGCGGCAGGCACGTATATCAACGCCGTACAGAATTATCTTGGCGGCTGTGATGTCGGTACGGTTGACATTTCTGACAGCGCTTCTTCTGCTCAAAGCAACGCAAGCGACAGCGCAGAGGGCTTCAGCGCGATGGCTTCTTCGCAGAACGCCTTGTCGACAAGCGTAAGCGTTACGCAGAGCGCAGACGATATATGCAAAAACGTAATTTCTGAGGTTTACACGCTCACAGGCACGACGCTCGTTGCAAAGAGCGGAAGCAACACGCTTTACAAGCTCGGCATAAAGGCTCAGGCGCTCCGCGACGCAAAAACGGCGTGCAACTACTCCTCGGTAGAAAGCGCTTACAAATCGGCAAAAACGGCATACGACCAGGCAAAAACTACTAATTCGCAGTACAAAACCGAGCTGTCACAGGCAAAAACTCAGCTCACACAGGCAAAGAAGGACCTTGAAAGCGCGTCGTCAAGCGATACGCTTACTGAGCTGAAATCACAGCTCGACGAGTGCAAGCTAAAGACAGAGCAGGACGGCACCGTTACAGCGCTCAGCGCAACTGTCGGCTCAACGTGCAATATGGACGCGGCGGCTACCGTTCAGGATTTAAGCTCGCTGCAGGTTGACATCACAATTGCAGAAGCAGACATCAACAACGCAAAAATCGGTCAGACATGCCACATTACCGACGACGCTTCTGACGAAACGCTCGACGGAAAACTTACTCAGATTGACCCGACAAGCGATAACGGCTCGTTCGGCGCAACCGTTACAATCAATACTTCCACAAACGATTTGCACATCGGTATGAACGCTTCCGTAAGCATTATTGTATCGTCGAGCGAAAACGTTTATCAGGTACCCGTTGACGCAGTTGGCGACGACAACGACACAAGCTTTGTATACCGTAAAACCTCAGGAGAGGGTACGGATATGCAGTTTGAAAAGGTTACCGTTACGACGGGTAATTCAAACGACTATTATATCGAAATCTCCTCAACAGAGCTTAACGAGGGCGACGTTGTACGCTCAAGCGCAGACCTCAGCGAGGGTATTGAAACGGTAAGCTCCGACAGCGACAGCAGCTCAAATGCAGGCGGACTCTTCGGCGGTCTGTTCGGAGGAATGAGCAGCAACAAGGGCGGCGGTGATATGCCTACTCCTCCGTCGGGCGACTTCCCTGGCGGCTCAGGCT
Organism: Eubacterium sp.; assembly: GCA_017514345.1. Classification (GTDB taxonomy): domain Bacteria; phylum Bacillota; class Clostridia; order Oscillospirales; family Acutalibacteraceae; genus Eubacterium_R. The sequence goes on from JAFWKC010000048.1 coordinate 11,104, forward strand.
CCAGCTCCAGCTCTGGTTCAGGCTCAAAATCAAGCGGCGATATGCCGAGCCCGCCTTCGGGCGGATTTTCAGGCGGTGGTCAGAATGGCTAAGCCTGTAATAGAAATGAAAAATATAAAAAAGAGCTTTTTCATCGGCAAGCCCAACGAGCTTGAGGTGCTGCACGGAATAGACCTTACCGTTAACGAGGGCGAATTTCTCGCAATCGTCGGCGAATCGGGTAGCGGAAAAAGCACGCTTATGAACATTATCGGCGCGCTTGACAAGTGTACCGAGGGCTCATATATCCTCGACGGCACGGACATTAACGCCGTAGGCGACAAGGAGCTTTCGGCGATAAGAAACAGAAAAATCGGCTTCGTTTTTCAGACGTTCAACCTTATCGGCAGACAGAATGCGCTCAAAAACGTAGAGCTTCCTATGCTGTACGGCGGACTGACAAAAAAGGAGCGCACTCAGCGCGCAAAGGAGCTGCTTGACGAGGTAGGAATGCTCGACAGAACGAAGCACCGTCCGAACGAGCTTTCTGGCGGTCAGAAGCAGCGCGTCGCAATCGCACGCGCGATGGCTAACGACCCTTCGATAATCCTTGCCGACGAGCCGACGGGCGCGCTCGACAGCAAAACCTCTGACAAGGTTATGGATATTTTTAAGCGCCTGAACACCGAAAAAGGCAAGACAATCGTGCTTATTACGCACAACGGTGAGCTTGCCGAGCAGTGCGACAGAATTTTAACCCTGCGCGACGGTCATTTTGTTGACGAAAGGAGCGGTAAATATGGCAATATTTGAAAACGTTTTGCTCGCTCTTGAGTCGCTGAAGCTTAATAAGCTTCGTTCGGTGCTTACAATGCTCGGCATAATTATCGGTATCGGCTCGGTTATTGCAATAAGCACGGTAGGCTCCTCGCTTACGGGCTACGTCAGCGACAGTATGACGGCGCTCGGCGCTTCTTCGATAAACGTTTCGCTGACTCAAAAAAGCAGCGACGACGAAAACAGCAGTAATAACAATAAGGATTTCAGAGTAAAGATGTTCGCCTCTGAAACTCCCGACGAGTCGGATTTGATTACCGACGAAATGATTGAGGATTACAAGGCGGCGTTTCCGAACGACGTAAAATACGTTGAAAAAACCTGCTCCGTTGGCACGGCGACGTACGGCAGCGACGAAACAAGCGTCACCGTTACGGGCGTAGAGGCTGATTACAAGGACGCCGAGGACATCAAGCTTCTTTACGGCAGATTTATCAAGGACAGCGACGGCGAGCGCAAGCTTGCAGTAGTCGCAGACACCTTTGCCGAAAACACGCTCGGCTTAACTCCAAAAGACGCCGTCGGCGAAGAATTTACCGTTACGGTAAACAACACGCAGCAGAAATTCTATATTTCGGGCGTTTATAAATACGAAAGCGAAACTGCCTCGTCAGACGAGGAATCCTCGACAGACGAAACGACGGAAATGTATATCCCGCTTTCGACTGCAAGGCATATTACAGGCTCAGGCGACGGTTATCAGTCAATCAGCATAAAAACAAGCGTTGACACAGACACATTAACCTTCCTTGACACCACAAATTCCTTCTTTTCTTCCTTTTATTCAAGTAATGATACCTGGGAAGTTGAAACAACCTCGCTTGAGTCTGTTATTTCTACTCTGACCGACGTTATCAATACCATAAGCTACGCTATCGCGGCTATTGCGGCCATAAGCCTGCTCGTCGGCGGTATCGGAGTAATGAATATTATGCTCGTATCAATCAGCGAGCGCACTAAGGAAATCGGCACGCGCAAGGCTCTCGGCGCGACTAACGGCTCAATACGAATGCAGTTTGTAACCGAATCTATGGTGATATGTCTTGTCGGCGGTATTATCGGCATTACGCTCGGTATGGCTCTCGGCGCGGGGCTCAGCAAGGTGCTTGGCTATTCAGCCTCGCCTAATATTACCTCAATTATTACGGCAGTCGGATTTTCGCTTCTGATTGGCTTAATTTTCGGCTACGCTCCTGCAAACAAGGCGGCAAAGCTCAATCCTATTGACGCTCTCAGATATGAATAAATAAAGGTTGCTATTTCCTTTATTATATAGTATAATATATGAGATAAAATTTTAGGAGGGTAATATTATGCCACTTGTAACTACTACCGAAATGTTTAAAAAAGCTTACGACGGCGGCTACGCTATCGGTGCTTTTAACGTAAACAATATGGAAATTGTACAGGGTATCACAAGAGCTGCAAAGAAGCTCGAGGCTCCAGTTATTCCTCAGTGCTCATCGGGCGCAAGAAAGTATGCGAGCCACGATTATCTTGTTGCAATGGTTAAGGCTGCTGCAGAGGAAACGGGGCTTCCGATTGCTCTTCACCTTGACCACGGTCCTGATTTTGAAACATGCAAAAGCTGTATCGACGGCGGTTTCACGTCAGTTATGATTGACGGCTCCTCGCTTCCTTACGAGGAAAACGTTAAGCTCACAAAGCAGGTTGTTGAATACGCTCACGCTCATGGCGTTGTTGTTGAGGGCGAGCTCGGCACACTTGCAGGCGTTGAGGACGACGTTGTTGTTGAGGCAGGCAACGAATCATACACAAGACCAGAAGAGGTTTATGACTTTGCAACACGCACGGGCTGTGATTCGCTTGCTATCGCAATCGGCACAAGCCACGGCGCATACAAGTTTAAGCCAGGTCAGAAGCCGCAGCTTCGTTTTGACATTCTTGAAGAGGTTGGAAAGCAGCTTCCTGACTTCCCGATAGTTCTTCACGGCGCAAGCTCTGTAAATCAGGAGCACATCAAGATGATTAACGAATACGGCGGCTCAATGCCAGACGCTATCGGTATTCCAGAGGATATGCTTCGCCAGGCTGCTTCTATGGCAGTATGTAAGGTTAACGTTGACTCGGATATCCGTATTGCAATGACGGCTGCGCTTCGTAAGCACTTTGCAGAAAATCCGACGCACTTTGACCCGCGTCAGTATCTCACACCTGCAAGAGACCTTATCGAAGAGGTTGTTGCTCACAAGATTGACGTAGTATTTGGTTCATCAGGCCACGCATTTGATTAATAGAATAATTCATAAGCCACAGACGTCGAGTCTGTGGCTTTTCATTTTTTATAGTCTATTTTATTATTAATTATATTATCCGTGCGAAGCGAGTAACCAAAAACGGCTAACGGCTAACGGAACTACATAAACGACGTTACAGCGTCGATTACGTCTGTGATTTTGTTTGCCGTTTTTTTGATGCTCTTTTTTGTGCCCGACATCGTGTCGGACTTCTTTGCGCTTGCCATCATCGTTACTGCCGAGCAAACGGCAAGCACGCCGCCCACGCCCTTCATAATATTTTTTGTTGTATTCATTTTCATAAAAAATCCTCCAATACAAAATTAATGCCTTTCAGCAATAATATTATTTGTATCAGGAGGAATAATAAAAATGTGAAATTTTGAAAATTAAAGCTGTTTAATTGCCTGCCCCTTAATTCCAAGCAGGAAATTATTGAATTTTATTCCGTATGCTTCGCCGTCGGGAAACAGCTCAAGCAGCGGAATAAGCACAAATCGGCGTTCGTTATAGCGCGGGTGCGGCACGGTTAAATTTGACGTGTCGATTTTTACATTTTCGGCAAGTATTACGTCAAGGTCGAGCACACGCGGTCCGTTTTTTATCGTTCTGACTCTGCCGAAGCCTGCTTCTATTCCAAGGCATACGCCGAGAATTTCATTAGGCTCAAGCGTGCTTTCAATTTCGATACACGCGTTATAAAAGCTGTCCTGCTCAGCGTAGCCGACGGGCTCAGTTTCGTAAATTTTCGAGCGTCTGAGCACCTCGGTTTTCGGTACTAAATCAAACGCTGAAACGGCGTCCTCGATATTCTGTTTTCTGTCGCCGATATTAGTTCCGAGTCCTATAATATACTTCATAATTATTATACCCTTGAACGTGAAATTGATACAGCCATATACTCAAAATCGGCTTTTACGGGCGCTTCTGGCTTTTTTACTGTAACGTCGACGCGCTCTATCGCTTCAAATTCGCTTAAAACTGCGTCAGCGACTGTCTGAGCCGCTTTTTCGATAAGGTCAAAGCTCTCTGCCGTAAACACTCTGTTTATCAGCTTAACAACCCTTGCATAGCTCACAGTATCGTCTAAATCGTCGCTGTGACACGCTCTTTCAAGGTTTAAATAGTAATCAAGGTCAATGTAAAAGCTTTGTCCGTTTTCCTTTTCCTCGGGGTTTACGCCGTGATATGCAAAGATTTTCAGGTTTTTCACGGTAATTTTATCCATTTATTTTCTCCTTTTGCTTTTGAGCTCTGACGCCATTAAAATTCCCTGCTTTTCGTTTTTGACGTCGTGCAGGCGGATAATATCCGCGCCGCCGAAAATTGCCGCCGTATCAGCCGCTATGTTGCCGTACACACGCTCGTCTGGCTTTTCCTGCCCCGAGCCCTTGCCGATAACGCGCTTTCTGCTAACACCGAGCAGAAGAGGATAGTCGGCTTTTTTGTACAAATCAATATTTGCAATAAGCTCTAAATTTTCCTCGTACGATTTGCCAAAGCCAATTCCCATATCAAAGCAGAGCTGTTCCTTTTTTATTCCGAACTCATCGCACTTCTGCGCCATATCCTCAAAAAATGCCTTGACCTCGTCAACCGAGCCTGCGCCATTGTGCATTATAATCCAGCCTGCGCCGCCGTTTCTGACAATTTCTGCCATATCCGTATTCCAGCTTCCGCTGACGTCGTTAATGATGTCTGCGCCGCATTTAAGGGCAAATTCGGCGACTTCTGGAAAATACGTATCAACGGATATAGTAATATCAGTTTTCGCGCGCAGAGCCTTTATAACGCCGCTAAGACGCGTTTTTTCCTCGTCGGGCGATACCTCGCTGTAGCCTGGACGCGTTGACTGAGCGCCTATATCAATAATATCAGCGCCGTCATCAATCAGCATTAATGCGTGACGGACCGCGCTGTCGGTATCAAAATATTTTCCGCCGTCTGAAAATGAGTCGGGTGTGACGTTCACAATGCCCATAAGCAGCGGACGGTTTTTTATTATACTGTTAAATGAAAACATTTTTTTATCCCGTTTTATTATTTTGTGAGCAGCGATAATACTTCCGTTCTTGTTCTTTGGTCAGTACGCATAATTCCGCGAAGCGCAGAGGTCTGAGTTACTGCACCGAAGGCGCGCGCGCCGCGGATTGACATACACATATGCTCCGCCTCGATAATTACTGCAACGCCCTGCGGCGAAAGATTTTCATTAAGAAAATCGGCAATATCGTGAGTCAGACGCTCCTGCACCTGCGGCTTTTTTGCAAAGTTTTCAACAATTCTTGCAAGCTTTGACAGACCGATAATTTTGTTGTCGCTTGGAATATACGCTATGTGAGCCTTGCCGACAAATGGCAGAAGATGATGCTCGCACATTGACGAAAACGGAATATCGCGGACGATAACCATTTCGTCGTTTGATTTTTCATCAAACATTTTCAGATGACGCTTAGGGTCCTCGTCAAGTCCGCAGAACATCTCCTCGTACATATTTGCAACACGCTGTGGCGTTTCAACAAGACCTGCGCGGTCTGGGTCCTCGCCGACTGCTAAAAGTATATCGCGTACTGCTTTTTTTATAACTTCCTTATTTTCGGGTGAAATCATATTTTTCTCCTATTTGCTGAAATATCCCTTTATTTCCTTAACGCTGTCCTGAGTAATAGTTTTGCCCTCATATTTCGTATCCGCGCTGTAAAGCGTAATGCTCGTGTTAGCCTTGCAGAATACCATTAGCGCATTTTTGTTATTTTCAAAATTACGAACGGTAACGTTAGTCGTAGCCGATTTAATAAACAATCTGAAAAGCGAATCGCAGTCCTCATAATTATCGGCATTAAACAGTCTTGTCAGAGAATAGAGAATAATCTCATTTTCTGCTGAATAGTTTTTCTTTTCGTCAGAGTAATATCTGATAAGATTTGAAAGCGTCTGGGCGTCAATTTTCTGTTCGCCTTCATTAAGATGAACGGTGTATTTATTATCACCCTTGCCGCCTGTAAACTTAATATCCTCGGAAATAGGATAAATAAAGGTGCCGAGCTTCGTCACAAAATTATTAAACGACGTCGTATCAAATTCGGCAAAATAATCAATCTGAATTCCGAGGTATTCGGTCAGCTTTGTCTGCAACGACGCGCCGCCGCCCGTGGAATAAATATCATAAAGGCTTTTTCCGTCGATTTTCATACCTCTGAAAAGCGAGCACACCTTATATGCCTTATTTGTCTTATCAGCCTGAACTAAAAATATGAAATTAATAGCAGTTTTGTCCTCGTCGGTTTCAAATACGAGAAAATTTGTTTTACCCTCTATTTCGGGCAAGATTTCCTCCTGCACCTCATTTTCCGTTACAGTTATTTCGCCCTTGCCGAAAAAGTCGGCAGCCGATGAATAATGCTGTGAAAGAAAAACGATAAATGCAACTGTAAAAATGACAATAAAGACGAGAAGAACTCTTAATATCTGAGTTTCTTTACTGCTTTTGTACGTTGATTTCGGGAAATAAATATCCCCTCTGTTTTTAAAAATTTTCATACATATCTCCTGTCAGATTTTATTATATATTACGATGTATAAAAGTTCAAGAAAATAATTTATATTATAAAAAATATACGCAATTCTGATAATGGCTAAAATATAGATGTTTTTAATAATTAAAATATTTAAAATATATATTGACTAAAATAATAATTTTTATTATAATAAAGAGTGACGTTTTATAATCTGAAAATTTAATTTATAAGAAAGGCTATATATGGATAATTTTACTGATATCTGGGACGGCGTTTTAGCTTACTGCAAGGAACGCACTACAGCCACGGCATACAGGCTGTGGATTGAGTCGGCTACTATGGTAGCCTTTGACGGCAGCACCGCTCAGATTTTGTTTTCAAATGATTTTAAAAAGAATACAGTGCTTTCTCAGTACGAAGGCTTATTTAACGAAGCCTTTGAGGAGGTTTGCGGCTTTCCCGTACATCTTGACTGCTTTTCACCCGAGTCCTTTACTAACGAGGAAACAAAAAAGAATAACAGTCTGATTGATTTAAAAAATGAAATTTACACCTTTAATAATTTCATTGTGGGAAATTCAAACAAATTTGCATACACGGCGGCGAGGGCAATAGCTCTTGACCCAGGCGGACAGATTAACCGCGAAAACGGAATTGCAAATTATAATCCTCTTTTTATTTACGGTAATTCAGGACTCGGAAAAACTCACCTTTTAAACGCTATTATCAACGAGGTCAGAATTAATTATCCCGAGCTTAAGGTAGTTTACATAACGAGCGAGGATTTTATCAACGAATTTATGGGAGTTCTCTATAATAAAAAGACTGAGGAATTCCGTGAAAAATACAGAAATATTGACGTATTTCTTGTTGACGATATTCAGTATATCGCAGGTAAGGAATCAACGGAGTGGGAATTTTTCCACACCTTTAACGCACTTGTTGATAACGGCAAGCAGGTCGTTCTTACCTCTGACCGCGCGCCGAAGGATATAAAATCAATTATTGACCGACTTCGCGGCAGATTTGAAAGCGGACTTATCGTTGATATCCAGAGTCCAGAATACGAAACGCGATGCGCTATCATAAAGCGTAAGGCTGAAATGCTCAATTTTGAAATTCCCGAAAACGTAGTTAATTATATCGCAGAACGAATTAAAACTAATATCCGTCAGCTTGAAGGAATTACAAAGAAGCTTCACGCAATGTGTACATATGGCGAAGAAATGCCTACTATTGCACTTGCACAGGACGCAATCAAGGACGTTATATATGACGACGTTCCGCCGCTTCCTATTACAATTACAAGAATTGTAGACGAGGTAAGCAGAACGACGGGCATATCAGTTGAGGATATCTATAGCAACAAGCATAATGCTGACGTTTCAAACGCGCGAAAGATGTGCTTTTATATTATCCGCGAGGTAACGAATATCAGCTACAAAGAAATCGGTAAGGAATTTAATCGTAATCATTCGACAGTTATTTATAACGTTGATAATTTTGCCGATACGCTTAAACAAAATTCAACGCTTAATTCTCAGGTGCTTGATATTATTAATAATATTAAGGATGACCAATACCAATAATTTTCAACATTTTTTTCATTTTCAACAATAAAGTTTTAAACATAGTGTGTTGAATAAAAAAATTTTGAACAATATCAACAAATTTTGAACATTAAAAATTTTCGATTGTTGATATGAAAAATGCGGCGCTGTAATGATTTTGAGAGTTTTGAACATTTTGCACCGCCTATAATACTATTTCTAAGAGTTAATATTAAAGATGATATGGAAAAAATTTGAATTTTCGGATAAATTCGGATTTTTTCGAGGAAAGGAATGTCAATATGAAATTTACGTGTAATACAAAGGAGCTTTCTGTTGCTTGTAATAACGTTATGAGAGCAGTCAGCACAAAGGTTACTATCCCTACTATTGAAGGTATACTTATTGAATGCGGCTCAGACACGCTTAGCCTTACTGGATATGATTTTGAATTTGGTATTAATACAATACTAAGTGTTGACGTTGTTGAAGCAGGAGATATTGTTATTAATGCAAAGGTTTTCAGCAATATTATTAATAAGCTCGACGACGAAAACGTTACTATCGAAACTAACGGCACCTCAGTTTCTATTATCAGCGGCGCTGCACAGTATAATATTACGGGTATTGACGCAAACGATTATCCTGAGCTTCCGTCAGTTAATAACGGTGAAAACTTTAAGTTTAATCAGAATCAACTTCGTTCAATGGTAAATCAGACTATTTTTGCAGTCGCAGACAGCGAAAGCGGAAATCCAGTTTATACTGGCTTAAAGTTTAATATCAGCAACGGTATGTTTACGTTAATCGGTGTTGATGGCTTCCGTCTTGCTATCAGAAAGGAAGCTATTGATTACAGCGGCGAGGAGCAGGATTTTATTGTACCAAAGAAAACGATAAGAGAGCTTATTAAGCTTATTGACGATGAGGATAACGATATTGACGTCAGCATCGGCAAAAGACATATTGTTTTTGAAATTGGCAATTATTCAATTATCAGCCGACTTCTTGACGGTGAATTTATTGATTACAGAACTGCTATACCAAAAGCAATTTCAACAACGGTTCTTATTAATACGGTTGACGCTGTTAATTGTATTAACCGTACGCTTCCCGTTATTGAAAATAATCAGAAAAACCCTATCAGATGTATGTTTGATAACGACCAGATGAGAGTATCGACAGTATCAAGCCTCGGCAGAGTTGTTGATTATACGCACGCAAATACGTCTGGCGAAAGAGTAGAAATCGGCTTTAACTCAAAATTTATTCTTGATGCACTTAACGCTGCCGATACTGATGAGGTTAAAATTGAAATTGCAAGCCCGACAAGTCCAGTACAGATTAAACCGATTAACGGCGAAGGCTTCATTTTCCTCGTGCTTCCTATGAGATTAAGAAATGAAAATTAACGTTAAAATAAAAGAGCACAGCAAAGAGGTTGTAAAAATCAATACTGATTTTATACAGCTTCAGTCGTTTCTTAAATTTAAGGGAATAAGCGAAACGGGCGGACAGGCAAAGGAATTTATTAACGACGGAATTATCCGCGTTAACGGAGAGGTTTGCACGGCTCGCGGAAAAAAACTCAGAAACGGTGATATTGTTACTGCTTTCGGAACAGAATATCAGATTGTAAATGAAAATAAATAAAATTGATATAACAAATTTTCGCAATATTGAAAAGCTGACGGCGGAATTTGACGACGTTAATATTGTTTGGGGCGAAAATGCTCAGGGAAAAACTAATCTCGTTGAAGCGCTGTATCTTTTTACAGGCGCAAAAAGCTTTCGCGGAGTAAGAGATAGCGAGCTTGTAAAATTTGACGCTGAATTTTCAAAAATCAAAATTGATTTTGAAAGCGAAAAAAGACAGCAGAGCGCTGAGCTTGTTATTAAAGGCAGGCGCGAGGCTACGCTTAACGGCGTAAAGAAAAAAAGCGCCGCAGAGCTTGGGGACAGCATAAAAGCAGTTATCTTTTCACCCGTTCATCTAAGTATGATTAAGGACGGACCGATTGAAAGAAGAAAATTTATTGACGGCGCGCTTTGTCAGCTCAAAAGCGGATACAAAAATCTTCTTAAGGATTATAACCGTGCGCTCGTTCAGAGAAATAATCTTCTGAAAGACGTTTACTCAAATCCCGAGCTTGATTCGCTTTTATATATCTGGAATACAAACCTTGCAAGGTTCGGCGCAAAAATTGTTTATCAGAGATTGAAATATATTGAAACGATTACGCCGTTTATCAAGGATATTTACAGCGGAATTAGCGGCGGCAGCGAAGAAATCGAAATTCAGTATATCGGCTCAGCAGAAAAGGTATGCCCTACTGACGAAATTGAAAAAAATATTCTGAAGCTGCTTGATGAAAACAAGGTTCAGGATTTGCAGAACAAAACGACCTCGGCAGGCGCGCACCGTGACGATATTGATATTTTGATAAACGGAAAATCGGCGCGTAAATTCGGCTCGCAGGGACAGCAGAGAAGCTGCGTGCTTGCGCTTAAGCTTGCAGAAGCGGCGCTGCTTGAACAGATGACGGGCGAAAAGCCTATTGCACTTCTTGACGACGTTATGAGCGAGCTTGACGAAAAGCGTCAGGATTATATTCTTAACAGAATTAAGGGGCTTCAGGTTTTCATAACCTGCTGTGACAAGGAGCAGATATTAAGACTTAAAGAAGGTAAAACCTTCAACATTGATAACGGAAAAATAGTTAATTAAGATGTATATTCATTTAGGAGAGGACACGGTAATCACCGACAAGGGTATTATTGGTATATTTGATATGGATACCTCGACCGTCAACAAGGCGACGCGTGATTATCTGTCAAAAGCAGAAAAGGACAAAAAAATAATTTACGTTAATTACGACTTGCCGAAAAGCTTTATTGTAACAGACGAAGCAGTTTTCGTAAGTCCGATTAATACAGGCACTCTTTATAAAAGGAGTAAATAAATCAGTAAATTTAGAATTATCGAAGGAGATAATTTATGGAAGAAAATAAAGTAACAAATTTAGAAGAGGAAGATATTGATACTGTCGTAACCGACGAGTATTCGGGTAACAGTATTCAGGTGCTTGAAGGACTTGAGGCTGTTAGAAAGCGCCCAGGTATGTATATCGGTTCAACAGGTCCGCGCGGACTTCATCATCTCGTTTACGAGATTGTTGATAACTCTATCGACGAGGCGCTCGCAGGAATTTGTACTCATATCGAAACTGAAATCCTGCCCGATAATATTATCACCGTTCGCGATAACGGACGCGGTATTCCTACAGAGGTTAACGACAAAACGGGACTTCCCGCCGTTACGGTTGTTCTTACCGTGCTTCACGCAGGCGGTAAGTTCGGTGGCTCGGGCTACAAGGTATCGGGCGGTCTTCACGGCGTTGGTTCGTCAGTAGTTAACGCGCTCAGCGAATGGCTTGAGGTTGAGGTTACCCGCGGCGGTCACGTTTATGCACAGCGCTTTGAGCGCGGCGTTGCAGTCGACGATTTACATATTATCGGTGACGCTGACGAGGAAGCGCACGGCACGTTCATCCGTTTTAAGGCTGACCCCGAGATTTTCAGCGAAACTACGAAATATACCTTTGATATTCTTCAAAGACGACTTCGTGAGCAGGCGTTCCTTAATGCAGGTCTTTCTATCAGCCTTACCGACAAGCGCGAAAAATTTGACAGAAGCCCCGACGACGGCTACGACGATGAGGAGCATACGAGCGTTTACTGCTACGAGGGCGGTATTCGCGAATTTGTTGACTTTATTAATACAAGCAGAGGACTTAATCCTATTCAGGAAGAGGTTATCCATATTTCAACGACGAAGGACGACAGAAGTGCCGAGGTTGCGCTCGCCTACACCGACGGTTACACGGAAACTCTGCTGTCGTTTGCAAATAACATCAACACTATTGACGGCGGTACTCACGAAACGGGCTTCAAGACTGCGCTTACAAGAGTATTCAACGATTACGGCAAAAAGTTCGGCATACTCAAGGACGGCGACAAGAAATTTTCTGGCGAGGACGTCCGCGAGGGTATTACAGCCGTAATTTCTGTTAAGCTTACTGAGGCTCAGTTTGAGGGACAGACGAAGGGTAAGCTCGGTAACACCGACATTACGGGACTTGTGTCATCACTCGTTTATGATAAGTTGATGACTTATTTTGAGGAGCATCCACAGGTTGCAAAAACGCTTCTTAATAAGTCGCTTGAAGCTTCAAGAGCGCGTGAAGCAGCGAGAAAGGCGCGTGAAAACGCACGCCGTAAATCACCGCTTGAAAGCAATTCGCTTCCAGGAAAGCTTGCCGACTGTACGAGCAACGACCCGTCAAAATGCGAAATCTATATCGTCGAGGGTGACTCGGCAGGCGGCTCTGCAAAAGAGGGCAGAGACCGTGAGCATATGGCAATACTTCCGCTTTGGGGTAAAATGCTCAACGTAGAAAAAGCAAGAGTTGACAAGGTTTATTCAAACGAAAAGCTTTTGCCCGTAGTTATGGCACTTGGTACGGGTATTGGCGACGAATTTAATATTGACAAGCTCAGATATCACAAAATTATTATTATGGCGGATGCCGACGTCGACGGCGCTCATATCAGAACGCTTCTTCTGACGTTCTTCTTCCGCTATATGCCTCAGATTATCGAAGAGGGCTACGTGTATCTCGCGCAGCCACCGCTCTTTAAGATAAGCAAGGGCAAAAAGAGCCAGTACGCATTTTCAGACGACGAGCGCGACAAGCTCGTTGAAGAATTTGAAGGCAACTGTGATATTCAGCGATACAAGGGTCTTGGTGAAATGGACCCCGAACAGCTTTGGGAAACTACTATGGACCCTGAATACAGAACGATGCTCAGAGTTACTATCGACGACGCACAGCGCGCAAGCGAAAACTTCTCTATCCTTATGGGTGACAACGTTGAGCCGCGCCGTGAATTCATCGAAAAGAATGCAAAGTTTGTTCAGAACTTAGATGTATAAAGAAAGGAGTGCTTATTAATGAATGAAGAAATTCGCTACGACAACCAAAAAATCGTAGATGTTGAAATCAGCGATGAAATTCGTAAGGCGTTCCTTGATTATTCAATGAGCGTAATTGTATCGCGTGCACTGCCTGACGTCCGCGACGGACTTAAGCCCGTACACAGACGTATTCTTTATGCGATGTACAAAAACAATCTTTATCCCACAAGCCCGTACAGAAAGTGCGCTACCACCGTCGGCGACGTGCTCGGTCACTATCATCCGCACGGTGACGCTTCCGTTTACGACGCTATGGTAAGACTTGCCCAGACCTTCTCGATGAGGCACATTCTCGTTGACGGTCACGGTAACTTCGGCTCAATCGACGGCGACCCGCCTGCTGCTTACCGTTATACTGAAAGCAGGCTCAGCAAAACAGCGCTCAAAATGCTTGACGATATCAAAAAGGATACCGTTGACTGGGCGCCGAACTTTGACGATACAGAAAACGAGCCAACCGTTTTACCTGCAAGATTTCCTAATCTTCTTGTAAACGGCTCATCGGGTATTGCTGTAGGTATGGCGACCAATATTCCGCCTCACAATATGCGCGAGGTTGTCGAGGGTATGTGTCACCTCATTGATAACCCCGAAGCTGAGCTTGAGGACCTTATGCAGTTTATTAAGGGCCCCGACTTCCCGACAGCGGGCATCATTATGGGCGCAAAGGGCATCCGCGAGGCATACGCAACTGGACGTGGAAAGATTTACGTTCGCGCACGCGCAGAAATTGTAGAAGCGCGCGGCGACCGCTTCAAGATTGTTGTAACTGAAATTCCGTACGGCGTTAACAAGGCGCGTCTTATCACAAGAATTGCCGACCTTGTTAAAGAAAAGCGCCTTGAAGGCGTTGCCGACGTTCAGGATTATTCCGACAGACGCGGTATGCACATCGAGGTTACCGTAAAGCGCGACGCAAACGCGCAGGTTGTGCTCAACAATCTTTACAAGCTTACGGATATGCAGGTTACCTTCGGTACAATTCTTCTTGCGCTTGACGACGGCGTGCCGAAGATTATGAACCTCAAGCAAATCCTTGAAAAGTACATAACCTTCCAGAAGGATATTATCCGCAGAAGAACGGAGTTTGACCTCAAAAAAGCGCAGGAAAGAGCGCATATTTTAGAAGGTCTTGCAAAGGCTATTGATATCGTTGACGAGGTTATCGCAACAATCCGTGCCTGCAAGGGCGGACAGGCTGAGGCAAAGCAGGCAATTATGGATAAGTTCGGCTTTGACGACCCGCAGGCAAGCGCTATCGTAGCTTACCGTCTTGGTCAGCTCGCTGGACTTGAGATTGAAAAAATTCTCAATGAACTCGAGGATTTACACACAAGAATTAAGGATTATCTTGATATTCTTGCACACGAGGCGAGAATTGCCGACATAATCAAAGAGGAATCACGCGAAATCGCAGAAAAATTCGGTGACGAAAGACGTACTGAAATTTCTGCATTTACAGGCGACGTTGACGACGAGGACTTAATTCCCGTTGAGGATTGTATCCTTACTCTCACAGAGCGCGGATATATGAAGCGCCAGACGGTTGACACCTACAAGGCGCAGAACCGTGGCGGCAAGGGCATTATGGGTATGTCGCGCCGTGAAGAGGATTACGCAAAAACAATGTTCACCTGCTCTACGCATGATTTTGTATTTATCTTTACAAACAAGGGCAAGGTGTTTAAGCTCAAGGGCTACCAGATTCCCGAATCCTCGCGTACAAGCAAGGGAATGAACGTTGTTAACCTTCTTCCTCTTGAGCAGGAGGAAACCGTTTCGGCAATGGTTAAAATTCCCAAGGAAGAGGAAAGAGCGTATCTTTGTATGGTTACGCGAAACGGTATTATTAAGAGAACGGCTATCAGTCAGTACGACCATATCAGAAAAACAGGTATTATCGCCATAAATCTTGACGAGGGCGACGAGCTTTGCTGGGTTGACGTTACTGACGGCGAACGCGAGCTTATTGTTGCAACGCACGACGGTATGGCAATTTGCTTTAAGGAAAGCGACGCAAGGCTTATCGGCAGAACTGCCCGCGGCGTAAAGGCTATTCAGCTTAAGGAAGGCGACTACGTTGTCGGCTTTGCAGTAGCAGTTGAGGGCAAGCAGCTTCTTACCGTAAGCGAAACGGGTTACGGACGAAAGAGCGAATTTTCCGACTACCGCGTTCAGTCGAGAGCAGGAAAGGGTCTTATTAACTACCGTACCGACCAGTTCGGAAAGGTTGCTATGATTGCGCCCGTTGACGATGAAAACGATGTAATTATGATTACAACCGACGGAATAGTTATCCGTACTCACGCAGAACAGATTTCTGCAGTTAAGCGTCCAGGTAAGGGCGTAAAGGTTATGAGAGTTAATGACGGCGAGCGTCTTGCTACTCTTTCTATCGTTGACAGATACGAGGAAGAGGAATTAGGCGAGGAAGCTGAAACAGAAGCAGAGGTTTCTGAAAACGCAGAAGCCGACGTAAATAGCGAGGCCGAAAACGAGGAATAATATTAACAAATTATTCACGCCGAATTAAAACCGTAACTAAAAATAACAGCTAATAATATTCATATAACAATTATCCTAAAATCCACCGAGGAGAATAATATTGGACAAGGATTACAATATTGACGATATTCTCTCAGAAGTAAAAAAACGAAGAGAAGAACAGAAAGACGAGCTGCTGAATCAGCCGACCGTTGAGGAAGCTCCAAAGGCTCCGCCGCGTCCGACAGAGGTAACGGCGCCGCCGAAGGAGGAAAAGAAAGCTGAGCCGACTCCAGAGACTGCTCAGCCTCAAACGGAGGAAAAACCGAAAACGGAGCCAAAGTCAGAAGCGCCGAAGGAGGAGCCCGAGCTCAGATTTGAGGACGAATCGCAGGCTCCCGACACCGAGTCCGAGGACGACGGCGATATGGTTAACATTATCGAAATTTCCGAAGAGGAGGATTTGCCTTCTATGCAGGAAATTCCGCCCGCCGAGGAGCCTCAGGACGAGCCCGTTGCAAAAAAGAAAATGTCAAAAAAGACAAAGAATATCATTATACGCGCTGTTGCTATTATCCTTGCTCTTGTTGTTTGCGCAGGCATCGCGGCTTATGCGATTGCAAACAATATGATTAACAACCTGATAAACAACAACAAGGACAACACCGTTGCTACCACTGAAAGCGAATGGACAGGTATGGACAAGCTTGTTGAAAGCTTTGAGCCTATCGAGGAAACGGAAGCTACCGAGCTTGCCTCGCTTCAGGACGTTATTAAGGACTGGTACTACAACGGCAAGCCGTGCAAATCAACTCACGTATTAAACGTGCTTTTAATCGGTGAGGACACACGCGGCGAAGAAATTCTTGACGAGGGTACAAGAGCCGACTCCGCAATTATTGTTAGCCTAAACATCGACACAAAGCAGATAACGATGACCTCGATTTTGCGCGACGCCTGGGCTTACTGGGAAACAGAAGAGGGCAAAGAGGAAACGGGTCAGTTCGGAAAAATCAACGCAGCTATGTCGACAGGCAATATTAACGCGTACATCAACTGCCTTGAAAATCTTTACAAGATTTCGATTGACAATTATGCGATAGTTAACTTTGATTCCTTTGAAAACATCGTTAACGAGCTCGGCGGCGTTACGCTCGAGATAACAACTGCCGAAATCAACGAGATTAATTCGCACCCGAGGCGTTACGGTCACGTAAAGATTAAGCAGAAGTTTGAGGGCAACAAGGGTAAGCAGAAGCTTAACGGCAGACAGGCGCTCGCTTACTGCAGAATAAGAAAGCTTGACTCGGACAATATGAGAGCCGACAGACAGAAAACGTGCCTGATTGAGATTTTCAACCAGACGAAGAACGCAAACAAAGTCACGCTGCTAAAGGTTATCAACACGCTTATACCTTACGTAAAGACGAATTTCAGCAAAAACGAAATCGTTAAAATCGCAAAATACGCCTTTACTCAGGGCTGGCTCGATTTTGATATTTATATGCAGAATATGCCCGAAAACAATCTTCAGGGCGGTATATATTACGGCCAGTGGATTTGGCGTCCCGACTACGCGGCGGACGCGTATAAGCTGCAGTCGCTCGTTTACAGCAAATCGAGCATCACGCTTGCAAGCGTAAGACCCGATACTGCAAAATGTCCAGAAAAGGGCTTTTACAGCGAGGGCAGCAACGCGATGTATTCTACAATAAAGAATAACCATTACGGCGAAGTAACGGAAATCGAAACAACGACAAAAAAAGAGGAAGCATCTGAATGATGCTTCCTTTTTCAGTTAGCAGTTGTCGGTTGAGCTTCGCTCACACTTAAATAATATAATTAGGTGTGGACATAGTCCACCCTAAAACGGCTAACGGCTTACTGCTTACTGATATCCGATAAGCTTTCTGGGGCGAGGTCAACGACCTCGATTTTTTTGTTCTGCATCCAAAGCGACGGTGTTATGCGAAGCTTATATCCGTAGCCCGCGTCCATTTGCCAGTGCGCCATAGGCGCTTCGGGCAGACCGTAGCACGACAGAATTGTCATAAGCACACCTGCGTGGCTGACAATCGCAAAGCTTTGCGTTCCCGTCTTGATGCAGCCGTCAACAACCTTTTCAAATGCGGCGCAAATGCGGTACGCGAACTCCGCGTTGCTTTCGCCGTGAGGCGGACGCGCCGTTATGTCGCCCGTTAACCATTTTTTGAAATCCTCGTTGTCCTTCAAATCCTCCGCGGTAAGCTCCTCAAATTCACCGAAATTGTACTCAATAAATTCATCTATTACAATTTTGTTATTTTTAGGAAACATAATTTCAGCACTCTGTTTTGCTCTTTTCAGAGGCGAAACAAACACCGCGTCAACCTCGGGATAGTGGTGCTTTTTCTTGATGCTTTTGAGGTCTGATATACCATCTGTAGTTAATGGATAGTCAGTATGCCCAATATACTGTGCGTTGATATTTCCCTTCGTCAAGCCGTGACGAAACAGATACAGCGTATATGATTTCATTTTGCCAACCTCCTGAAAAACGGCGTGGTTACTGCATTTTATTACAAAAAATTACAAATGGTGCAGGGTGGTTTACTTTAAGTATAATTAGGTCTATAATGATAAAAGCATTACTGAGCGTATAATTTGATACTTAGAATATATATTGACGGACAGAGAGTTTTTTATGAAGAATACGGAAAAGCTGAGCAAGTTTTCCGAGGTATTATCTCAATTGCGCAAGGAGCGCGGAATCAGTCAGAAAAAAGCGGCAACAGACCTCGGTATTTCACAGGCTCTTTTATCACACTATGAAAAAGGAATAAGAGAATGCGGACTTGATTTCGTAATCAAGTGCAGCGAGTATTATAACGTAACGACCGACTATCTTCTCGGCGTCAGCACAAACAGAAACGGCGTCGCAGCAAGCGTTTTTGACGACGATGCGGAGTACCGTTCGCTGGCAACCCTGTCGCAGGCGGCAAAGCAGCTGCTCGATACGGCTGTGTCGGTATCGTCTGGCTCAACGGCGCAGCAGTTTGTGTACGATTATTATATGCTCAGCCTCTACCGCGGAGCGCTCACCCTTGCAAAGACGGGCGCTATCCCGAAGGAGCTGTTCAGAATTGATTACACCGTAGCGCGCGATCTTGCCTCAGCCGCTATCGCAGTCGAGGACGCAAAGTTTGCACTTATCGAGGACAGGTCGCGTACAGGCTCAGACGGCACGGATTACACCGCGACAGCCGACCTGATTGAGCAGGCAGAAGCCTTTATTATGGAAAACTATATTATCGATTAATTAAACGGGCAGACGCCCGTTTTTTATTATTATAAATTCAGGCTGAGCTGAGCCTTCTGCTTTTTGAGGAGCTTAATAATAATCGAGCTCGAAATGTCAGCGGCAATAATTTTGAACGCGGGATAATCAAGCTGTACTTCCTCGTTGCCGCCATCGCTTATGGTACGAAGCACGGCAAACGGAACGTTATTCACAGCGCATACGTGGCCGATTGCGCCGCCCTCCATCTCGCCGCAGATTGCGCCGAAATCCTCTGACAGCGCGGCTTTCATCGTGCTGCTTGCAATAAACGTATCGCCGCTTGCAACAGTTCCTCGGTGAGTCGTTTTGCCGCAGCTTTGAGCCGCCCTTACAAGCTCATCGGAAAGAGCAGAGTCCGTCGCAATTTTTACGGTTTCAAGTCCGTTGATAAAGCCCTTCGGCTCGCCGAGCGCAGTAACGTCAATGTCGTATTCGCAAACGTCAGACGCGATAACGACGTCCTTAATTACAACCTCGTCCGACAGCGAACAGCCAACGCCGACGTTTATTATTCTCGTTACGCCGAATTTATCTATCATCATCTGGGTGCATAGCGCGGCGTTAACCTTTCCAGGGGAGCACTGCACAACGCAGACGTCAGCGTTTTCGATAGTGCCGCACACAAATTCCGTACCTGCGGCAGAGGTTGTTTTTTTGTCGTTTACCTTGCTTTTTATCGCGGAAACCTCCGCGTCCATAGCGCCGATTATACCAAGCATAGCTTCTCCTTTTACGCCAAAGCGAAACAAATCGTCGGCGTATTTTACTAAGGGGTTGTGTGTCGTTTTGCATTTTACCTCAATATATAGAGTATTATAATATAAATAATAAATAAATACAAGTTTTAGTTGACAAATTGTATTATATTTAATATAATATCTAACGCTATAAGTGAAAGTTTGCCTGTCGGCAGCGCTTATCAGTTAGCAATTGCCTATGCTATACCGCATAGAGAAAACATAGATTAAGACAAGTTTAATCTTGGATAAGGAGTGAAAAAGATGAAAAGAACCTTCCAGCCAAAGAAAAGACACGCAAAGAAGGAGCACGGCTTCAGAAAGAGAATGTCAACAAGAAACGGAAGAAAGGTACTTGCCCGCCGCAGAGCTAAGGGCAGAAAAAAGCTTTCTTACTAATTAATTTGGGGTGAATTTGTGAAAAGTCAGACCCTGAAAATGAACAAGGATTTTCGCAGGCTTTATTACAGGGGCAAAAGCGTTGCTACGCCCTGCCTTGTGACGTATGCGATGAAATCGCGCGAGGGTGAAAGCCGCTACGGTATTACCACGTCTAAGAAAATCGGCGGCGCAGTTGAGCGCAACCGTTCAAGACGCGTTATCAGAGCCGCATTTGAACAGCTCGAGGACGAAATCAGCGGAAGCTGGGATATCGTTTTTGTCGCGAGAACTAAAACGAGCAAGGTAAAAATGCAGAGAGTAAAGAGCGAAATGACAGAGCATTTTAAAAAGCTGGGTATTATCAATGAGTAAAATCAAGGAGCTTGCAAAAAAGCTGATTGTATTTTTAATCCGCACTTATCAGCTTACGCTGTCGCCGCGTTTTTCGCACGGCGCGTGCAGATATACGCCCACTTGCTCTCAGTACGCTCTCGAGGCCGTTGAAATACACGGCGTAATTAAGGGCTCGCTTCTTGCGGTACTCCGTATTATGAGATGCAATCCGTTGTTCAAGGGCGGTTACGACCCCGTTCCCCCGAAAAAAGAAAAACAGAGGAAAAAGTAAAGTGTATTTTGATTTTATTACTATGGCAGCAAAAAGCGTCAACAGCGGAATGGCGTTTTTGAAGCCGCTTTACTGGGTTTTCGGCAGATGTATGGAAGCCCTGCTCATTGTATTTAATGACAGGTATTTCCTTGCGCTTATCGTTTTTACAATTCTTACAAGACTCGTGCTGTTTCCGTTTAACCTCAAGCAGCAGAAAACTATGGCGAAGACAAACCGTATTCAGCCGAAAATTCAAAAAATTCAGAAAAAATACAATGTCAACGCAATAACCGACCCGAAGCAGCGCCAGAAGGCTAACGCCGCTATGCAGGAGGAAATGCAGGCGCTTTATGCGCGCGAGGGACACAACCCGATGAATATGGGCTGCGGACCGATGGCGTTTCAGATGGTATTCCTGATGGGTATTATCGGTATTATCTACTATCCTATCGAGTATATTCTCAACGTTGATATTGCAAGCAACGCCGACGCAATTGCAAAGGCGATTAATTTTGACGGCAGATATTTTCAGATTGAAATGCTTCAGAATTTTGACAAGTACAAGGACATCCTTGCTACCGAATTCCCGAAGCTCTTTACAGCTGAAAAAATTACGGCTATCGAAAACTACAAGCAGCATATGTATATCGGCTCGATTGATATGACGCAGGTTCCGCATTGGAAGGACGGTATTATCGTAATAATTCCTATTCTGTGTCTTATTACCTCAATCGGCTCAACAATTATGTCAACACTTATTCAGAAGAAGAACAATCCTGCAATGGGACAGCAGCAGGGCCAGATGATGGTTATGATGCTGATGATGCCGCTCTTCTCGTTTTACATCGCGTTCCAGGTATCGGCAGCAGTAGGTTTCTATTGGTGCATCTCAAACGTAGTGGCAATCGTTCAGCAGCTTGTAATGGCTAAGTTCTTCCCGCCAAAGAAAAACATCGCGCGCCAGATGGTAGAAAATACTATCGAAAGACGCTCCAGGGAAGAAAGCATCAAAATGGCAAAAAGTAAATAACCAGTATAGTTTTACGGAGGATTTATGATAAAGGAATTTATCGCAGTCGGCAAAACGGTTGAAGAAGCAATCGAAAGCGCAAAAGTCGGACTGAATGCTCCTGCGAAGTTTTCACTCGACGTTCATACCGAGGTATTAGAGTATCCGCGCAAAAAGATTTTAGGTCTTTTCGGCGGCGCTGACGCTAAGGTAAGAGCGTATTATGACGACGGAGTGAAGGAAAAGAAGGCTTCAAAGAAGCAGAATAAAAAGAACAACAACAAGCAGCAGCCCGCACAGAAAAAAGCGGACGGCAACAAAAAGGCAGAGCAGCCGAAGAAGGCACAGAAGCCTGCGGCTCCAAAGGCTCAGCCAAAGAAGGAAGAGGAAACAAAAAAGGATTTCCCAAAGAGCGTAGACCTTGAATACGCAAAGAGCTATCTTGCAGAGATTGTCAAGGGGCTCGACATCAAAGATGCAACTATCAATGCTTCCTATGAGGACGGCGTTGTTACAATTGATTTAGAGTGTGATGATTATGGTATCATCATCGGCAGAAGAGGCGAAACGCTTGATTCAATTCAGTATCTCCTCTCCCTTGCTATGAAGAAGAACTCTAACGGTTATGTAAGAGTTTCCATCAACGTAGGCAACTACCGCGAAAAGAGAAACGAAACACTCAGGCATCTTGCACAGAAGAATTCTCAGTACGTTCTCAGAACGGGAAGAAGATACACCTTCGAGCCGATGAACCCGTACGAAAGAAGAATTATCCACACTGCAATTCAGGAGATTGAGGGCGTTGAGTCGCGTTCAATCGGTTACAATCAGGACAGACGCGTTGTTATCGAGCCCGTTGGCGGAGTTAAGCCGCGCCAGAACAGAGGCAGAGGCGGCTCAAAGCCAGCTCAGAAAACAGCGACTACTACTAAGCCTGAGGACTACACACCAAAAAAGGACAGAGCAGATTTGCCAAAATACGGCAAGATTGAAGTAGAACCAAAAGACTAAAAGCCACAGCTTGCCCGTATTGGGCAGGCTGTATTATTTTTAAAGAAGAAAGCTATGACTACTATCGCTGCAATTTCCACGGGCAACGCACCTGGCGGAATAGGCGTTATCCGTATCAGCGGAGAGGACGCCGTAAAAATTGCAAATAAGGTTTTTGAGTGCAAGGACAAAACGAGTCTTACCGAGCTCGGCGGCTACCGCGCGAAGTTCGGTAGCATCGTTATTGACGGCAAGCGTCAGGACGACGCTGTTGCGCTCGTTTTCCGTGCGCCGAAAAGCTACACGGGCGAGGACGTTGCCGAGCTATCCGTTCACGGCGGAATGCTCAGCGTTCAGAAAACGCTTGAAGCCGTTTTTGCCGCAGGCGCTGTTCCTGCAGGCGCGGGCGAATTTACAAAGCGCGCTTTTTTAAACGGCAAGATGGATTTAACTCAGGCTGAATCGGTAGCCGACATAATTTCAGCAGAGGGCGAGGAGGAGCTGAAAGCCTCGTTCGGTGCGCTCCACGGCAGGCTCAGCAGAAGCATTAATGCCGTGCTCGATAAGCTGCTTGACGCGTCGGCGACGATGGCGGCGTGGGTGGATTATCCCGACGAGGAAATCCCCGAGCTTGAGGAAAGCGAGCTTGAGGAAACGCTCACCTTCTGCAAAAACGAGCTGTCTGCTCTGCTTGACGGCTACGACAAGGGACAGACGATAAAAAGCGGCGTGAACACCGTAATCGCAGGCCGTCCGAACGTCGGAAAATCAAGCCTTATGAATATGCTGACGGGTACGGACAAGAGCATAGTAACTCATATTGAGGGCACCACGCGCGACATAGTTGAGGAAAGCGTGCGCCTTGGCGGAATCGTGCTTCATCTTAAGGATACGGCAGGGCTTCGCGAGTCGGGCGACGTGGTGGAAAATATTGGAATTGAAAAGGCGTACAAGGCGCTTGACGGCGCACAGCTTGTGCTTGCCGTGTTCGACAGCTCGGCAGAGCTTACGGACGAGGACAGACGGCTGATTGAAAAATGCAAAGATAAGCTGTCGGTTGCAGTCATTAACAAAACCGACCTTGTGCAGAGCGCCGATACTGATATAATAGAAAAGGCGTTTGACAAAACCGTGTACATCAGCGCGAAAAACGACGAGGGACTTGACGCGCTTGAAGGCGCGGTGACTGAGCTTCTCGGCGTTGCAGATTTTGACAGCAACGCTCCCTTGCTTGCAAATTTAAGGCAGAAGCAGCACTGCGAAAACGCGCTTGCCTCAGTTAACGAGGCGCTTGACGGCGTAACGCTCGGCGTAACGTATGACGCTGTTAACGTAATGATTGACGCGGCGGCGGACGAGCTGCTGTCGCTCACGGGCAAGAAAGCAAACGCAGAGGTTGTGAATAATATCTTCTCAAAATTCTGTGTAGGAAAATAATTCAGCATTTCGCTGCACGAAATAACAGGTAAAAATATGTATTTTGCAGGACATTATGATGTAATAGTAATAGGCGCGGGGCACGCAGGAATTGAAGCTGCCCTTGCTTCGGCGCGTCTTGGCGTGAGCACGGCTGTGTTCACGATAAACCTTGACTGGGTCGGAAATATGCCCTGCAATCCGTCAATCGGCGGTACTTCAAAGGGACATCTTGTCCGCGAAATTGACGCGCTCGGCGGCGAAATGGGAAAGGCGGCTGACAAATACTGCCTTCAGTCGAGGATGCTCAATCTCGGCAAGGGACCTGCCGTTCATTCGCTCCGCGCACAGATTGACAGACGCGAATATTCGGCAGGAATGAAACACACGCTTGAGCTTCAGGAAAACCTCGACATTCGTCAGGGCGAAATCTGCGATTTATATAAGGACGACAAAAATTTGTGGCACGCCGTTACAAGACTTGACGCCGAGTTTACGGCAAAAGCCGTGATTATCGCGACGGGCACCTTCCTCGGCGGACGCGTATATATCGGCGACGTTTCATATGAAAGCGGACCTGACGGGATGTTTCCGTCAACGGCGCTTGCAAAGGCGCTCAAAAAGCTTAACCTTCCGCTTCGCCGTTTTAAAACAGGAACACCGAGCCGTGTTAACAGACGGTTTGTTGATTTTGAAAAGCTCGAGGTTCAGGAGGGCGACGAGCGCACGGTTCCCTTTTCGTTTGAAACAGAAACGCCGCCCGAAAACAAGGTCGTTTGTCACATAACGTACACTAACGAAAAAACAAAACAAATCATTCTTGACAATCTTCACCGTTCGCCGATGTACAGCGGCAAAATTGAAGGCAAGGGTCCGCGCTATTGTCCGAGCTTTGAGGATAAAATTGTCCGCTTTGCCGACAAGGAACGTCACCAGCTCTTTATTGAGCCGTGCGGCGAAAACACGGAGGAAATGTATCTTCAGGGGCTTTCCTCCTCGCTGCCCGAGGACGTTCAGCTTGCGTTTATCCATACAATACCCGGGCTTGAAAACGCCGTTGTTATGCGAACGGCGTATGCAATTGAGTACGATTGCGTCGACCCGACTGCGCTTAAAGCAACGCTTGAATTTAATGATATTGAAGGGCTTTACGGTGCGGGACAGTTCAACGGCTCGAGCGGATATGAGGAAGCGGCGGCGCAGGGCTTGGTTGCAGGTATTAATGCCGCGCTCAAAATCAAGGGCGAGGACGAGCTTATACTCGACAGAGGCGGCTCATATATCGGAACGCTCATTGACGATTTGATTACAAAGGGTTGTACCGACCCGTACAGAATGATGACCTCGCGAAGCGAGTACAGGCTTGTGCTCAGGCAGGACAACGCTGATATCAGGCTTACGCCGACGGGTTACAAAATCGGACTTATCAGCGAGGAGCGATATAACAAGTTCTTAAAAAAGCAAGAACAGATTAAGGCGGAAACGACGCGCGTAAAAAAGACGTCGATACCGCTTTCCAACGAGCTGCAGCAAATGCTCGTTTCTCGTGGAACGGCTGAGCTGAAAACTGGCTGCAAGATGATTGAGCTGCTTCGCAGACCGCAGATAACGTACGATGACCTTGCGCCGTTCGATAAGGAACGCCCCAACCTGCCGTACGAGGTGTTTGAGCAGGTACAGATTTCCATAAAGTATGAGGGATATATCAAAAAGCAGGAAGCGCAGATAGCTGAAATGCGCCGAATTGAATGCAAGAAAATCCCCGACGATATAGATTACAAGGTTTTGAAGGGACTGCGCCTTGAAGCAGTCGAGAAGCTTGACAAAATAAGACCGCAGAATCTCGGCCAGGCAAGCCGAATCAGTGGCGTAAATCCAGCCGACATAACGGCGCTTAATATAATACTTGAAGCATTATGATTAATAAAGTTTTACTGAAACAGCTCGCAGATGATATTGGCGTTGCGCTTGATGGCGCCGCGCTTTCACGCTTTGACACTTACGCCGAAATGCTTGTTGAAACAAATAAGGTTATGAATCTTACGGGCATAACGGAGCCCGACGAAATTGTTATAAAGCATTTTATTGATAGTCTGGAGCTTCTGAAATACGCTGTGCTTCCCGACGGGGCAAGCGTAATAGACGTTGGTACGGGCGCAGGCTTTCCAGGGCTTCCCCTTCTGATTGCGCGGCCCGATATAAAGCTCACGCTTCTTGATTCGCTTAATAAAAGGCTCAGCTTTCTTCAAGGCGTGCTTGATGAGTGCGGACTTAGCGCACAAATAGTTCACGCGCGCGCCGAGGACGGCGGGCAAAGCAAGGAGCTAAGAGAGCGGTTTGATATAGCTACGGCAAGAGCCGTCGCACCTCTGAACGTGCTGAGCGAATATCTGCTTCCTTTCGTAAAGGTTGGCGGAAGTATGTACGCGCTGAAAGGCACGGGCGAGGATATAGCGTCGTCGGCTAACGCAATAGCAACGCTTGGCGGCAAGCATATAAAGGATTATTCGTACAGCTTACCAAACGGCGACGGAAGAATTATTGTTTATGTGAAAAAGATATCGCAAAGTCCGACACAATATCCCAGAAAAGCAAAGAAGATTACGGCAAATCCGCTTTAGCGATATATGTTTATGTCGAAAAACAAGGCTTTCTCACGATGAGAAAACCTTGTTTTTTTCTTATGTTTATGTTAATATCATAGCTGTAAGGAGGTTGTCCCCTTTGAATGACATAAGACATATTAAAACAGAGCAACTCCTGCCGAATCCATATCAGCCGCGCCATAAATTTGAAAGCGACCAGATGCTTTCGCTCGCGGACTCAATCAAAGAAAACGGAATACTTCAGCCGCTTCTGATACGGCGCATTAATAATTCCGATTATTTTGAAATAATTGCAGGCGAGCGCAGATTAAGAGCGGCAATCCTCGCAGGAGTACCAGAGGTGCCGTGCGTAGAGGTTGATTGCGACTATGAGCACAGCGCTGTGCTTTCTATTCTTGAAAATGTACAGCGAAGTGATTTGAGCTTTTTTGAGGAAGCGGCGGCTATCGGACAGCTTGTCGAGCATTTTGGTATGAGTCAGTCGGAAATAGCAAAAAGACTGTCAAAAAGTCAAAGCGCGCTGTCAAATAAGCTCAGATTACTGAAGCTTCCTGCCGATGTGCGGTATTTTATAGAAAAAGAAGGCTTAACTGAGCGGCACGCGAGAGCGCTGCTGCGCCTTGAAAGCGAAAAAGACATCTGGGCGGCGCTCAATATTATAAAAGAAAAGGGCTTAAATGTCGAAAACACAGAAAAATTGATAGATTCTATGTGCGCCGACAAGCCCAAGACAAAACCAAAGCGTATAAAGGTATTTAAAGACGTGCGAATTTTCGTAAATACTGTCAGCAAAGCAATAGAAACTATGAAGGCTTCGGGAATTGACGCCGAAACTGACAGAACGGAAACCGATGATTATATAGAATTCAGGGTTAAAATCCCAAAGAAAAGTATTAACGAGCCAACCCTAAAGGTGCTCAAAGCTAATTCGGCTTAAAACGGGCAACCGTTTTAAACATATTCTCCTCTTTTCATCACGCGGAGCAGGCGGACTACGGTCCGCCTGTTCTGTCGTTTTGCGATGTTTCACGTGAAACGTCGCATTCTGTTTAACACATTTCAAAAGTTTCACGTGAAACATTAAACTATATGCTTATTTTTACTTGATATCCTATAAATAATATAGTATAATCAATATATCTTATTACAAGAGGTGCTCATATGGGAAAAACAGTTGCAATTTTTAACCAAAAAGGCGGCGTCGGCAAGACAACGACTTGCGTAAATATGGCTGCTGCGCTTGGCGCAAAGGGCAAAAAAACACTACTTGTAGACGTTGACCCTCAGGGAAACTCAACATCGGGTGTAGGCATAGACAAAAGCGACGTAGAATACTCCAATTACGACATACTTATCAACGACGTTTCTGCAAGAGCCATTATGGTCGAAACTGAGTTTAAGAATTTGTGGCTTCTTCCTGCTAATATGAACCTCGCTGGGGCTGAGTTAGAGCTTGCAGAGCAGGACGGCAGAAATAAAGCGCTAAAAAAGGCGCTAGCAACTATCGTAATGGAATTTGATTATATTATTATCGACTGCCCGCCGAGCCTCGGTTTGCTTTCCATTAACGCTCTTGTTGCTGCAGATACGCTTATTGTTCCGCTTCAATGCGAATACTATGCGCTTGAAGGGCTCAGTCAGCTTATCAGCACGGTAAGAACTATTAAGCAACACTATAATGAGCATCTTGAGCTTGAGGGCGTACTATTTACTATGTATGACAGCAGATTAAAGCTAACACAGCAGGTTATCGACGAGGTTAACAAGTATTTTCCGAACAAGTCGTACAAAACGATGATACCGCGAAGCGTTAAGATAGCAGAGGCGCCGTCCTTCGGCGAGCCCGTAATTTATTACGAAAAATATTCCAAGCCGTCCTTTGCATACAAAAAATTTGCAGATGAATTCCTTAAAGCGCAGTAAAGATTATCTGAAACCTATTGGTGAACTAAATGGATTATTCAAGTAACATTATTTCGGAAAAAATAGCGCCGATGCTTTTGCCCGCAGTATTTATTGTGTTCGTAATCGGTGAAGGCGTTTTGTTCTGGAAATACTATCAAAGAGTCGGTGACAGCTCGGAAAAGGGTTTTTCCTTCAGAAGAAACGCGCGGCGCATTTTTAACGCCTTTTCCTTCATAACTGCAGGCGCGTGCGATTTCTTTACGTACAGGCTTGTAAGCAACGTCGACGGCGAAGGACTCCTTCCGCTTATTATGGCGCCCGTATATCTGATAAAGCTCTTAGGCGTCGGCATAATGCTCAGCATTGTATACTCGCTCGGCGAAAAAAAGATTGACTACAATGCGCGGATAAAATCGTATTTATATATCGGCGTGTCGGTTGTTATTAATATACTCTTTTCTTTAGTAATGCTTACAGTAGCGCGCGAGGTCGGTAGTCTTGCGCCGGGCGGAAAGCTTGCGCCGATAATCATAGTTAATTTAATTGTATATGCGATTCAGGCGCTTGCAGTATATCTGGAAACAGAAGAAACAGAGTAAAGTTTAAGATAAACATTACAATAACGAAAATATTTAACGGAGGAGAATATGGCTAAGAAAAACGGACTTGGCAAGGGGCTTGGAGCGCTTATGCTCGAAAACAGCGTTGACGATTCGCTGTCAACAAGCACCCTGCCGATAAACGACATTATCCCGAACAAGGACCAGCCGCGAAAAACGTTTGACGAGGCGGCTCTTGAGGAGCTTGCCGACTCAATTCGTCTTCACGGCGTGCTTCAGCCGCTGCTTGTTCGTCCGCTTACAACGGGCGGTTATCAGCTTGTAGCAGGCGAACGCCGTCTGCGCGCGTCGCGTATGGCAGAGCTTAAGGAGGTACCCGTTATCGTCAAGGAGCTTGACGATACAGAGGCGATGCAGATTGCGATTATCGAAAACCTGCAGCGCGAGGACCTCAACCCGATTGAAGAAGCGGAGGGCTTGCAGGCGCTTATTGACAAATGCGGCTTTACGCAGGAGGAGGCTGCTGCTTCCGTCGGCAAATCGCGTCCTGCAATTACAAATTCGCTCAGGCTTCTCCGTCTGCCCGAAGAGGTGCGCGAAATGACGAAGAACGGCACAATCAGCGCAGGTCACGCGCGTGCGCTTCTTGCGTTTGAGAGCGACGCGCTTATGCTTGAGGTTGCCGAGCAGATTGTACCGAAGAAGCTGACGGTCCGCGACGTTGAAAAAATGGCAAAGCGTCCCGTTTCACGCACGGTGCAAAAGAGCGCAAAGCGCCGCGACAGCTTTTTTGACGAGGTTGAGCTTGCGCTTTCGGAGGCTCTCGGAACTAAGGTGCGCGTAAATAACGGCAGAAACAAGGGCACGCTTGAAATTGAATTTTATACCGTTGACGATTTGAAAAATATCGCTAACGCCATATATAAGGATTAGGAGGACAAAAAATGCTTGATATTAAATTTGTAAGGGAAAATCCCGAAGTTGTAAAAGAGAACATCAAAAAGAAGTTTCAGGAGCACAAGCTCGAGCTTGTAGACAAGGTAATCGCTCTTGACGAGGAGCGCCGCAATACGATTGTCCGCGCTGACGAGCTTCGCGCAAACAGAAATAAGATTTCTAAGGAAATCGGCGCGCTTATGTCGCAGGGCAAGCGCGAGGAGGGAATGGCGCTTAAGGAAAAGGTTACTGCTCAGGCAAAGGAGCTTGAGGAGCTCG
This sequence comes from Eubacterium sp., assembly GCA_017514345.1. Lineage (GTDB taxonomy): Bacteria > Bacillota > Clostridia > Oscillospirales > Acutalibacteraceae > Eubacterium_R. The sequence continues at coordinate 41,513 of JAFWKC010000048.1, forward strand.
GCAAAAAAGAAACTGAGCTTACCGAAAAGGTTACTCAGCTTATGATGTCTATTCCGAATATCATCGACGACAGCGTTCCGATTGGTAAGGACGACAGCGAAAACGTTGAGGTTAAGCGTTACGGTGAGCCCGTCGTTCCCGAGTGGGATATTCCGTACCACACGGATATTATGGAAAGCTTTGACGGAATTGATATGGACGCCGCAGGCAGAGTTGCGGGCAACGGCTTTTACTATCTTATGGGCGACATCGCGCGTCTTCACAGCGCTGTAATCAGCTACGCGCGTGACTTTATGATTGACCGCGGCTTTACGTACTGTGTACCTCCGTTTATGATTCGTTCAAACGTCGTTACGGGCGTTATGAGCTTTGAGGAAATGGACGCTATGATGTACAAAATCGAGGGCGAGGACTTGTATCTTATCGGTACGTCGGAGCACTCGATGATTGGCAAGTTCATCGACACAATCACACCAGAAGAAAAGCTTCCACTCACGCTCACCTCATATTCACCCTGCTTCCGCAAGGAAAAGGGCGCGCACGGAATTGAGGAGCGCGGCGTTTACCGTATTCATCAGTTTGAAAAGCAGGAAATGGTTGTTGTCTGCAAGCCTGAGGAGTCAAAATACTGGTTTGACCAGCTCTGGCAGAACACGGTTGACCTTTTCAGAAGCCTTGATATTCCCGTTCGTACTCTTGAATGCTGCTCGGGCGACCTTGCAGACCTAAAGGTAAAGAGCGTAGACGTTGAGGCGTGGTCGCCAAGACAGCAGAAATATTTTGAGGTAGGCTCCTGCTCAAATCTTACTGACGCGCAGGCGCGCAGACTCAAAATCAGAGTTCGCGGCAAGGACGGAATATACCTTGCACACACGCTCAACAACACAGTTGTTGCGCCGCCGAGAATGCTTATCGCCTTCCTTGAAAACAACCTTAACGCTGACGGTACCGTTTCTATCCCCGAAGCACTCAGAATGTATATGGGCGGCAAGGACAAAATTGTTCCAACGAAGTAAATTAAAATGCGGATGACGTCGTCATCCGCATTTTGCTTCAAGCTTATAAGCGAGCTTATTATTTATCCTTTGCCTTTAATTTAGGTCTGATTTTCAGCGTATAAATATCATAGAATATTGACACGACGGGAACGGCGCAGATAAGACCGACGAGTCCGAACTGCTTGCCGCCAAGACAGATAACGATAAACGTGAGAAGTCCAGGCATTTCAAGCTCCTTACCCATAAGGTGAGGATTAATCAGCTTTTCTACAAGCTGCTGAACAAGGATGCACAGCACGACGAAAACAATAGCTTTTATCGGGCTTACTGCCGCAATCAGTATTGCCGACACAACCGTACCGACAATCGCACCGATAATCGGGATAAGCTGAGTTACCGTTATCAGAAGCGTAATTGAAATCTTGTACGGCATATTTGTTACAAGCATAAACAGCAGCGTACCTGCGCCCGTAATTAACGCCTGAATAACGTTGTATTTTAGGAAAATCTGGAACTTTTTGTTTGCAAGGCCCTGTACGTAGCAGAAATAACCGTAATACTTCGTTGGAAGAAGGCGGCGCATAATCATATACACCTCGCGTACAAGCAACTCCTTGTAAAGCAGCATACCAAACGCGATAACTGCGCCGAGTGCAAGGTTAACAACAACATTTCCTGCGCTCTTGAGCTTTGACAGCGCCGAGGTAACGAGGTCAGACCAGTTGTTCTTAAACCAGCCCGTCAGCTTATCAAAGTAAGAGCCGATGCTCGTTTCAAGCTTTGTGATAATCGGTTCAAGCTTTGGCTGTTTGAGCTTAAAGCTGTCAAGGAACGCTAAAACCTTATCCCAAAGCTCAGGCGCCTGCTTGTACAGGCTTGAAATCGTGTTCTTAAGATTTGGAATAATCATTCCTATTGTCAGCGCCGCAAACAGTACGAAAACGAGTAAAGAAAGAATTATCGCCCATACTCTTTTTGTTTTCGGTTTAGATTCTTTGCCGCGCTTTTTATCAAGCTTGTTAAACAAAGGCTCGATTTGTTTTACTAAAAGATTGAGCACGTACGCTATACAAAAGCCATAAATAAACGGTGTAAGTATTGTAAGCACGTAGCTGACAAGCTTCTTTGCCTCTGACGTATTTAGCGCAACAAAAAGCACGCCTGCGATTATAACAATACCGACTAAGTATTCAGCAATTCGCCGCTTATCGATGCTTTTCATAACAACTCTCCTATAATATACTGATTACATTATAAAAGCATTTTCGCATTTAGTCAATATTTCTGTTCTAAAATAATAATTCCTATCCTTTTTAAAGTATTCTAAGATTCCTCATGTTTATTAAACACATATTTATTATCCGTTGTTGAAATAATAGGTTGTCGATTATGCGTGAAAACAATTCCAATGTCGCTTCTGCTAAACTTAACGTTATCTATTACAATAATGTTACATTTTCCGTAATGTGACAGCAGTTTTTCTTTTTTGCTTTTAAAAGAATAATAGTTTTCATTTTCTGTACGGTTCCATCCTAAGCTATCAAATTTTGCATAAAAATCCAAATCCTTCGCTTCATAGAACACACTTAAACCAGCGTCCCCCTGTTGAAAGTTTATTTTGCTCATTGTTCCAAGTATGGCTTTTGCATCATTTTTATTAAAAACTTTGTTTGGTCCCCAAGGTAAAGCATAATCAAAATCATATTTCGGCGAGTGGTAGATTATGTCCGAGTAAACCTTAACGCCAACAATGTCCTTGTCATAGTTTTCTTGTAGATACTCAGTACACCAGTTAAAAATGTCCTCCAGCTGGTAATCGTCCATATATTTAAGATTGAAATATTCAACAACAAACTGTCTGCCCTCGTATTCGCATTGCCATTTACGATTGATATAATTAATTGTATTCGATGCGTCCAAGCCTAAAAATCCAAAATCTGTATCAAAATGAGAAGGCTTGTATTCAAGCACAGTTATTTTATTCTCGTCAATTCCGTACTTGTGACTGATATGCGCCTTCATCAAACCTTCACTGTTTGTGCAAAGGTTAATCACAATTAATGCAACTGCTACAACGAGGGTTAATAGCATTAACAGCGCAAACCTTGTTCGGTGTTGCTTTTTCATAATATCACCTATCAATATAATTATGCTTTACTAATGTCCTAAAACGATGCGTTTTTTATCAAAAATTTAGCTTTAAAGCTCACTATTGCGAGAACGGCTTAGTCTATATGTATTGTTATTCGTGTATTTCAAATTCGCGAAGAAGACAGGAAAGCTTCCACCACGCGCTTATTATGGCTGCAGGTGCAAGCAGAGAAAAAAAGGAAAAATCTCCGAACATTAACGAAACGAGCGCGCACAATAAAATAATTACCGCAACGGCGAACGCCATAACGGTTATGACGATTTTCAAAAAAGCGGTTTTGTGCTCCTTTACTACGTCGTAAAGCGCGAACGCGAGCGGTAAAATACAGATGGCATAGCCTATAGCAATAGTCACTAACGGCACGGCGCATACAAACGTTAAAATCAGCGACTGCATATCGTCAACCAAAAGCTCAAGTATATATAGTTCAAACGAGCCGAGAACAACAAAATAAATAGAAAAGAAAACGAGCTCGGGCGTTCTTTTCCTCTTGCTCATATGAAACACGAGCGAAAGAGCCAACAATATAACCGTTGCTATAAATAATTCGGGCACGCCTTCTTCCAGGTCGAAAAGACTGAGCCTCTGACCGTTTACAATATACCGACCCGTGGTGTCATAAAACAGCCACAGCAAAAACGCAAGCGAAAGCAGTGTAGCAATTACTGTCGGCACATCAAGGCGCAAGCGTTTTATCATATTGCTTTTCACGTTATCACCCCTTTTGTTTCGGCGATATGTTTTCTTAATTTATTTTTGCATATCATAAATCTAAAATCAATAGAATTCAATAATTATAAACAAAATTTAATATTCTACCGATAATGGACTATGCAGAACGTCGTAATAATGACGCGCACCATTAAATGAAAAACACTTAGATTTCTTTAAAAATCGACATATTTAGCCGTTTTGCACAAAAAAACGCTTCTCAATTTGTGCAAAACACAGGGCGTTGTTTCGTTGAAAAATTAATTGGAATAATATATAATTAAAATGAGTTCAATCAAAAATTTTATAAGTTCGAAAGGAGTAAAATTATGGGACTTATTAAAGCAGGCGTCGGCGCACTCGGCGGCGCAACAGCTGACCAGTGGAGAGAATTTTTCTACTGCGACGCTATCGACAAGGACGTTCTTGTTGTCAAAGGACAGAAAAGAACAACCTCGCGCACATCAAACACAAAGGGCAACGACAATATCATTTCTAACGGCTCTATCGTTGCAGTAGCAGACGGCCAGTGTATGATTATTGTTGAGCAGGGCAAAATCGTTGAGGTTTGCGCCGAGCCAGGCGAATTTACATACGATACCTCAACCGAGCCTTCAATCTTCTACGGCAGCTTAGGCGAAAACATCAAAAAGACGTTCCAGACAATCGGTAAGCGTTTCACCTTCGGTGGCGACACGGCTAAGGACCAGCGCGTTTATTACTTCAACACGAAAGAGCTTGTTGATAATAAATTCGGCACTCCAAACCCGATTCCGTTCAGAGTTGTTGACAAGAATATCGGTCTTGATATCGACGTTTCTATCCGCTGCAGTGGTATTTACTCATACAAGATTACTGACCCGCTTCTTTTCTATACGAACGTATGCGGTAATATTGAGCAGGAATATACGCGCGAAGAAATCGACAATCAGCTCAAAACTGAATTTGTCAGCGCGCTTCAGCCAGCTTTCGGTCAGCTCAGCGAGCTTGAAATCAGACCTAATCAGTTAGCTTCGCACTCAAGCGAGCTCGAGGTTGCTATGAACCAGGCACTTACAAGCAAGTGGTCACAGCTTCGCGGCCTTTCGGTAGTATCAATTGCGCTTAACCCGATTACGCTTCCAGAGGAAGACGCAGAGCTTATCAAGCAGGCACAGAGAACTGCAATTATGCGCGATCCTACTATGGCAGGCGCAACGCTCGTCGGCGCTCAGGCAGACGCTATGAGGGCTGCAGCAGCAAACGAAGGCGGCGCTATGAACGGCTTTATCGGTATGGGTATGGCTATGAACGCAGGCGGCGGAATGGGCCAGGCACAGAATCTCTTTGCTATGGGTCAGCAGCAGCCTCAGCAGCAACAGCCTCAGGCACAGCCACAGCAGCAGGCTCCTGCAGCAGGCGGCTGGACCTGTGAATGCGGAGCACAGAACACAGGTAAGTTCTGTACAAACTGCGGAAAGCCTGCACCAGCTCCTGCACCAGCAAGCGACAAGTGGTTCTGCCCTGACTGCGGCACAGAAAACCACGGAAAATTCTGCACAAACTGCGGCAAGCCGCGCTAAATTATAGGCAGATTAACGGTGTGGTCTTAGAGTAAAAGGCTCTGGACCGCATCGTTCACACTAAAATTTACAAGGAGAAAAATATGTCCGATTTATTCGAATATAAATGTCCGAACTGCGGCGGCGCGATAGAATTTGACACCGCCACACAGAAGATGAAATGTCCGTATTGTGACAGCGAATTCGACGTTGAAACTCTGAAAAATATGGACTCGCGTCTTGACGAAATGCAGCCCGACGAGTTCAAGTGGGACTCCTCGTGCGGAGAGGCTGAGTGGAGCGAAAGCGACGGAATGTCTGTGTTTGTCTGCAAATCCTGCGGCGGACAGATTGTCGGCGACGCAAACACGGCGGCTACCTCCTGCCCATACTGTAACAACCCTGTTGTTATGTCGGGCAGACTTTCGGGCGACCTTAAGCCTGATTTTGTAATCCCATTTAAGTATGACAAGAAGGGCGCAAAGGACGCGCTCAAGGCATACGTTGCAAAGAAAAAATTTGCGCCCAACACCTTCAAGAGTGAAAACAGACTTGACGAGGTTAAGGGAATTTACGTTCCGTTCTGGCTGTTTGACAGTGACGCTAACGCAAGCGTTTCATATGATGCAACGCGCACACGTCATTGGAGCGACAGCAAATACGAATACACCGAAACGAGCCACTATGATGTTTTCAGAGCTGGTAATATGAGCTTCCAGAACATCCCCGTTGACGGCTCGAGCAAAATGCCCGACGACCTTATGGAAAGCATTGAGCCGTTCAACTTTAACGACGCTACTGATTTCCAGACGGCGTATCTTGCAGGCTATCTTGCTGACAAGTACGACGTTACTATGGAGCAGAGCATTGACAGAGCTAATCAGCGAGTTAAGGCAAGCTGTGAGGACGCGCTCAGAAGCACCGTTTCGGGCTTTGAAACGGTTACCACAAAGGACAGCTACGTTCAGACCTCAAACGGTGTTGCGAAATACGCTCTTTATCCAGTATGGATTCTTAATACAAGCTACAAGGGCGAAACGCTCACCTTCGGTATGAACGGTCAGACTGGTAAAATTGTCGGCAACATTCCTGTCAGCAAGGCAAAGCTTGCGGGCCTTTTTGCAGCAGTAACAGCAATCGGCACGCCGCTTATTTTTGCTATCGGCAGATTGTTTGACTTTTTCTAAGGAGGTAAACGGTATGAAAAAATTATCATTAATTTTTGCACTCATATGCGTGCTTGTAATGTCCGTGCCGTTTTCCGCTTTTGCCGAAGGCAAGGATTACGTTGTTGATAACGCAGATATTATTTTTGACGCTAACGAAGAGGAGCTTGAAGCAGAATATGCAGCTCTCAGCGCAACTATCGGTATGGACGTTGTCGTAGTTACGACAAACACGCTTGACGGAAAAACTGCCGAAGCGTACGCCGACGATTATTATGATTACAACGGCTATGCCGACGACGGCTGCCTTTTCCTCGTTAGTATGGAGGACCGCGACTGGCACGTTTCAACAAAGGGATATGCAATAACCTGCATTACCGATTACGGCATCAAGGTTATTGAGTCCGAGTGCGTTGGCAGTCTTAGCAACGGCGATTACGTAGTTGCTTTCAATAAATTTGCTAACATAGTTCAGCAGTTCTACAACGAGGCTAAAACGAACAAGCCTTACGACACGAACAATAAATACACTAATGAATACGGCGAAACAATCGGAAGCCAGGCTACAAAGGAAAACTTTAAGGGCGTAGCAATTTCGCTTATTGTTATGCTCGTTATTGCGCTTGTGGTTATTTCGGGCGTTAAGAAGAGCTACAAGCCCGTTCAGTTTAACCGCAGCGCGGCTAACTATCTCGTTGACGGAAGCCTTAACGTAACCCAGAGCTACGAGCACTTCCTGTATTCAAACGTATCAAAGACGGCGAAAAGCGATAGCTCAAGCGGCGGCGGAAGCTCGACTCATACCTCGTCCTCTGGCTCAACGCACGGCGGCGGCGGAGGTAAATTCTGATGAATAAAACAGAGATTATTACCTTTGACACGCTCCCGAAAAACGTTGACGAGCTAAAGGCGATGTCCGCTGACTGCTTTAAGTCGCCGTTCAAAATGGCGGCGCTTTCGGTTGCCGTGCTTATGAATTACGAAAACGACCGCGACGCAACAATCGAAATGATGAATTACATCAAAGGGCCGCGTCCGCTTTCACCGTTTGAAATTCAGTTTCTGCGCGACAGGCTCGGCGGAAAAATGTACGTTGTCCGCTCATATTTTGAGGGAACGAGCGTGGCAAACGATTATACCGTTCCGCCCGCACCGTACAAAATCGAGGTGAGCGACAATCCGTATTCGTACCAGAACGACGATTACGCAACGCTTTATCTGAAATCCTCGGGAGCAGACAGTCTGCGACCCGTGACGCTCCGTCACAAGCCGAGCACGGACGAGTGGTTCCTTTGGGAGCACACCTTCCTTGCCGACATAAGACAGCCGCAGTCGCAGGACCCCTGGGCATAATAATTTTCAGCATCATAGATTTTTCTATGGTGCTGTTTTTTTATTTCCGTATTAAAATGAATTGTCGTTAAATACTATTGACATAACGAAATAATCGGAGCGAGGCTGTATGAAAAACATCAAAAAGGATTTCAAAACGTATGCCGTTATGTCAATTTTTATTCTTTTTGGCAACGCGCTTCTTGCATTTGCAGTAACGGCGTTCATTATGCCGCACGACATAGTAATGGGCGGCACGACGGGAATTGCGATAATGCTCAACAGACTTTTCGGTGTAAATACGGCGCTTACCGTTTTCGTGCTTAATACAATTCTTCTATTTATAGGCTTATTAATTATAGGAAAAAAGCTGTTTTTTTCAAGTATTGCAAGCACGCTGCTTTATCCGTCGTTCCTTGCGCTTATGCAAAAAATACCGAACGTCGACAGCTTTACGGACAACCCTCTGCTGTCGGCGCTGTTTGCTGGCGTGCTGATGGGGCTTGCAATCGGGCTTGTGATGCGCGTCGGCTCGTCAACGGGCGGAATGGATATTGCAAATCTCGTTGCCGCAAAGCTTTTTCACAAGCCCGTTGCGGTATTCGTTTACGTTTTTGATTTTTCCGTAATCGGCGCGCAGGCAGCCATAAACGCGCCCGAACAGATAATGCTCGGAATTGTAGTTATCGCGCTCGAAAGCTTTATGCTCGACAAGGCGCTTCTTTACGGTCAGTCGCAGCTGCAGGTTTTCGTCGTGTCGCCAAGGTACAGGGAAATCAGACTCAGATTCTTAAAGGAGCTAAAGGCAGGCGTAACGCTCAGCTATATCCAGACGGGCGCGCTCGGCGAAAAGGAAATGGCAGTCGTTTGCGTAATACCGACGCGCAAGCTGTACTACGCAAACGAAATCGTTCGTAACACCGACCCCGAAGCGTTCATTACGATTACGAAAATCAAGGAAGTGCGCGGCAGAGGCTTTACGTCCGAGCGCACGTCAGCCGATATAAAGGAAATATCATAAAACGCCCTTGCCCGCTGTGAACATATATGATATACTGATTATTATGAAAGAGCAGCACATCAGGGAAAACACATTTGCAAAAGGAATTGTTGACGGAATACCAATTTGCCTCGGCTACTTGTCGGTAGCCTTTGCATTTGGTATTTTTTCTGTGTCCAACGGTCTGACCTCGATAGAAGCGCTTCTGATTTCGATGACTAACGTAACCTCAGCTGGACAGCTTGCGGCGGTGCCGATTATGGTGTCGGGCGGAACGCTTTTTGAGCTTGCGCTGTCACAGCTCGTTATTAATCTTCGCTATGCGCTTATGAGCGTTTCGCTGTCGCAGAAGCTCGACAGCAGCGTTACGCTTTTTGACAGATTTATTATTGCTTTTATCAACACCGACGAGGTGTTCGCCGTCGCGTCCTCGAAAAAAGAGGTCGGACGTACGTATATGTTCGGTCTAATACTAACGCCGTATATCGGCTGGTCGCTCGGCACGGTTATCGGCGCCGTCGCAGGAAGCGTGCTTCCCGAGCTTGTTATTTCGGCGCTCGGCGTTGCGATTTACGGTATGTTTATCGCGATTGTAGTACCCGCGGCGAAGGACGACAAAAACGTATTGATGTGCGTCGTTATTGCGATTGCGCTTAGCTGTGCGTTTCGTTTTGTTCCGCTTTTGTCAAAGGTGCAGACGGGCTTTGTTATCATTATCTGCTCTGTAATCGCAAGCGCTATAGCTGCCGTTCTTCACCCGATTGATACAGAAAAGGAGGGCGCTACTGATGAGCTTTAACGCATTTCTTCCTTATCTTTTCACAATGGCGGCGGTGACGTATCTTGTGCGCGCCGTTCCGCTTATCGCAATAAAAAAGAAAATTGAAAACACGTTTATACTTTCGTTTTTGTACTATATGCCGTACGCCGTGCTCAGCGTTATGACCGTTCCCGCAGTATTTTTCGCGACAAATCATATTGTCACCGCGGCGGCGGGAGTAGCAGTAGCGCTCGTGCTCGGGTACTTCAAAAAAGGACTTCTAACAGTTGCTATCGGCGCTTCGTGCGCCGTGTTCGCGGCAGAGCTGATAATCAGCCTTTGTTGACTTTTATAAGGCCGTATGATATTATAATATGTAATAACACAGGGGAATTTTGTTATGAAAAAGATATTCAAAAACGATAAAGTCAGAGAAATTGTAACGTACCTGATTGCAGGCGTTCTTACAACAATCATAAGCTGGGGCGCGTACCCCGTTTTCAAAAACCTTCTGCATTGCTCGGTATTTATTTCGAGCCTGCTGAGCTGGGTTGTCGCCTTCCTGTTTGCGTTTGTAATAAACAAGCTGTGGGTGTTCGAGTCAAAAAGCTGGGAGCCAAAGCTCGCAACAAAGGAATTTATCGGCTTCCTTTCGTCCCGCGCATTTACGGGCGCGCTCGAGGTGTTCCTTGTTCCAGGCTTTGTAAAAGTCGGCATTGATACGTTTTTTGTCAACATCATCAAGGCTTTCCCGATAGCGCTTCCCGAAAAAATCACTGGCATTTTGTCAACGGAGGGAATGTGCTCAAAGATTTCTGTTTCGGTTATCGTAATCGTACTTAACTACGTTTTTTCAAAGCTTTTCGTTTTCAAAAACAAAAAGAACCCTGTCCCCAAAGCAGAGGCAGAGAACGCAGAGCAAACCGAGCAAAGCTGAATAAAGAAAAACAAAAAAGAGTTGTCGCTAAGACAACTCTTTTTTGTTGTACAATTATTTATTCCACTCGTTGATTTCTTTTCTCAGCCAGTCGCACCACGCGTCAACGCCTTCGCCAGTTTTTGCCGAAAGGAAAAAGATTTCAGCCTTCGGGTTGAGCTTTTTGATACGCTCAACAACTGCGTCGTCGTCAAAATCAAATACGCCTTTTGTATCAATTTTGTTGATGATAACCGCATCGCTGATTGTGAACATAAGCGGGTATTTAAGAGGCTTGTCGTCGCCCTCGGGAACGGAAAGAATCATCGCGTTTTTGCTTGCGCCCGTGTCAAATTCGGCGGGGCAGACGAGGTTGCCGACGTTTTCAAGCACGATAAAATCAAAATCGTCGGCGTTGATGTTATCAAGTCCCTGCTTTGTCATTCCCGCGTCAAGGTGGCACATTCCGCCCGTGTGAAGCTGAATTGACTGAACGCCCGTGTCGGCGATAGTTCTTGCGTCAACGTCGCTGTCGATGTCAGCCTCCATAACGCCCATCTTGTATTCGTCCTTAAGTCGCGCGATAGTCTGTTTCAGCGTCGTAGTTTTGCCGCTTCCAGGTGAGGACATCAGGTTTAGCAGAAACGTTTTGTCCTTCTTTAACCCTTCGCGTAGCTTGTCAGCCTCGCGGTCGTTGTTTTCAAATACTGATTTTTTTATTTCTATTACCTTAAATTCTGCCATACTGTTTCTCCTGTGATTATTTTTCAAGTGTGAATTTCAGTTTTATCGGAAAATGGTCGCTCGGGTAAACGTCCTGATATGTAGTAGTGATAATCTTGTATTCGCTGACCTTAATTCCTTTTTTTGAAATCATAAAATAGTCGATGTTTTCATCGTCAAGGTGCCTGCCCCAGGATTGGTACGTAGCGCCCTTGACGGTGTTTTCCGTCTGGTACTTTGCGTCGAGGAAAAGCTCTGTCGCTGCCTTGTACGTTTCGCTTGACTCGTCGGCGTTGAAGTCGCCCATAATTATGCTCGGCAGGGAGCCAAACTGCTGAATTTTGTCAAGCACGACGTTAATTCCGTTAATCCGCGCCTCGTCGCTGATGTGGTCAAGGTGAGTGTTAAAAACGACAAAATCCTGCTTGCTGCTTTTATCCGTCAGCACGACGTACGAGCATATACGGTAGCACGCCGAGCCCCAGTCCTTGCTCATAACCTCAGGCGTTTCGCTGAGCCAGAAGGAGCCCTTGTCCTTAAGCTCAAATCTGTCGCTACGATAAAATATCGGACACGCCTCGGAAAAAATTCCGTCATTGCGGTACTGAATAACGTTGTCATATCCCAGCAGCGCGTCGGTCAAAAACTTATAATGCATAGCTGTGGCTTCCTGAAAGCCGATGATATCGGGCGCGTTATTATTGATGTTGCTTATTTGCAAATCTGCTCTGTAAAACCAGCTTCGCTTGCCGATATCAAGCGGGCTCCAGGTGCGAAGATTAACGCTCATCGCCGTTATTTCGTCAGTCGTTTCCACGCGCGAAATATCATACTCGGATACCGACTTGAAGTATTTATAGCAATATCTGAAATTGCCAATCAAAACAAAAACGAAAACCGCAAGCAGCACCCAGCCGATAACGATAAATGTTTTTTTAACCCTTTTGTTTTTCAAAAAATCACTCCTCAAAGCATAGTATAAATTATTTTGCCGTTTATTGCAAGTGCTGTGTTGTTGACTTGATTTCAATTGAATGGTAAAATATAATTGGTTAATTCTATTTTTGAAGGAGAGTTTTTATGAAAACATATAAAAGAGTTATTTCAATAATTCTATCAGCTCTTATGATGCTGTCAGTATCTGCAGGTCTTGACCTTACTGTGTTTGCGGCTGACCCGATGCGCGCAAAAACGCAATCACCCTGACAAATCCCGTCGGCAAGGTTACCTACAAAAAGAAGAGTGGCAACAAAAATATTACCGTAAACTCAAAGAACGGAAACATTACCGTCAAAAAGGGACTCAAAAAGGGTAATTATAAAATCAAGGTAAGCGTTACTGCGTCAGGTGACAAAACCACCAAAAAGGCAACGAAAACAGTAAAGCTTGTTATAAAAGTAAAATAGCGCACAAAGCACATAATAAAGTAAAAAACGAGGTGCAAGATGATTTGGATTGTTTTTGTTATCGGCAGCATAGCGGGCGGCGTGCTGAGTGCGCTTTCACGCAAGAACAGATACAGCGTGCTTTTGCGTCTGTTCAGCTTTATTGTCCCCATATCCTTCGGCGCGCTGTTCTGGTATATGCAGTATAAGTCGGGACAGCTGACGTTTTCCATTTCAAATCTTGACGGCATTAGGTCAAACGTATTAAATGTGCTTTTTACTACCATATTCTGTACGCTTGTCAGCAAAGGTATCGGCGTGCTGATAGTGAAGTACATCGAAATAAAAAGATGATAGAACAAATAATAAAGCTGTCTTCAAAACGCACAAATCCAGTAAGAATGGATAACGGCGCCTCTTGAATTAACTATATTGTTGTGATATACTTTTTTAACACAAGCCCGACGCAAAGCGTTATGGCTTTTATGGAAAAAGGCAAAATCGAAAGGAAGTAACTATTATGAAAACAATCAGTAAAAAGCGTTCATTAATTGCTATAATACTTATGGCGGTATTGTTAATTATGCCGCTTGATATGACGACTTTCGCTGCGGGCGAGCCCTATAGGGTAGAACAGGACGGCTTTGTTTATGACGTCTATACCGACGGCTCAAACGAGCTTCACAGCGTATTTTTAGTTGAATACAAGGGCACGGCGACGGAGGTAGAGCTGCCAAAACCGAAATCGCTTGTTATTGACGGCAAAACATATCCCGCAATCAGCGGCACATCATATATTGCAGGCGGCGGAACAAGCTCTGTATTTCCATCAAATCAGGTAACTAAGGTTGCCATTCCCAACGGATACGAAGCTGTTTCGGGCAACGCTTTCGTAAACTGCACTTCGCTTACCGAGGTTGCAATCGCAGGTAGCGTTGAATATGTTGGTGGCGACGCCTTTGCAGGCTGTTCCAATCTTACAAATTATTATCTTGAGTCTAATGCCGTGCTGACAACGGGAGGCTCGTCAGACCCGAAAATTGCTCAGACCACAGGCGGAAGCATAAACCCGAAGCAGGTAACAATTTATACAAAAAGCGATAACGATAAGATAATTAAGTACGTTACCGACACAAACAATCAGCGTCAGGCAGGCGACCCAGAAATACTGCTCAAATATACAGACGACCCGTACAGCTTGACTTCGGTAAAGCCAGGTAGCGGCAGCAACTCAGCGGGAACTCAGCAGGGCGGCGGCTCGACAGGAAGCAATCAGCAGAACGGCACAAACGCAAACAGCAGCAACACAGCAGAACAAAAGGGCGTTGACGGAACCGCTCTCGGCGCAGGCGCCTCAGAAAGTGTTGCCGACAGCTTTTTGGTTAATTATTCCTCAGAAAGCGACCCTGCAGGAACGGTATTCTCAACACTTCAGCTTAAGGCGGCGAAAGCAACAAAGAATAGCATCAAGCTTTCGTGGAAGAAAGCGCCGAGCGCAGTACGTTTTGTAATATACGGAAACAAATGCGGAAAAGGAAACCGCTATGTTAAGCAGGCGCAGACAAAGTCAAGCTCAATAACGATTAAGAAAATCGGCAACACCGCAGTTAAAAAAGGAACCTACTACAAGTTTATTGTTGTCGCTCTTGACAGCAAGGGAAACGTAGTATCGACCTCAAAGACAGTTCACGTTGCTACATTAGGCGGAAAGGTTGGAAACTCAAAGCAGCTGACAACCGCCGCAAAGAAGGACAAAGTCAGCGTTAAAGCGAAGAAAACCTTTAAGCTTAAAGCGAAAGCAAAGCCTGCATCTGCAAAGCTTAAGGTTAAACAGCACCGCTCAATTCTCTATGAATCAACCAATAATAAGATTGCAACCGTCAACAAAAAGGGCGTAATCAAAGGCATCAAAAAGGGAACCTGCTACGTTTACGCGTATGCACAAAACGGCATTTGCAAGAGAATTAAGGTAACGGTTAAATAGCAATTCATTATTAAGCTGTATATATGACACGGACGGGAATTTCCTCTCAACTACGAAACAGTCCACTGGACTGTTTCTCCCGCTTCTCGCCCACTTGCGCGGCGACAAACGGAGTTTCGTTTCAATTCCCATCCTGCCCAAATGAAATAAAAACAGACACCGTGAAGGTGTCTGTTTTCATTTGGTGACCCGGACAGGACGCAAACACTATGCTTGTGTCCTGAAAACCGTGTGTTTAAGCCATTTTTGAGCTTTATGTAGTTAAAGAATTATCGTTTTGGTGCGATTTTGGTGCAACAAGATTATGGTTACAGTAGTTAGTAAACTTTTCCATTTCTTTGTTTTGAAATTTTTTAAAGACATCACAGTATTTGTTTACTGTGACAGAAATGTCCTTGTGTCCCATCCATCGCATTAATACTTCAGCGGGCACGCCAGATTCTATACACCTTGTGGCAAATGTGTGGCGCAACAAGTGTTGACCGCCCTTAGGTTCAATTTCAGCTTTTTCACAAACACGCTTAAAGTAGTCGTTTACCTGCTGAGTTGAAACGGGTCTGTCCATTTTTTTATTATAGAATATTAATCCGTCTTTATTTGGAGTAACATTTTTCAAAACAGCTTCGAGAACTGGCTTTAATAAAGGATTGATGGGTATAGTACGCTCCCCATTTTCGGTTTTTGTGGTATCTCCAACAACAGGATGATATTCTTTATCACGCGTTATTGTTTTAGCAACGCGAATAAAGTTTTGTTTTAAATTAATATCCTCAGGGGTTAATGCTGAGACTTCTCCCATTCTTAAACCAGCAAACAGCTCTATTAAAAGCATTGAGTCGTAATCAATATAGTCGGTTTGAAAACGTTTTTCTTTTAATTGTTCTATAAACGCGTTTTGTTCGTCTATGGTAAACGCTGTTACCTTTGTATCTTTCCGATAAGACTTGGGCTTTTTAATATTTGTGGAGTTAATCGGATTGTAGTAAACAATGTTTTTATTGATTGCAAGCTTATACGCCTTGCTTAAAGCACTGTAAACCTTACTGATAACGCTATTTGAATAGTGGCTTTTTATATTTATTAGAAATTGTTTTATTTCTTCATCGGTGAGTTTTGAAATCGGTATTTGTCCGATTTCAGAGCGTTCAATAATCTGATTGGTAAAAACCCTTCGAATATATGCGTCATCTTTAATTATCCCGTTCTCATAATCGTATTCTATATCCTCGTTCAATAAATCAGGAATAGTGAGCGTTGATGGTACTACAACCTTATTTAATGCAAGCTCTCGTTCAAACTGCTTTTTCTGGTTGCGTACCTCTGTTTTAGTGTCTCCGCTAAAACTTTTGCGCCTTAGTTTTCCGTCAGATAAACGAAATGAAATCTGCATTCTCCATTTTTTTCGACCTTCGTCAAAATACATACTACCTTCGCCATTGGCGTTTCGCTTTTCTTTAATCATAGCATTACCTCGATATATTTAATTTTCAAGGTTCACTATGCAACAAAATGCCAATAATCTTTTTCATCACGGCAGCGCCTTTGCATAAAAAACTTAATAAACGCTACCTTTAACACAAGTTTTCTTTTTCCTAAATCTGTGCAAGGAAAATCAGGATGATTGAACAAGTCTTCTACAGTCTTTTTCGACCATCCTGTTATTTTTTGAACACTTGCGATATCTAAAAATAGTATATTTTCATCAATTAGTTTTTCTGAGTTATTACAAAATCTTTCAATTTCTTCATTGAGTTGTTTTAACTCGTCCAATGAAAACGAGTAATCGTTCAATTTATATATCATATATTTTACCTCATTTCTATTAATTTGTTATAGAGTGATTATGAATTTTTTATTTAAAGTATTAATATTTTGTTTTGCTTTTTGACGAAATACACCTTGTATCAGATTTACACAAACAACAGAGTGTAAGAAAATACTTGTTTTTTTAAAGAAATCGTGTTCTTTTTTACTGTCATTTACTATATACAAGCGATGACAGAAAAAAGAAGAAAAAGGAGGATAGTTTATTATAAGAATTTGTCATCAGAAAGGATAATTATAATGAAAAAGATATTAAGATGTTCAAAGTGCGGAGAGGAGTATAACGAACTTCCATTACCATCGCAAATTAATGGCGAGCCTGTTTGCTTGTCCTGCTACAGAAAGTACATCGATTCGATGAATAGTTTTCTTTATTCAACCCCAAAAGAAATGTTTCCATATGAAATAAAAGCACAACTCGATGAGTATGTTATAGGGCAAGAAGCCGCCAAACGTACTCTCTCGGTAGCCCTCTACCAACACTTGTTCAGATGCACACATCCTGAGCTTAATTTAAGTAAATCAAATGTTATTCTTGTTGGTCCAACAGGTTGCGGAAAGACACTTCTTGTTGAAACTTTAGCCGAAATTGCAGGCGTTCCGGTTTCAATTAATTCAGCTACCTCTTTAACCGAATCTGGTTATGTAGGTGATGATGTTGAAAATGTGTTGCGAAGGCTCTATGAAGATTCTGGAATGGACATTTCTCTCACAGAGTATGGAATAGTATATATTGATGAAATTGATAAAATCGCCAGAAAAACTGGAGTCAATAATTCAATAACACGGGACGTAGGAGGCGAAGGTGTTCAGCAGGCGTTATTAAAAATGATCGACGGAGCTGATATAAATGTTCCTCTCGAAGGTGGGAGAAAACATCCAAATGGTGAAAATATACTTATTAACACCGATGACATTCTTTTTATTTTCAGTGGCGCTTTTGAAGGCCTGACAATGGGCTTAAAGGAAGAAAAAAGCATAGGTTTTAACTCTGTGATAAAAAGGCAAAATTCTTCGGAAGTAACACCAGAGGGTTTAATTGAATATGGTTTGATTCCTGAATTTGTTGGTCGTACGCCAATTGTTGCACAAGTTGAGCAATTAGATGTTAACGCGCTAAAACACATTCTTACGGAGCCCAAAGGAGCCATAATCGAGCAATATAAACAATTGTTTAATGCTTATAACATTGACCTTATATTTACAGATTTTGCAATTCAAAAAATCGCTTGTATGGCTTATGAAAGGAATGTTGGCGCACGCGGACTACGGTCTTATGTTGAAAAATTACTTGAGCCGTATATTTTTAAAATAAAAAAATATAAAAGCAAAAAAACTATAATAATTGATGTGGACGATCTATTAAAGATCGCAGCGTAGAAGGAGGAACAAAAATGAGTAATAATGACACCCTATATGAAGATGCATATGATTTTTTAATATCAGTTAAATTCTTTGACGATTTATTAAAATTCGTTTGCTACGAAAAAGATGCAATTTTAAAGCTTTTCAACAGTTTTACTGCATACAACGATTTTATTTTCCAAAGAATCATCTGGACAACAAAAACCGATTCTGGCGCCTGGTCTTTTGCGGTTCGGGGCATAAGTCCAACAGAGGGTTTGGTTCAAATTGTTTTATTATTCTTTTCAGATTATAACGAGAAAGAGATAAAATTTTTATCTGATAAATGTTGCTTTAATGAATATGACTCTGTTTATTGCGTTTGTTTAATAAATGACAACGAAAGCGTTTATGATGATCTTTTGGATTTAACAGATTCATATTTTGTTGAAAAAATGAATGACAGCATGGTTTGCGAAACATCAGCGATAAACATCACCAAATCACCAATAAGCATTTTAATGCGATTGTTGCATGATTTTATTACAACAGATCCAAGGCACATGTATTTTAAACTGTTGTCAAACGGCTTAGATTATTATTTAAGCACGAAGGAGGGGCAAACAGAGCTTATTGAATACTTAAAAATGCTTAATTCATCGACAAAAGAGAAATAAATCTGCAATAATACTCAGCTGTCGTTGTCTATGGCAACGACAGCATTTTTTCATCAAGAACTCGAATTCCTATATTATCTAAATTGGAAAAAACATAAAGCAAAGTTGCCGCTACACTATAATATGTATAAATGACTCTATTTTTTGAATCGGTTAATGATGCGACATAAAAGTTGTTAATTGTCTCCAAAAAAGGAAGAGGTAGAGGAATTGCTGTTATAGGATGTTTAATTTCACTCCCATAAAAATAATTCATACCCTCTTTTTCACATATTAATTTAACTTCTTCGTTAAAGGCTTCCTTCTCTTTAATAAAACAAGGCAGTAGTGGGATAATTTCATTATTATTGCTCTTTAAAGTAAACAACATAGTTCTTGTGTTTGAGTTTTTTTCGTTTTTATTAAAAATCATTTTACTACTACTGTTATAGTAACGGTTTTCGTTAAGTATGAGTTTTTTTAAAACCTTTTCATCATCAGCTAATAGAATCCTATAAAACGTATGTGTAATAAAGCCAGCATCGTCATTAATAATACTAAAAAACTTTTTTTCGCTCCTATTATTACAAATAATATTATTATTTTTAATATAGTAAACGGGAACAAAGCCAGCCTCTGTTAATACAGCCCCGTGAAATCGGAGGCTTTTAAATTCATCAGACACTTGGCCTCCATAAAGCTCTTCGTAAAGCGAGAAAACTTCATGTCGGGTGAAATATTTTGATTTTAAAAGGCTTGAAAATAAAAAATTCACTGTCGAAATGCGGCAAAAAAAATCATATCTATCTTTTGAGATGTACTCAGGCGTTTCTTTTTTGTATAAATAAAAACCGAATTTTCCAGCACAATTTTCAAGTGAAATCCGTCCATCCCTACTAATTACATAAGCATCTTTTTTGTTATTTAAGCACTTGTCTTTATAATTATAGATTTTTATCATTTTAATTAAGTCAGCATCTTTTAGCTTTTTGAGTGCGTTATCTATAAAAATAATGTTTTTATAATCAACTTCCTTGACCTTAAAAACTTTATTTATTAGTGCTGAATTTGCAGGAACGACACCATTATCATAGATAAGTTTTAATAGCAATGCTCGGTTTTTTGATTTAATATTTA